>CACYSH010000027.1 GCA_902776945.1 uncultured Ruminococcus sp.
CCTGCGCCGCCGCCCTGACCCCATTTTCGCCATTGCTTTGCGAGTTCGGCAGCTTTCGGATAATCAAAGTTATATTTATAGTTTTCAACATTTCCAACGCAAATGTTGCGCCTGCGCCGCCGCCCTGACCCCATTTTCGCCCTTGCTTTGCGAGTTCGGCAGCTTTCGGATAATCAAAGTTATATTTATAGTTTTCAACATTTCCAACACAAAGGTTGCGCCTGCGCCGCCGCCCTGACCCCATTTTCGCCATTGCTTTGCAAGAATCGTATGATCTGCGCCGATTTTTTTGTAAATTTATGTGACATATCACAAATCGTTCTCCAGCCTATTGACAATCAGCTGTTTATATGTTATCATATGAACAGATGAACATATGAAAGGAAGTGAGCAGATGACTGCGGAGATACATCAGCATTATACGGAGGAACACAGCCATTCGCACGAACCTCACACCCGCGAAAGCGGCATTATCCCGGAAGAAAGCACGCTCGTCGATCTCGCAGAGTTCTTCAAGGTATTCGGCGACGTAACAAGAATACGCATACTTTACGCGCTGCTCGATACCGAGCTTTGCGTCGGCGACCTTTCCCAGCGGCTCGGACTTTCGCAGACCGCCTGCTCGCATCAGCTCAGAGTGCTTAAAAACAACAAGCTCGTGCGGTTCAGGCGCGAGGGCAAGGTGGTCTACTACTCGCTCTCGGACGACCATGTAAGAAGCATTATTGAAACGGGTCTTGAACACGTTACCGAATAAGGAGGAAAAATATGGTTTGGGATACTTTTTCACCGATCTACGACGCTGCCGAAACGCTTTACAATAAGGACGTTTACCTCACTACGGGGAAAATCGTCGCGGAATACGTCGGCGCGGGGGATATTGTCCTTGAATGTGCCTGCGGAACGGGCGCTATCAGCCGTTTTGTCGCCCCGAAATGCAAAAGGCTCATCGCTACCGATGTGTCGAAGGGTATGCTCCGCGAGGCGCAGAAAAACTGCGCGGAGTTCGCGAACGTCAGCTTCTACATGGCAGACCTCACGGCGCTCAAATGCAGCGACAACTGCTTTGACAAGGTGATAGCGGGAAACGTTATCCACCTGCTTGACGACCCGCAGACGGCTTTGAAGGAGCTTGAAAGGGTCTGTAAGCACGGCGGTAAGATAATCGTCCCGACCTACATAAACGCCGCCAAGCCCTCGCAGAAGGCTGTCACCGAATTACTCAGGAGCTTCGGCGTGGATTTCAAGTCGGAATTTGATATGCACTCCTACCGCGAGTTTTTCGCCGAAATGGGCTATGAAAATGTCGAATATCGTATCGCGGGCGGCAGAATGGACTGCGCTGTCGCGATAATCACAAAATTCTGAAAGGAAGTAATATTATGGCAATCGTTAAGAAAGTGTTTGAAATGGAAGACCTCGACTGCGCCAACTGCGCGAGAAAAATGGAAGAAGCTGTCTCAAAGATCGAGGGCGTTCAGAGCTGCATGATAACATTCATGACGCAGAAAATGACCCTCGAATACGATGAGGACAGCGAAAAGAAGATATTCAAGGAGATACAGAAAGCCGTTAAAAAGGTCGAGCCGGACACATCGGTAAACTTTGACTGATAACGAATGAACAGCGCCGTGCGGGTCTCCGTGCGGCGCTAAGACCCGAAAGGAAGAGCGCTATGAACATAAAGCTGTCAAAAAAGCAGAAAAAAATGCTGTACCGCATAATCGGGGCAATCGTGCTGCTTGTCGCAGCATTGATCGTTTCGCACGTTTTCGAGCTGCCGCGCCCCGCGCTTATCGGGATATTTCTGCTCCCGTTCGCCTGCGCGGGCTGGGACGTTGTGAAAAAAGCAGTAATGAACATCGGTCACGGACAGCTTTTTGACGAGAATTTCCTTATGACCGTTGCAACGATTGGCGCTATGGCGGTCGGCGAGTACAGCGAGGGCGCGGCGGTCATGATATTCTATCAGACGGGCGAGCTTTTCCAGAACATTGCCACCACTCGTTCGAGGAAATCCGTTGCGGCGCTTATGGACATTCGCCCCGACAGCGCGGTGGTTCTCCGCGGCGGCGAGCGCATAGAGGTTCACCCGTCGGAGATCGAGCCGGGCGAGCTTATTGAAGTTCGTGCGGGCGAAAAGCTCCCGCTTGACGGCGTTATCGTCGAGGGCGGCAGCTCGCTCAACACGGCGGCGCTCACGGGCGAAAGTATGCCCCGCGAGGTCGCGGCGGGCGACGAGGTGTTGAGCGGCTGCGTGAATCTTTCCGGCACGCTCAAAATTCGCACGACAAAGCCCTTCGGCGAGTCTACGGTCTCCAAGATCCTGCAAATGGTCGAGAACGCCGCGTCAAAAAAAGCGCGTTCCGAGAATTTCATCACGAAGTTTGCGAAGGTCTACACTCCGGCGGTCGTGGGAGCGGCGGTGCTGCTGGCGGCTGTCCCCCCGCTCGTTACAAACATAGCGTTCACCGATTCGCTCATGCGGGCGCTGAATTTCCTTGTTGTCTCCTGCCCGTGTGCGCTTGTTATCTCGGTGCCGATGAGCTTTTTCGGCGGCATCGGCGGAGCCTCGCGAAAGGGCGTGCTTATCAAGGGCGGCAACTACATGGAATCGCTTTCGCAGGTCGGCACGGTCATTTTTGACAAGACAGGTACGCTCACACGCGGCGAATTTTCGGTAACGAAAGTCATTCCGAACGGCTGCACCGAAGAGGAGCTTCTTTCGGCGGCGGCTTCTGCCGAGAGCGGTTCAAATCACCCGATTGCGCGTTCACTTATCCGCGAAGCCGAGCTGCGCGAGATCGGCTTTTCGGCGGCGGCAGACCACAAAGACCACTCGGGTATGGGTATTTCCTGCAAGGCGAACGGCAGCGAGATCCTCGCGGGCAACGCGGCGCTGATGTCGGCAAACGGCATTGAGTTCAGTAAGCAGGAGCTTACCGGAACGGTCGTTCACATCGCACGCGGCGGGAAATATTTAGGCGCTGTGAACATCAGTGACACCGTGAAGCCCGACAGCCGCGAGACTATCTCGAAGCTGCGCGAAATGGGTATCCGCACGGTGATCCTCACGGGCGACAGCAAAGCCGCGGGCGAAGCGGCGGCGCGTGAGCTTGGCGTGGACGAGGTATTCACCGAGCTTATGCCGCAGGACAAGGTAGCCAAAGCGGAGGAAATAATCGCGGCGGGCAAGGGCAGAGTGGCTTTCGCGGGCGACGGCATAAACGACGCGCCTGTTCTCTCCCGTGCCGACGTAGGCATAGCAATGGGCGCATACGGTGCCGACGCGGCTATCGAAGCCGCCGACATAGTTCTCATGGACGACAAGCCCTCGGGCATAGTCACGGCGATAGGCATTTCCCGCAAGACAATAGGCATTGTGAAGCAGAATATCGCGTTTGCGCTGGGCGTGAAAGCGCTGGTGCTGCTGACGAGTGCTTTCGGTATCACGAATATGTGGGCGGCGGTCTTTGCGGACGTAGGCGTGGCAGTTCTTGCCATACTGAATGCCATGCGGGCATTAGGCAAAAAGCCCAAGGAGCCGACAGCGGAAGAGCTTGTCCCGGCGGCGGCATAGATCAAAAATATTATCCCCGGTTTGACCACCGGGGATTTTTTTCTTTAGCAAAAGGCAGCATAAGTTAGCAAACGTAGCAAATGGCAGCTTAAGCAAGCAAAAGTTAGCAAATGTAGCTGATAATGATACTGTTACTGATACTGATAATGAAACTGAAATATGATGCTGTTACTGATATTGTTATTGAGAATGAGAATAAATCTGTAATAAAATCAAACAACGACAACGCAATACAACATACATAATAATCTGCATTATTATGTATGGGCGAGCATGGCACGAACTTGTTCGTGCAGTCGCCCGTGAACGAACCGTCGGCGGCACAATCAAGCGGCGGGAGCAAGCCCCCGCCCTACACCAATAGTAAAACAAAAAAGACCCCCGCGGTCTTCACGCAGGGGTCGGAATTTATCAGATAAGAGAGATTATTGCCATCTCGGCAGCGTCGCCGCGACGCGGTCCGATCTTTACGATCTTCGTGTAACCGCCCTGACGACCCTCATAAGTGGGTGCGATCTCATCAAAGAGCTTCTTGGCAACTGCCTCCTTGGTAACGTAGGAGAATACCTGACGCTTGGAATGCAGGTCGCCTGCCTTGCCGAGAGTTATCATTTTCTCGGTCATGGCGCTGACTTCCTTAGCTCTTGTAACAGTTGTTTCGATCTTTCCGTTTTCGAGAAGATATGTTACCATCGCTCTGAGCATAGCTCTTCTGTGGTCGGTGGTTCTTCCCAGCTTTCTTGTACCCGGCATGATCTTCAACTCCTTCCTAAGTTAATTGTCTTCTTCGGAACTGAGGTCATAGCCCAGCGAGTGGAGCTTTTCCTTGACCTCGTCGAAAGACTTCTTGCCAAGGTTCCTGACCTTCATCATTTCTTCTTCGGATTTTTCTATAAGGTCGTTCACAGTGTTGATACCCGCACGCTTCAGGCAGTTAAACGAGCGCACGGATAAGTCAAGTTCCTCAATGGTCATCTCAAGGATCTTTTCTTTGCCCTTGTCGTCCTTTTCAACCATGATCTCTTCAACATGAGTATCCTCCGAGAGGTCGATGAAGAGAGTAAGATGCTCGTTGAGGAGTTTGGCTGCCATTGAAACGGCTTCCTTAGCGGATATGGTACCATCGGTCCATACCTCCAAGGTGAGCTTGTCGTAGTCTGTGATCTGACCTACACGGGTGTTATCAACGGTGTAGTTCACCTTAAGCACGGGCGTGTAAATGCTGTCAACAGCGATAACGCCGATAGGTGCGTTGGGTGTCAGAGACTTGTTCTTTTCTGCGGAAACATAGCCTCTGCCGCGGTCGATAACTATTTCCATATACAGCTTTGCGCCTGCGCTGAGTGTTGCGATGTGCATATCGGGAACGAGTATGTCTACCTCGGAATCCGCTTTAATGTCGCCCGCAGTGACCTCGCACTCGCCTTCGGCTTCGATGTATATGGTTTTGGGTCCTTCACCGTACAGCTTTGCCGTGAGTCCCTTTAGGTTAAGGATAATTTCGGTTACGTCTTCCTTAACTCCCGGAATGGTTGTAAGCTCGTGATGCACGCCGTCGATCTTGACAGATGTAACGGCAACACCCGGTAACGAGGAGAGCAGTACCCTTCTCAAGCTGTTGCCCAGCGTAATGCCGTAGCCGCGCTCGAGAGGCTCAAGGACGAAACGACCGTAAGTGCCGTTACTCTTGAGCTCTTCTGTTTCTATTTCAGGCTTTTCGATCTTTTCAAGCATTTAGAACCCTCCTGTTTAAAACTGCGTACACACACCGAACAAGCCGGCGGATGCCGCTTTCTTTATCTTTACGATGTCTTATGCAAAGCAATGTAAACGGATAACGGACAGTCCCTTGTAAGAACTGCTATTATCTCGAATACAGCTCGACGATGAGGTGCTCCTCTACCTGGTAATCAAGATCTTCCTTAACGGGTGCCCTGAGAACCTTAGCTTCCTTGCTGTCCTTGTTTACTTCGAGCCAAGTGGGAACAAGTCTGTCCTTCGTACCGCCGTTGCCGTCCTCGCCCTCGGTGATGAGCTTGAACTTAGCGCTCTTCTTGAAGCTGTCGGCTACGCTGATAACGTCGCCTACCTTAACGGTATAGGAAGGAATGTCAACTCTCTTGCCGTTTACGAGGAAGTGACCGTGAGAAACAAGCTGACGGGCTTCTCTTCTGGTAAGAGCCATACCCATTCTGAAAGCCACGTTATCGAGTCTTTCTTCAAGAAGGGTGATGAGGTTTTCACCAGCCTGACCCTCCATCTTCTGAGCCTTCTCATAGATGTGTCTGAACTGCTTTTCGAGAACGCCATAGATGAAGCGGAGCTTCTGCTTTTCCTTCAGCTGAAGACCATATTCGGAGATCTTTCTTCTCATTCCTGCGTGAGGATCTCTGAATTCAAGGTTATCGGTAACGCCTCTCTTGCCCAGCTTGTCGAGCTTTGCCTTTCTTTCGGGAGTAAGAGTAGTGCTTACGCCCATTACCATGGGGCTGATGCCGAGTTCGCGGCAAGTTTTCAGTATGGGTTTCTTATTAACTGCCATTTTAAATTACCTCCGTTTTTTGATGTCAGTATCGGATCTTTGCGCAAAGGGCGGCGCTTATCCGACTTTGAGTAAACATTGGGAACACTCAAATTGATTATTATACACGTCTTCTCTTGGGGGGACGGCATCCGTTGTGGGGGATCGGGGTAACGTCCTTTATCATGCGTACCTCAAGCTCCTCGGACTGAAGCGCTCTGATAGCAGCCTCTCTGCCTGCGCCGGGTCCCTTAACGTATACCTCAACGATCTTAAGACCATGCTCCTTAGCGGCTCTTGCAGCTGTCTCGGCAGCGGTCTGAGCGGCGAAGGGAGTGCTCTTCTTGGAGCCGCGGAAGCCTAAGCCGCCGGCGGAAGCCCAAGAAATGGCGTTGCCCTGCATATCGGTGATGGTAACGATGGTGTTATTGAAGGTGGACTGGATATGAACCTGTCCCTGTTCGATGTTCTTTCTTTCGCGTCTGCGGCGAATAACCTTTTTCTGAGCCATGTTCTTGTAAGTCCCTCCTTACTTCTTCTTGTTAGCGATGGTCTTTACAGGTCCCTTGCGGGTTCTGGCGTTGGTCTTGGTTCTCTGTCCTCTTACGGGGAGACCTCTTCTGTGGCGCACGCCTCTGTAACAGCCGATCTCAACAAGTCTCTTTATGTTAAGAGCTACTTCTCTTCTGAGGTCGCCCTCAACGGTAATGTTGTGGTCAATATACTCACGCAATTTAGCAACGTCGTCCTCCGACAGATCCTTTACTCTGATGTCGGGGTCAACGCCTGTCTCCGCAAGAATTTTTGCGGAGGTCTTCTGACCGATGCCAAAAATATAGGTAAGTCCTATCTCGACTCTCTTATCCTTGGGCAGGTCTATACCGGCAATACGAGCCATTCAATTACACCTCCAAAAAATTATCCCTGACGCTGCTTGTGCTTGGGGTTCTGGCAGATAACCATGATCTTGCCGTGTCTTTTGATAACCTTGCACTTTTCGCACATGGGCTTAACGGAAGGTCTTACTTTCATTTGAAATACCTCCTTTTGTGTACGCCGCTTAAGTTCCTCCGAACCCGGCGGCTCTTGGCTGATGAGGCGGGCTTTATTACTTAGCCCTCCAGGTGATTCTTCCCTTTGTAAGATCGTAAGGCGACATTTCGACCGTAACCTTATCGCCGGGGACGATACGAATATAATTCATACGCAGCTTTCCGCTGATGTTAGCGAGTATCTTGTGTCCGTTCGCCAGCTCTACTCTGAACGTAGCGTTCGGAAGCGCCTCGGTAACTTCGCCCTCCAGCTCGATTACATCTTGTTTAGACATTTATCCACATTCCTTTCGGCAGCGGATCATCAGCCCCGCATCGTGTGGGATACGGTCTGCCGATTCACGCTTTGGGTCTTAAACCTAAATCAGCTTGCGCTTTACTGTTTTCAGGCGATCTTTTGCCAAAAGGTACCGGACAGGTGAAATGCTCCGCCGTGCAAAGCAACGTAATTTTTTTGCGGCGGACTGTCCGAAGCCTTCTGTCTGACGCGCCTTAAAGCTCAGTACGGAGTAGGGTCGCTCAGAATAATGCAGCCTTCCTTCGTAATAGCTATCGCGTGTTCAAAATGCGCTGCGAGCGAATGATCGACGGTCTTTACCGTCCAGCCGTCGTCGAGCACCTTTACCTTGTAATCTCCCGCGGTTATCATCGGTTCGATACAGATGACCATACCCTCGCGGAGCCTTACGCCGTGACCCGCCTTGCCGTAATTCGGCACCTCGGGGTCTTCGTGCATATCTCTGCCGAGTCCGTGACCGCAGTATTCTCTGACGATCCCGAAACCGTTATCCTCGTTATACTTCTGGATAGCGGCAGCGATGTCGCCGATCCTTACGCCGGGAGCCGCCATTGACACGGCGAGCATCAGGCTTTCGCGGGTCGATCTCAGCAGTCTTTCCGCCTCGTCGGAGATATTCCCGACTGCGAATGTCCGTGCCGAATCGCCGTGATAGCCGTCGATATAAGCGCCCGTATCGACAGACACTATATCGCCCTCTTTGATAACGTAATTTCCGGGTATCCCGTGGATAACAACATCATTTACCGAGATACACGCCGCAGCGGGGAACCCGCCGTACCCCTTGAAGCCGGGCTTTGCGCCGTGAGAGGTGATGTACTTTTCTATCACCCTGTCAAGCTCCTTGGTGGTCATGCCGGGCTTTATCGCCTTTTCGGCTGCGTCGAGCGCTCCCGCGGTGATGAATCCCGCACGGCGGAGCTTTTCGATCTCGGTCTTTGATTTGATAGAGATCATTGGCATTTTCTTCTTTCTATCAAGCCTTAAGAGCAGCGAGTGTGAGCTTGGTAGTTTCCTCCAGCTTCTCCTGACCCTCTACGGTTCTGAGCTTGCCCTGCTTGCCGTAGTAATCTTTAAGAGGCTCAGTCTGCTCGTGATAGGTTTTCAGTCTGCCGAGTACAGTTGCAGGCTCGTCGTCCTTGCGGATAACAAGCTCCTTGCCGCAAGCGTCGCAAACGCCCTCCTGCCTGGGCGGCTTAAATTCGGTGTGATAGGTAGCGCCGCAGTCGAGGCAGACTCTTCTGCCGCTCATACGCCTGGTGATCGTCTCGTCGGGTACATATATTTCAATTACCTTGTCGATCTGAACACCCATAGCGTCGAGAGCCTCAGCCTGAGGAACTGTTCTGGGGAAGCCGTCAAGAATGAAGCCGTTCTGTGCGTCAGGCTCCGACCGTATTCGGTTCCGGCTTTAACAGCGGCTCTGAGCATATTGCCCGTAGAAATGGTAGGTATTCCGAGTTCCTTGCAGATTATCTCCGCCTGTGTACCCTTGCCTGCGCCGGGAGCGCCCAGTAAGATAAGATTCATAGGTTTTCCTCCTTCTTTCTCAAGCCGTTAAGTTTATTATTCGAGGAAGCCCTTGTGATGACGCATCATCATCTGGGATTCCATAGTTCTTGAAGTCTCCAGCGCAACGCTTACAACGATGAGTATCGAGGTACCGCCCATTGCTGCGGGGATACCGGTAAGGGCTGCGAATATGATCGGGAACAGAGCGATAAGTCCGAGGAAGAAGGCTCCCACGAGGGTTATCTTGGAAAGAACTCTGCGCAGGTAATCCACGGTGGGCTTGCCGGGACGGATACCCGGGATAGCGCCGTTGGACTGACGCAGATCGTTCGAGATCTGAAGCGGATCATACTGCATGGAGATGTAGAAATAGTTGAATGCGATTATAAGCAGGAAGTACAGAATACCGTATACAGGGTGAGTATACTGGAATACCTTGAGTATCTTCTCATAGATACCGCCCTCCTTGGGAGTGATAAACAGCTCTAAGGTAGAGGGGAGAGACATAAATGCCATTGCGAAGATTATGGGGAGCACGCCCGCCATAGAGATCTTCACGGGAAGGTAGGTATTCTGACCGCCGTACTGCTTTCTGCCGACAACGCGCTTGGCGTAGGCTATCGGCACGCGCCTTTCCGCGGCGTTCATGAAAACGATGAGCGCTATCATGAGGACGTAGATGACGTAAAGCAGAGGAACGAGTATCTTATATTTGGTATCATCGAGCTGCATATAGCCGAAGTCTCTGATGATGTCGTTGGGTATACGCGCTATGATACCCGCGAACAGCAGCATGGAGATACCGTTTCCGAGACCCTTTTCGCTCACCTGATTACCGAGCCAGATCGTAAGGAACGAGCCGGCGGTAAAGCACATGATAATAACTATCTCGGAGAAGATCTTGGCGAAGTCAGACCCCGTGTAAACGAGCGCCTGCGCCTTGTTCTTCAAAGTCAGGTAGTAAGCCCACGCCTGGAACACGCTTATCGCGAGTGCCGAGTAGCGGGTGATCTTGTCTATCTTCTTCCTGCCCTCCATGCCTTCCTTGGATAGCTTTTCAAGCGGTGGGAGAGCGTATGTCAGAAGTTGGATAATAATTTGCGCGTTGATGTAGGGTGATACGGAAAGTGCGAGCAGAGTACCCTTCGAGAAGTTGTCGCCCGAGAGTACATTCAGGTAGCTGAACACGTTTCCGCTGGCGTTCTGCTGGTCGAACCAGCTTCTCAGTACGTCTCTGTCGAGATACGGTACCGGGATAGCGCCGCCGATACGGTAAATGATAACGATGAGTAAAGTGTAAAGGATCTTCTTCCTAAGCTCGGGTGTTGCCCATGCGTTTCTAAAGGTCTGTAACACTATTACATCACCTCTGCCTTCCCGCCTGCCCTTTCGATTTTCTCTTTAGCAGCTGCCGAGAATTTTGCAGCCTTAACGGTAAGGTTCTTAGTGAGTTCTCCGTTGCCGAGGATCTTGATGCCGTCAAGCTCCTTCTTTACAAGACCCGAAGCCTTGAGCAGCTCGGTGTCAACCACGGTGCCGTCGGTGAATCTTTCAAGATCACATACGTTTACAACCGCGTAAACGGTTCCGAAAATATTATTGAATCCGCGCTTAGGGATACGTCTTGCAAGCGCTGTCTGACCGCCTTCAAAGCCGGGTCTTACGCCGCCTCCGGATCTTGCCTTCTGACCCTTGTGACCCTTGCCTGCGGTCTTACCCTGTCCCGAGCCGTGACCTCTGCCTATACGCTTGGTCTCCTTGGTGCTGCCGGGAGCGGGGGATAATTCGTGCAGTTTCATTCTTGCACCTCCTTGATCTTACGCTTCGGTTACTTTTATAAGGTGAGAAATTACCTTGATCTTGCCCTGTGTCTGAGCGTTATCGGGCTGAACGGTCTCAGCGCCGATCTTATGAAGACCAAGGGAATGTGCAGTAGCGATCTGCTTCTGCGACTTAGAATTCAGGCTCTTTACGAGCGTGATCTTAAGATTTGCCATTGCCGGTCCTCCTTATTTGAACAATTCCTTTACGGTCTTACCGCGCTTTGCGGCGACCTCTTCAGCGGATTTAAGCGCCGCAAGCCCGTTGAAGGTAGCTCTTACTACGTTCGAAGGGTTATTGGAACGGAGCGATCTGGTTCTGATGTCCTTGATGCCTGCTACTTCAACGACCGCTCTGACAGGACCGCCGGCGATAACGCCGGTACCGGGAGCGGCGGGCATAAGAAGAACCTCGCCTGCGCCGAATTTGCCGATTATTTCGTGAGGGATAGTGGTGCCTCTGAGAGATACCTTGATAAGGTTCTTCTTAGCGTCCTCGATTCCCTTACGGATAGCGTCGGGAACTTCGCCCGACTTGCCAAGTCCGAAGCCGATGGTGCCGTTTCCGTCGCCGACTACCACGAGTGCGGAGAACTTCATGATTCGTCCGCCCTTAACGGTCTTGGATACTCTGTTTATGGCAACTACCTTTTCGGCAAGCTGCTCGGATCCGTTAGCATCTGTAAAAGCCAAAGTAAAACCTCCTTTTAGAACTTGAGTCCGCCCTCACGAGCGCCGTCTGCCAACTCCTGTACGCGGCCGTGGTATACATAACCGCCTCTGTCGAAAACGACTTCGGTGATACCCTTTTCGGCTGCCGCCTTCGCGATAGCCTCGCCGACCTTGCGAGCGCCTTCCTTGTTGCCGCCGTTGCCCTCGAAGCCCTTGTCCATCGAGGAGGCTGCACAAAGCGTAACGCCCTTAATATCGTCAATGATCTGTGCATAGATATGCTTAGAGGAGCGGAATACATTCAAGCGGGGGCATTCGGCAGTACCGTTGATCTTGTTGCGGACTCTGTAATGCCTTTTGGCTCTTGCCTTTGCTCTGTCAAGCTTTTTAACCATTTGTCATTCTCTCCTTTGCGCGTTACTTCTTGCTGCCCTTACCGGCCTTACCTTCCTTGCGGATGATATATTCGCCGGTGTAGCGGATACCCTTGCCCTTGTAAGGCTCGGGAGGACGCTTCTCACGGATCTCGGAGGCGAACTGACCGACCTCCTGCTTGTCGATACCCGTTACAACGATCTGGTTGGGCTGGGGAACGTCGAGCTTGATCGAATCGGTCTCGGGGATAATTACGGGGTGAGAGTAACCGAGGTTTAAGTGAACCTCCTTGCCCTTCTTCTGAGCCCTGTAACCAACGCCGACGATCTCAAGGGTCTTGGTATAGCCCTCGGTAACGCCTACGACCTGATTGTGGATGAGCGTTCTTGTAAGTCCGTGGAGGGACTTGTGAAGTTTGTCTTCGGTGGGGCGTTCAACGGTGATAACGCCGCCGTCTGCCTTGATTATCATGTCCTTGTTGTAGGACTTAGTAAGCGTACCCTTGGGTCCCTTTACCGTCACAACGTTGCCGTCGGCAACAGTTACCTCAACTCCGGCAGGAACTTCAATGGGCTTAACACCTATTCTTGACATATATTTGTCCTCCTTACCAGATAAATGCGAGAACCTCGCCGCCTACCTTAAGCTCTCTTGCCTTCTTGTCGGTGATAACACCCTTTGAGGTAGAGATTATAGCAACTCCGAGACCCTTCATAACCTTGGGAAGGTCTTCGCAGCTGGAATAAATTCTTAAGCCGGGCTTGGAAACTCTTTTAAGACCCGAGATAACGGATTTTTTGTTATCGTCGTACTTCAGGGTAACTCTGATTATTCCCTGCTTGCCGTCCTCGATCACCTTGAAATCCTTGATGTAGCCCTCGTCGAGAAGGATCTGAGTGATGGACTTCTTTATGCCCGATGCGGGAATGTCAACCGTAGCGTGCTTTGCTGTTGATGCGTTGCGGATGCGGGTAAGCAGGTCCGCAATAGTATCTGTGATCTGCATTCTGAATTAACCTCCCTTTTACCAGCTTGCCTTCTTAACTCCGGGGATCTTGCCCTCGTGAGCGAGCTCTCTGAAGCAGATGCGGCAAATGCCATACTTTCTGATGTAAGCGTGCGGTCTGCCGCAGATCTTGCATCTGTTGTATGCGCGGGTGGAGAATTTAGGAGCAGCCTGCTGCTTGTTAATCATAGACTTCTTAGCCATTTTGTCAGGTACCTCCTTGTATTACTTGGCGAAGGGAGCGCCCAGAAGGGATAAAAGCTCCTTAGCCTCTTCATCGGTCTTTGCGGTAGTGATGAAGTTTATATCCATGCCGCGAACCTTGTCGATCTTATCGTACTCGATCTCGGGGAAGATAAGCTGTTCCTTGATACCGGTGGAATAATTTCCTCTGCCGTCGAAGGAATTGCCGTTGATCCCTCTGAAGTCACGAACGCGGGGGAAAGCAACGTTGAACAGTCTGTCGCAGAATTCGTACATTCTGTCAGCTCTGAGCGTTACCTTAACGCCGATCACCTGACCCTCTCTGAGCTTGAAGTTCGCAACGCTCTTCTTTGCCTTGCAGAGAACGGGCTTCTGACCGGTGATAGCGGCGAGGTCTGCGCAGATAGCGTCGAGGACTTTCTTGTTGTCCTTATCGGCACCGCAGCCTACGTTGATAACTACCTTATCGAGCTTGGGGATCTGCATTACGTTTTCGTACTTGAATTTCTTCATCAGGGCGGGAGCTACGTCGGATACGTAGTATTCTTTGAGTCTTGCGCCAGCCATCGTAAATCTCCTCCTTAATTAAAATTCTTCTCCGCAGCCGTCGTTCTTGCAAACTCTGACCTTGGAGCCGTCCTCCAGGAGCTTGTGAGCTATCCTGGTAGGCTTTCCGCACTTGGGGCAGATGACCTGAACCTTGGACGAATAGATAGCGCCCTCAGCCTCAACTATGCCGCCCTGCTGTCCGGCTCTGCCGGGCTTAACGTGCTTCTTTACCTTGTTTATACCCTCAACGATTACCTTTCCTTCCTTGGGGGAGACAGCGACAACCTGTCCCTTCTGTCCCTTATCCTTTCCGGAAAGAACTACTACGGTGTCGCCGGTCTTTACGTGTACTTTACTCATAATATATCGGCTCCTCCTGATCAAAGTACCTCGGGAGCGAGGGAGAGGATCTTCATATAGTCCTTCTCGCGGAGCTCCTTAGCCACAGGTCCGAAAATACGGGTTCCTCTGGGGTTCTTGTCCTCTTTTATGATTACGGCTGCATTCTCGTCGAAGCGGATGTAAGTTCCGTCTGCTCTTCTGAGACCGCTTGCCGAACGAACGATTACTGCTTTTACAACATCGCCCTTCTTAACTACTCCGCCGGGTGTTGCTTTTTTAACGGAAGCTACCACAACGTCGCCGATGTTTGCATATCTTCTGCGTGTACCGCCGAGTACTCTGATGCACATAAGCTCCTTAGCGCCGGAGTTATCTGCAACCTTGAGATAGGTCTGCATCTGGATCACAGTGCGTTCCTCCTTTCAGAAACTTAAAAAATGTTTAAGATAAGTTTTCGATCATTTGACCTGTAAACGAAATTTCCCGCCTGCGCGTCAAGACCAACGAGGGGTCTTCGCCGCGGCTGAAAGCTGCTTACTTAGCGGTCTCAAGAACCTTAACAAGTCTCCATCTCTTATCCTTGGAGAGAGGTCTTGTTTCCATAACCTCGACCTTGTCGCCCTTGTGGCACTCGTTGTTTTCGTCGTGTGCCTTGAGCTTAACGGTTCTCTTGATGATCTTGTTATAGAGAGGGTGTGCTACGTTATCCTCGATAGCTACCACAATGGTCTTATCCATCTTGTCGGAAACTACAACGCCGACTCTGGTTTTTCTAAGATTTCTTTCGCTCATTTTAAAACGTCCTCCCTTCAGGCGTTCTCGCTGGCGCGGAGAACTGTCTTTACACGAGCTATATCCCTTTTAACGGCTTTCATTCTCAGGGGATTTTCGAGCTGGTTAACAGCGTGCTGAAAACGAAGGTTAAAAAGCTCCTGCTTAAGCTCAGCGAGCTTCTGCTCAAGCTCCGCCTGCGATAATTCTTTTAATTCACTTGCCTTCATTACTGTTCACCGTCACTTTCATCTCTCTTGACGAACTTGCACTTGATGGGGAGCTTGTGCATAGCAAGTCTCATAGCCTCGCGGGCAATTTCCTCGGAAACGCCTGCGATCTCGAACATTACTCTGCCGGGCTTAACTACGGCTACCCAATATTCGGGCGAACCCTTACCGGAACCCATTCGGGTCTCGGCAGGCTTTTCGGTAACGGGCTTGTCGGGGAAGATCTTGATCCAAACCTGACCGCCACGCTTGATATATCTGGTCATCGCGATACGGGCAGCCTCGATCTGATTGGAGGTGATCCAGGCAGGCTGTAAAGCCTGTAAGCCGTATTCGCCGTAGTTTACCTTGTTGCCGCGGTTAGCCTTACCCTTAAGTCTGCCGCGCTGTACTCTTCTGTACTTAACTCTCTTAGGAAGCAGCATTATTTTGTACCTCCTTCTCTTTTAGCAGCCCTCTGTCTGTTGAAGTCTCTGCGATGATCCTTAGCCTTGTCATCGCGGCGCTGTCTGGGCTTTCTGTCAGTCTTTCTGTCGGTAGGAGCGATCTGTCCCTTGAGGACTTCGCCTCTGTATATCCAGACCTTGATACCGATCTTGCCGTAGGTGGTGTTAGCCTCAGCTACGCCGTAGTCGATGTCGGCTCTGATAGTCTGGAGCGGGATAGTACCCTCGTGATAGCTTTCGCTTCTGGCGATCTCAGCGCCGGCGAGTCTTCCGCTTGCCTTTACCTTGATGCCCTTAGCGCCCAGCTTCATAGCCTTGCCGATAGCCTGCTTCATAGCTCTTCTGAAGGAAACTCTGTCCTCAAGACCATGAGCGATATTCTCGGCAACGAGCTGTGCGTTGATGTCGGGGCTTTTTACCTCGATGATATTGATAGCTACCTTCTTGCCGGTGAGCTTTTCGATGTCCTTGCGGAGATCCTCAATATCAGCGCCGCCTCTTCCGATCACGAGACCGGGCTTGGCGCAGTGAACATGAACCTTTACCTTCTGACCGCCATCGTTATCGGCAAAGCGCTCGATCTCTACCTTCGGAACGCCGGCATAAACGGTCTTGTTCTTATTCTTCTTGGCATTCTTTTCGTCTGCCTCAAATCTTACATTACTCTTAGAGCGAGTGTTCAGCTTCTTAAGGATATACTCGCGGATCTTGTAGTCCTCAACGAGAGTATCGCCGAAATCGCTTTTACCGGCGAACCAGCGGGAATCCCAGTCCTTGATAACACCGACTCTGAGTCCGTGGGGATTGACCTTCTGTCCCATATCTTCTTACCTCCAGGCTAATTAATCTCTCTCCTTGAGAACTACCGTGATATGAGAAGTTCTCTTAAGGATCCTGTACGCTCTGCCCTGTGCTCTGGGCATAATTCTCTTCATAGTCATTCCGGGGCAAACGAAGCACTCGGCAACATAGAGGTTGTTCTTATCCATGTTGTGGTTATTCTCAGCGTTTGCGGCGGCGGACTTCAGAAGCTTTTCAAGATATTCACTGGCAGCCTTGGGTGTATGCTTAACGGTCGCTAAAGCGACTTCATAATCCTTGCCTCTGATAAGGTCGAGCACGATCTTGACCTTTCTCGGAGATATTCTGGCAGATTTCAATACTGCTCTTGCATTTGCGTCCATTGCGAATTTCCTCCTTCCGCCGTTACTTCTTACCGTTGTTCGAGGTCTTAGAGCCGGCGTGACCCTTGAAAGTTCTGGTCGGAGCAAATTCGCCGAGCTTATGTCCTACCATATCCTCGGTAACATAAACCGGAATGTGCTTTCTGCCGTCGTGAACTGCGAATGTATGACCTACGAAATCGGGGAAAATCGTCGATGCGCGGCTCCAGGTCTTAAGAACCTTCTTCTCGCCCGCTTCGTTCATAGCGATTACTCTCTTCATGAGGGCTTCTTCAACGTAAGGGCCCTTTTTAACACTTCTTCCCATTAGTCAACTGCCTCCTTTCGGTATTACTTGCCGTTTCTGCGCTTTACGATAAACTTATCGGTGCGGTTATGCTTGGCGCGGGTCTTGTAACCGAGAGTAGGCTTGCCCCAGGGAGTAACAGGACCGGGACGACCGATCGGGGACTTGCCCTCACCACCGCCGTGGGGGTGATCGCAGGGGTTCATTACGGAACCGCGAACCTTCGGTCTCCAGCCCATGTGGCGCTTTCTACCGGCCTTACCGATGTGTACGTTAGAGTGGTCAACGTTGCCTACCTGACCTATCGAAGCCATGCAGTCAATGGGAAGCTTTCTCATTTCGCCCGAAGGAAGTCTTACGAGAGCGTACTTGTCTTCCTTACCCATGAGCTGTGCCATATTGCCGGCGGAGCGAACGAGCTGTGCGCCCTTACCGGGATAAAGCTCCAGGTTGTGGATGAAGGTACCAACAGGGATATTCGCGAGCTTGAGCGCGTTGCCGACCTTGATGTCAGCGCTGTCGCCGCTTCTTACGGTATCGCCTACGTTCAGACCCTCGGGAGCGATGATATATCTCTTCTCGCCGTCCTCGTATTCAACGAGCGCGATGAAGGAAGATCTGTTAGGATCGTATTCAAGCGTCAGGACTTTAGCGTCCATGTCGAGCTTGTTTCTCTTAAAATCAATGATGCGGTATTTTCTTCTGGAACCGCCGCCTCTGTGGCGGACGGTGATCCTGCCGTAGCTGTTTCTGCCGCTTTTCTTATCCATCGGCTCAAGCAGCTGCTTGCAGGGTGCTACCTTGCTTATCCCCGAATAATCGGTCACGGTCATGCCGCGTCTGCCGGGGGTAGTAGGCTTATAGGCTTTGATTGCCATTACATTTCACTCCTTAGCAGTGTTTTGCAGGCGCTTTTTGTGGCTTGAAAAAAAGCCGCGCCTATACGATTGATTATCAGAACAGACCGTCGAAGAATTCAATGGTCTTATCGCCCTTAACGGTAACGATAGCCTTCTTCCAGTCGGGGCGGAAGCCCGTGTACTTGCCCATTCTCTTTTCCTTGCCCTTTACCGAGATAGTGTTTACCTTAGCTACCTCTACGCCGAAGAGCTTTTCAACAGCCTTGGCGATCTCTACCTTGGTAGCGTCCTTGGCAACTCTGAAGGTATACTTACCGCCCGGAAGTCTGTCAATGGAATCCTCGGTGATTATAGGCTTAATGATGATATCGGAAGCGATCTTTTCCATTATTTATTTACCTCCTCAATCTTCTTTTTTGCATAATTCTCCTCGATCTTTGCTACTGCGTCCTTGGCAACGATGAACTTGTCATAGTTGAGAATATCGTAAACGCAAAGCGTATTAACGGTCGCGGTCTTAACGCCGGGGATATTCGCGGCGCTCTTAATGAGCTTGGAATCAACGGCGCTGGTAACGATAAGAGCCTTCTTGTCAGCGCCGAGAGCCTTGAGCATCTCAACGACAGTCTTGGTCTTGTAGCCTTCGATCTCGAACTTGTCAACAACGATCATATCGTTATCGAGAACCTTGCTGGAGAAAGCGGACTTCATAGCAAGTCTCTTCTCTTTCTTATTAAGCGAATAGCTGTAATCTCTGGGCTTGGGACCTAAAGCAACGCCGCCGTGTACCCACTGAGGAGCGCGGATCGAACCCTGACGGGCGTGACCTGTACCCTTCTGTCTCCAGGGCTTTCTTCCGCCGCCCGAAACCTCTGTTCTGGTGAGGGTGGACTGTGTACCCTGACGCTGATTAGCGAGGTAGTTTACAACCATAGCGTGCATGATAACAGTATTAGGCTTGATACCGAAAACGCTGTCATTAAGCTCAAGGTCGGATACTTTGTTGCCCTTCATATCTACTACTGCGATCTGAGACATAACTTATTCCTCCTTCCGTCAAGCCTTCTTCTTAACGCAATCAACAATGGTAACTACGCCATTCTTGGGGCCCGGAACCGCGCCCTTTATTGCGATAAGGTTGTTTTCAGCGTCTACCTTGACTACTTCAAGGTTCTGAACGGTAACTCTCTCATTTCCGAGATGACCGGGCATACATTTGCCCTTGTAGATTCTCGAAGGCGAGGAGCAAGCGCCCATAGAGCCGGCGTGTCTGTGAACAGGACCGGTACCGTGGGTCTCTTTAAGTCTCGCGTTGTTGAAGCGCTTGATAGTACCCGCGTAGCCCTTACCCTTGCTGGTGCCGCAAACATCAACGATGTCGCCGACAGCAAAGACATCAGCCTTTACAATGTCCTTTACGTTAAGAGCCGAGCAGTCGTCAAGTCTGAACTCCTTAAGGGTTCTCTTGAGGGCTACGTCAGCCTTCTTGAAGTGACCCTGAAGGGGCTTGTTTACTCTCTTGGCTCTGATCTCACCGAAGCCCAGCTGTACAGCCTCGTAACCGTCCTTTTCCGCAGTCTTCTTCTGAACGACTACGCAGGGACCGGCTTCGATGACAGTTACGGGAATAACCTTTCCCGTCTCGTCGAAGATCTGCGTCATACCGATCTTCTTTCCGATGATGCCTTTCTGCATTTTCTTTTTCCTCCTAATCGGTTATTGGTCGGAAGTTCCCGACATGACCTGCGTGTTTCATTGTTGAGAAACCAAAAGCACATGGTTTCCGTCGGAAATTACTTGATCTCCATTACAATGCTTACACCGGCAGGAAGTTCAAGACTTTCTAAGGTAGAGGTGGTCTCCTTAGTGGGACGAAGCACGTCGATAAGTCTCTTGTGAGTTCTCATCTCGAACTGCTCACGGCTGTCCTTATACTTGTGAACAGCGCGGAGAATGGTAACGATCTCCTTTTCGGTAGGGAGCGGGATAGGTCCGGAAACCTTAGCGCCGCTGCGCTTAACTACCTCAACGATCTTTGCCGCCGCCTGATCAACAGTCGCGTGCTCGTAGCCCTTGATCTTGATCCTGATCTTTTCATTGACTGCCACTTAAATCGCCTCCTTGTGCGCATTAAAATTAATGTGGGGGCAGATTACTGTAACCTTAACTACTTTGCCGTGTGTTCCCTGTTTTCGCTTATAAAAAAACCGAAAGCGCAAACGCTCCCGGACTTACAGCAAAACACACACTCATACCAAAAGAACGGACAGACCGTCCCTCTCGCAAGAAAGTATAAGCACAAACAGTGTTTCGTTATTACAGCCGCCCGGTTTAAAATCGGACATACTCAGCGGAAATTACCCGACGCACCGCCGGCAACCTCCCGCCTCATCGCATATCATTTATTCGTACCGCCATTGCGATACCTTGCAGTCGCAATATATATTATACACTATAATCCCGCACATTGCAAGAGGTTTTCGCAGATTTTACATTTAATTCACAATTTATCAGCGTAGAAAATCGTACACTTATCCCGCATATATTTGTCTGTTTTGCACAGCCGATTATCCGCGTTCCGATACGAAACGGCGACATTTTGTCGAAAAATCACATTGACAAAAAAAGATTAATATGGTATACTGTAATAAGATATGTATAAGAACCTGTTTAATATCTCGGTGTACACAAGTTTTCGGCGAGATATTAAACAGGTTCTAAAATAAGGAACTGTCCTGAAATAAATTGTACATTTATGCTTGCCTATTTTTCCTTGTGCTTCGTTGAACGCACAATTTATTTCAGGACAGTTCCTAACAGACAGCAGACAATTGCCTTGTACGGAGGGTGGTCAGCCTATGGACGAATTCGATCTGATGACAGAGCTGTACGGCGCTCCGCAGCCCGCCGATGAGCCTGCTGAGGACGACGAGATACAACTGAATATCCGCAGCCACAAAACGGACGAGGCTTTCGAAAAAATGTTCGCCGAGCTTGGCGGCAAATACGGCGGCTCAAAGCGCAAAAAGCCCGGAGCGCCGCGCCCCGATTTCGTAAGGAACAAGTCTGCCGAAGATGAAGACGACCCGGAGGAATCCGAGCCGCCGCCCGCAGACCCGTCCGCCCCCGCAAGACCCGCTCCCGCGCCGCCGGTAAAGCGCCGCCCTCAGCCCGAGCGCAAAACGCCCGAACAGTTGGAGATCGAGCGCCGCGAGCGCGAACGCCGCGCCGAGCAGGAGCTTTTCGAAAAGCGCGAGCGCGAAGCAAAGGAGCGCGAACAGCAGTTTATCGAGAAAATAGCCAATATATGGAACACACCCGAGTTCGCGGAGGGCGGCAGGGTGGAAATGAGTATCCGCACCGAGGCACGCAGGGAGATTCGGATAAATTTGCCGTCGCTGCCCGTGTCGGAAAAGCAGCCCGAAAAAGAGCAGCCGAACTGCACGCCGGTTATCCCGACGAAATCGCCCGAGGAAAAACGCGAGCTTGTCGAAGAGGCAGCCCGCAAAAGCGCACAGGACAGAACCGAAAAGGCAGCCTCAAAAAAGATCAGCATAAAAAAGAAACGATAAAAAAGCTCCCCGCGATGAGGAGCTTTTGTTTATATACCTTTATATAAGAGCTGTCAGAAATTCGAACCGTTCATTCCCCAGTCGGACGTTTCGTGGTAGCTGACGTAAATTCTCTGCGGCGGCACCTTCAGCTCGTCGAACACGGCTTTCGTTACCTTCTGCGTCAGAGCGCTCTTCGCGTCGGGAGACTGCTTTCCGTAGATGCTCACCTGGATCATCGCGCAAAGCTCGTTTGTTCCCTGAAAGTACATAGCGGTAGAGGGCTGAATGGCGATCATGAGCCAATGTTCGCTCTTGCCGGGCAACGCGGTGATAGCTTCGCCCAGCGCGGTCTTGAGCTTAATCTCGCGCCCCTTGTTCAGCTCCGCGTTGGTGATTACATTGATAAAAGGCATGATTATTCCTCCTTAAATGATTGTCCGCAAGACCGCCCGGCAAATCAGCCGCCGCAGTCCCGGTTAATTTGTATTATACCATACCGAACAATTTTTTGCAAGAGTTTTTTCTAATAAATTTCACTAATTGCGATATGCCCTCACTTTACGGGTTTTGTGATGTACAATTCAGGCTGACGTTTACTATAAATATTCATAGCGCCTTGCTTGTTTGATCGTCCCATAAAAGCCTTGAATATCTATATTAGTTTTTTATTCCCAATCTGATATTCTGAATCAAGAGCAGTATTGGCTGCTTTTGATTGTTGGTCATGCAATTGATATTCAGAATTAGGATTGGTTTTAAACAAAATTGAATCAAAATAAGGTAAAGCTGACTTTGAATAATCTCTTTGATAGCGTTTGGGATGCAGTATCTCAGTTCCATTTTTATGATTAATATAGGTGGTTAAATACGCAAGAGCTTCCTTTACTATTCTATCAATATTATCAATCATAGCTCGATATTCATCTCTGTCGATGATAGCGTTATTGTCTAAATAATCAGTATCAGTTATAATAACCATTTTAGAATAATCTAATCCTGATCTATGAGATCTACTTCTGTTGGTAGCATGAAAATGAAACCCGTTGGAATGTCTGATCTCGCTTCTGAATGGTACACAAACAAAATAATCAGAGTGACAATCAATAAGTATACAGTTGTAACCTCTTGTAGGTTTTTCTAATATTTCAGGGAATTGATCGTGTGGGTAGTCTTGATAAAATTTAGAGGAAAGCTTATAAACTTGATAACAATAATTGAGGTGCATATTTATCAAATCCTAAAAAAACAGCGAGGTAAGTTTGCACCAACCCCGCTATAATATTTTCATCGCTCGGTCACGATTTTATTTTACCGACGAGTCAGAACCGTCACTCGTCAACTACGCTCGGTCAATTTTTATTTTACCGATGTGTCAGAACCGTCACACATCTTCATCCGCGATGTTGTAAACATTATTTGTTTACAATTATATTATATACCAAAGTTTGAAATGTGTCAATAGGTTTTCGAAAAGATTTTCAGAAAATTTATAATTTATCAACGCTTTATAACTAAAAATACGTTAAAACAGAAAAACATCTTAACTAACAAGATAAATCCTGAAACAAAAATGCCAATTAGCAATCCTAAATTAAATTTATCAAGTAATTCAATATTTTCTTCATTTTGCGCATTTTAACGAAAACATTCATTTATTTGATTATATACGGCTCAAACTTAGCGTAAATATCAGGCTCTTTCTTTTTCAGGTTGATAACTCTGCCGTCCCGCAGGAAACAATGGCGGCTCGTCGCTTCGCAGCAGACCTCGCCGTTTTCATGGGTCATGGTATAGCTGACGAGCATTTTTACACCGGAAAATTCCTCCAGCTGCGTGTTTACCGTGATAGTTTCGCCGAAACGCACCATGCCGATGTACTTGCAGCCGACCTCGATCACGGGACAAATCAGACCCATTTCCTCCAGCTTTTCAAACGGAGCGCCTATCCTTTCGAGGAAATCCACCCGTGCTTCCTCCATCCAGCGGATAAAATTGGAATGGTGTACCACCTGCATTTTGTCGGTCTCGTAATACTGAACCTTGTGCTTATATTCCATTTATTTCCTCCGCAGGATCAAAGCTGATCGGCGATCTCTAAGATAAGCCTTTCCGACTTCTCCCAGCCGAGGCACGGGTCGGTTATCGACTTGCCGTAAACGCCCTCGCCGATCTTCTGCGCACCGTCAACAAGATAGCTTTCGATCATAAGACCCTTGACCATGCCTTTGATGTCGTCCGAGTGTCGGCAGCTGTGCAGGACTTCGTTTGCGATACGCGGCTGCTGGTCGAACTGCTTGCCCGAGTTGGCGTGGTTGCAGTCAACAACAACGGCGGGATTTGCCAGACCGCGCTTTTGATAAAGCTCGTAAACGCCCACAAGGTCTTCATAGTGGTAATTCGGCAGCGAATTGCCGTGCTTGTTGACATAGCCGCGGAGAATTGCGTGAGCGAGCGGGTTGCCCTTGGTGTGAACTTCCCAGCCGCGATAGAGGAACGTGTGCTGCGACTGCGCCGCCACGAGCGAATTGAACATAACGCCAATATCGCCGCCCGTGGGATTTTTCATACCGACGGGAATGCTGAGACCGCTTGCGGTAAGGCGGTGCTGCTGGTCTTCGACCGAGCGTGCGCCGATAGCCACATACGCCAGCAGGTCGTTAAGATAACGGTGATTTTCGGGGTAGAGCATTTCGTCCGCGCAGGTAAGCCCGCTTTCGCTGACAGCTCTTCTGTGCAGGTCGCGGATAGCGATAAGCCCCGCGAGCATATCCTCCTTTTTATTGGGGTCGGGCTGATGAACCATGCCTTTGTAGCCCTCGCCTGTGGTGCGGGGCTTGTTGGTGTAGATTCTCGGGATAATTATCACCTTATCCTTGACCTTTTCCTGAACGCCCGCCAGTTTATTGACATATTCAAGCACAGCGTCCTCGCGGTCTGCGGAGCAGGGTCCTATTATCAGCAGGAACTTGTTTGATGCGCCTGTGAATACGTCGGCGATCTCCTTATCGCGGCGTTCCTTGATAGCCTTTATTTCGTCGGAGACGGGAAATTGTTCCTTGATGTCTCTGGGGATAGGCAGTTTTCTGATAAATTCCATGTTGTTCATTTTTCATACTTCCTTTACTGTTTATATTATATAGTATACACGTTATTTTTATTCTTTTGCAAGCTCCGTCGGCTCAAACCTGATACGCAGCTTGGGCAGCTTTTTGATTTCCGCATAGCTGTTCAAAAGCCCGTCCGTCAGCGAAAGATCATTCTCACCCGTCGCAGGCGGCGCAAAGATCCTCAGCGTCAGATCGGCGGCACCGTCAAGCGGCTTCTCAAAGAAAGCGCTCATCAGATCAATGGTCTTCGCTTTCGGCGACTTATAAAACCACCTGCCGTTAATTTCCATCATCAGATTGCTTTCATCGTCCTTATCAAAAACGACCTCGCAGAAATGCGGATTCCCCTCAAAATGCAGCGGTATCTCAATACCCTCCGCGTCCTCGGAGCTGCCCCAGCGGAGCTTCACAGGGAACTGCAATTCCTCTCCGCGGGTCATTTCGGGCTTGAAAAAGTCCTCGTGGATTATCTCTTTATAGGTCTTTAACAACGGCTGCTCGATGCCGCATTCGGCATTGTTCGGGTCTTCGATCTCAAGTCCCAGTCTGCCGCGGTCGCGGAACTGATACATCGAAAACGCCGCGAACCAACCCTCGTCGGGGTCGGCTTTCAGCTTTTCGCACCATTCTTTAATCATGTCCGCCTGCTCATAAGGACCCGTAACGTCGCCGTCGGCGTTGAACTCGCTCATTACCATAGGCTTTTCGCCGCCGCAGATCTCGGTCAGGCGCTGTTTTGTGCGCTTTGTCCAGTCGTAGATGTCGCCGACCTTCCCCCGCGAATGCGACTTCCCGCCGCGCTCCGCAACATCAAAGGGCCAGCCCCAATGCAGCGCGAAATAGCTGTCAACGCTCCAAATATCGGTGCATTTGAAGGCATTTAAAAATTCGTCTTCCATTTCGATCTTGCCGCTGCCGTCGTGCGAAAGCCCGCCCGCGCAGAGAATAGTTGAAACGTTCGGCGCGTATTCCTTTAATATAGCGACGAAACGGCAGTAAAAATCGGCGATCTCCTGATAGGTGGCGCGTTTGGTAAAGCTGAACCAGTCGCCCGTTGCTTCGTGGTTTATCCTGATGAACATTCTTCCGAAGGGGCGCAGGTCTTTTGCAATGGCGATAAGATGATCGTCGGAAACGTTCGGGTCTATCGTCAGGGTCAGCAGGACTTCCTGTCCGTGGCGGCGTATATCGCGCATAAACTCAAACGGTTCGCCGCTCGTGTCGCCGACCAGACCGCCCTTGTAGGTGAAATAATCGTCATAGGCGTAATCCCACGCGAAGGAAACGTTCTTGTCGGTGCTGACCTCGGAAATGCGGGCGGGAAATTCCTTGTCAAGCGGGTAATAGCAGTACATAAGGCTGATTCCGCGGTGGGGTCTGCCGAGCTTGTGAAGAATGTAGTCCTGCGAGACATACTCGCCGCGTTCGGAGCCGTCGCCCAGGTCAACAGCGCATTTAGCCGCGCCCATGTGAACGGAATATGCTTTAAGCTCACTCATAAAAATTCCTCCCGTAATAATAATGGTGATGAAAGAAATTGCCGATTTTCGCACAAGGATAAGGAACTGCGATCAAATAAGCCGAATAATTTGTCAGTTGTTCAGGTTTGCCCGTTCTCATCGTCCTCATACTCGGTGAGCAGGATAACATCATCAATGTTTTCCGCACCGTAACGCACATACTCTTTTCCACCATCAACAAAACATTTTTTACATTTGCACGTTACAAAGTCATGTGTGTATTTTGATTCTATAATATCACCGCACAATTTACACTGTAATACGTTGCGCTTGATTTTTCTGTTATCCATATTATCCCTCTGTTTCCGCAATTATTTTGTCTGCTTTTCTTAATTAAAAAGCCAGCTGTTCATTAACAATATCAAACTGCTTTGCCAGTCTGTGGAACACCTTATCGCTCTCGTCATTCTCCGGAACCTGCTGCGTCATGATGACCAGCACAAACGGCGAATCCGCATAACATATCGCACAATCATGATAACACACCTGTAACCTGTCCGAACCGTACTTGTGCGAGACAGGATACTTGTCTTTAAGCTGCGCCGTTATCTGCCGTTCAAATTCGGTCTTCTGCATAAGCTCAGTCAGCCACTTTACGCGCTTGTTCTTTTTTGCCAGCTTGTAAATGTGGATATATTGCTTCATAAGCTGCCGCGAGGTGCATGGGGTGAATATAAAACCGTCGGTAAGGTAATAATCCGCGCCCGCCTTATCGTTGAAATCGTTGAATATCTGCTTGCCGTAGCGGTTCGTAAGATTGAGATACGCCGTGTTGTCCGATTGGATTATAGTATAGCGTATCAGGTCGCGCACGGTGTATACTCTGCCGTAGCCGCCCCTTGCCGCCGTACCTGTGATGTTGTCCCACATGGCATTTATTGTTATTTTCTCGTCAAGATCAGCGTCGCTTTCGAGGAGCGCCGCGCAGTAGGGCGCTTTTATCGTCGAACAGCTTCCGTACCAGGTGTCGGCGCGGTAAAGGCAGCAGGCACCGGTTCGTATATTATAATACGCAAAGCTCATTCTGCCGTCGTATTCCGCGCATATCTTGTCGATGCTGGCAAAGGCTTTTTTCAGCTTGTTGTTTGAATAAACGTACTTCGGGAATTTTTCCGCGCTGAAACTGTGCTTTTTCAACAGCGAGGTTTTCAGCTTCTGCGGCAGACGGAATTTCAGCCCCGAGCCAAGCCCCGAAAGCGTTCCCACGCCCGCCGTATACCGTCCGAACAGATCTTCGAACGATATTCCGCCCGCGTTGGGCTTTGCCGTACTTACCGTAGTCTCGGCAGGCTTTTCCGTTGCGGCGGTCGTTGTGGCGGGTGTAGTTGTCGTTGTGGTAGTCGTGGTTGTAGTGGTAGTCGTCGTTGTCGTGGTGGTGGTCGTAGTAGTTGTTGTGACCGGAGCCGCCGTTGTCGTAACAGTTGTAACCGTCGTATCTGGCGGCACGGAGGTCTCCCCGCCGCTCTCGGCAGGAGCGGTCGTCGTTACGGTCTCGGAGGGCGATGTTGTTTCGGTAACGGTCTCGGTCACCGTTGTGGCAGTTGTGTATTTGCCCCTTATGATAGCGTTTCCGAGAGGAACGTCCGTCATGCGAAAATCGCTGCCGCAGCAGGAGGAAAGCATTGCCGCCGCCGCAATAACAGCAGCTATTCTTGTTGAATATAATTTTAGCATAGTTTCACCTTTATTGTATCATATACCATGTGAAAAGTCAACTATTTTCCGCCAAATTACGCGGAAATCAATTTTACCCTGTTTATTAATATACTTGTATGCGCCCGTATGAACCTAAAATCAACGTGTTTTCAATATTTTTGTGTTAGGTTAGTGCATATGAGGGTTATCCCCCTGCACGAGCTATGCTCGTGCCACCACCTTTCCTAAGACTTTTGGTTTGCCCTCATTTTGCGCTTTTTCGGCTTTGCTTTTGCTCAATACAAATGACCGCCCGTGCGGACGGTCACTCCTTACATTTCTCAGCGAATGAATTTCTTGGCTTTGTTGACAATACAGCGATCGTTGTCGTATGCGAGCAGCTCGGATGCAAGATTTATCTCTACCCACTTTACCTCAGCTATCTCGTTTTCCTGCGGGAAAAGATTGCCGCCCTTCGCCTTTGCGATGAAGTAAACGACTACCTTCTGCGTATCCTTTTTCGGGCTGTAAGTCACAAGCTCTCTGAACGTGGGATCAACCATCACATCAATGCCGGTCTCCTCCTTTATCTCGCGCATGGCAGTCTCGATCTCCGTCTCTCCGGGTTCAACGTGCCCCTTCGGAAAAGACCAGTGACCGCTGTTGATGTGCTTGATAAGAAGTATCTCGGTATTACCGTGATATTTTCTGTACACTATCCCACCGCAGGATTTCTCGTGCAGCATTATTATGTATACGTTCCTTTCTGTAAAAGTCCGACCTGCCGCCGCTCTCCGACGGCAGATACCCATTGTATCCATTATATCATATATTTTTACCAATGTCCATAGTTTGCGGCAAAATTCTCCCCGTGTTTTTGAAAATTTGTACATTCGGACATAATTCAGCCACTTTTTTATATATCGTGATATATCCGATGACAGTCCTTATTTTTTTTTTAAAATTTAAAATAATACTGGACAAATACTTGAAAATATGTTAGAATAGAAATGAGTTACACAGTAATTGATACCCCTCGAAAAAGGAGAGTGAACAGGCTTTGGAATGGCTTAACGATAAAACCATTGAAGCTCTTATTAACAGTATCGGCAGTATCGTCAACGCTGTTATACTTACAATAATATTCGTCTTTCTGAACGACGTTCTGTTTCTTTCAAGATACTATAAATATGATACCAAGGAAAATAGAAAGATCATCACAAAAAAGCTCAGACGGCTGATACCCCTTTCGCCGATAGGGCTTATACTGGCGCTCTCGGTGCTGCTGATAGGCATTACCTCTCTTATGAACCTTTTTATGAAAAAAATGGGCGTGATCAGCTTTATACCCGATATTGTCGTCGTTATGCCAAAGGTCTCGGCGGAAAGCGGCATCTCGCTCGAAACCTCCGACTCGAGCACCGACGCGCTGCTTATCCTGTTTGTGATAATGTTCGTGATAGCGGTGCCGCTGTTCCTGATCATCATGAAAAGGTACTGCAAGATAATCGGCTGCTCAAAGGAAATGGGGCTTTTCGTCTATATGGCGGTGCTTTTCATGTACATAACGAGCGCACTCATCACCCTGCCGATCAAGAATATCACGATCTCCAGCCTTATCTCAACGGGCAGCTTTATCGTCATGCTGCTGATATTCTATCTGCCTTCGGAGGAAAAGATCGAGCTTATGCGGCAGAATGAAAACACCGACATGATGCGGAAGATCAACCGCCTGCCGATAGTAAATTTCTTCCTGCTGCTTATACTTTTGGGGCTTGAATATATGCTGATGAAGACGGGGCAGCTCAATACGGCGTTCTACATCGTAATACTTGTTTTCGCGGTGCTGCTTTACACGGCTTCGCAGATCTCGTACAGCATACTTTTCACGCACATCGACGAGGGCAACCGAATCAGGGAACTTTCCAGAGAATCCCAGCAGGCGCAGGAGCAGGTAACGCTCGCCTTCGCAGAGATCACCGAAGCAAAATCGGGTCAGACGGGTCAGCACGTTAAGCGCGTTTCGGAGTACACCCGCGTTATCGCGGAGGCTATGGGCTTCGACCATAAAATTGTAGACGAAATGCGCGTAGCCTCGATGATGCACGACGTTGGAAAGCTGCTTATCCCGCCCGAGATACTCGAAAAGCCGGGGCGGCTGACCGATGAAGAATTTACCATTATGAAGGAACACGTCAACATCGGCGAGAGCCTGCTGTGTGAAGCGCCCGGCGAGATAATGAAAATGGCAAGGGTGATAGCGCAGCAGCATCACGAATGGATAAACGGCAAGGGCTATCTCGGCTTGAAGGGCGAGGAGATAGAAATGCCCGCAAGGATATGCGCCGTCGCCGACGTTTTCGACGCGCTGACAAGCGCCCGTTCGTACAAAAAGGCGTGGACGGCGGAGGAAGCGTTCAAGATAATCACGGAGGAATCGGGTACGCACTTTGACGAAGAAGTCGTAAAGGCGTTCTCGGAGCATTTCGACGAGATCAAGGAAGTTCAGGAGATCTACCGCGATGAGACCTCGACATATCGTTTCTGAAAAAGATCAAGGCTGCACGGCATTACCGCGCAGCCTTTTTTGTATCGGACGAACCGATCTTTTTATAATACGTAAACCTTGAAAGCTCTTTCCTTGATCTTAGTTGTATCCCACTTGCCGTTTACTTTTGCGCAGACCGCAAAGATGTAATCGCCGGGGGTGAGCTGCGGGGTGGTCATAGATGTTACCGTGGAGCCTACTTCACCCTTTATCTTCCATTTGCCGTTGACATAAGCCGCAACGCAGTAACCCTGCGCGTTCTTTGCAGGATCCCATTCGATCTTGACCTTATGTGTTTTGCGGCTGATATTCACGCTGCTGACTTCGGGATAAACGGAAATATCAGGATCGGGATCGGCTGCTTTGGGCGTTACGGTAACAGCATTTGAAAATTCCTTATTCCATTCGCTGCCGAACATAGCGATCACTGACAGCTTGTATTCTTTGCCGTTGGTAAGACCGTTCACGGTGTAGCTCGTGTCGGTGGTCTCGTCGATCACCCTCCAGCTGCCGTTTCTGTATACGCATACGGCGTATTTCTGCGCGTTGCTTACGGCTTCCCATTCAAGCGCAGCAGATTTATCGCCCGCGTCAGCTTTAGTAATGGCAGGATTATTAACGAGGTTTATTTCCTCAAAGGGTATGTTATTGTCCTTGGCAAACTTCTCTGCCAACGAACCCTTTACGCCGTAGATAATGGGCAGATAATTATCGTTGTTAGGCGACCGGAATGCTGATTCATCAATATAAGTAACGCTTTCCGGGATCGTAATGGAATGTGAGTGATTCCTTATAACAAATGACCTCTTTCCAATGTATGTAGCGCCTTCAGGCAAAACAACATTTGAAAGATTATCACAGTTTTCAAACGCGCTAGATTCTATCTTCATTACAGTATCGGAGAAATTGACCTTTTTTAGTCCCGTGCAATAACGAAACGCACAGGAACCGATAGTCGTAACTCCCTCGGGAATGTCTATTTCCGATAACAAACTACAACTTTCAAAAGTATTTTCACTGATCTTGGTCAGTTCCTTTGAAAGTACAGCACTGACAAGAGACTTGCAGTCTTTGAAAGCATATTTTTCAACAGACACAACACTGTCGGGAAGAACGATCGAAGTGAGCGCTTCACAATCTATGAAAGCATTTTCTCCGATAATCGTTAAGCTTTCGGGTAATTTGATCGAGGGCAGCGATTTGCAATATGCAAAAGCTTCTTTGCCGATAGTTACAACACTGCTTTCAGACATATCGACCTTGGTAAGCGATGTACAGTTAAAGAAGGCATTGGCATCTATAACAGTTGTATCAGCGGAAATTTTTATCTTTGTCAGAGCGGTACAATTATAAAATGCACCTGAATCAATGGAGCCAATGCCATCAGGTAATGTTACAGATACAAGCGACTTACAATCTTGAAAAGTTGTACTGTTTATTTTTGTTACGTCCTTTGGTATCTTAATTGAAGAAAGTACCTGACAGTTTCTGAATGCCTCGCTGCCGATAAATGACAGTTCATCAGGCAGGTTGATCTTAGTAAGCGCCTTGCAATCTCTGAAAGCTCCGCTGCCGATCTTTGTTAATGATTCAGACAACTTAACAGATGATAATGAAGTACAGCCATTGAAAGCGTAGTCACCTATACCGGTAACACTTTCGGGCAGTTCAATTTTTACGAGCGATGTGCAGCCTTTAAAGGCTTTATTACCAATTTCCGAAACATTGTTTGGAATATTGATCTCCTTTAGTGAAGTGCAGTTTTCAAAGCAGCCCGCTTCATAACTAGCAACATCACTACTTAATTTTGTAAGCGTATTCGGCAAAGTTACTTTTTTTAGACCGGTACAGTCAACAAATGCAGTGCCTTTGATAACAGTTACTCCCTCGGGAATTACTATTTCTGAAATTGCACTGCAACCTTCAAAGGCATAAGTATCAATAGTCGTAACGCTTGACGGTATTGTTACAGATTTGATCTGACTTGATTTAAATGCTGATCTTCCTATCGTGCGAACAATATTGCCTTCTAATTCCGAGGGTATCTCCACTGTCGAGTCTTCACCGATGTATTGATGAATAACAGCATAATTTGTTTTATCCTCGACGTAATATACATAATCGCCAAAGGTAAATAATTCATGCCCATTCCATCGATCCGCGCTCGCCGTAACAGCCGTATCAAGCGCCGCGAAACCAGAGGGCAAAGCCCCGCCGGATACTACAAGAGTTAAGGCGAGTAAGCCTGCTATTATTCGTTTGTTCATAACATATCTGTCCTTTCATAATAAAAATAGTAATTATATTATACTATATTATGAAGAAATATTCAATAGTTAAATACACTAAAAATATTTTAAAAATTTAGTCATTTACACTACTGTTTTTTCCTCGCCTTTATCTCCTCCGCGACGCGCTGCTTTAAGCCCCTGAATATGATGTCCCGCGCCGCCGCCGCCTGTTCCTTTGTCGCGGGCGGAACGCCTTTCAGCCGGTAGGGCAGCCCGAGCGCTTCATATTTTGCCGTTCCCAGCGTGTGATACGGCAGAACGTCTATCGCCCTGAGTGTCCGCAGCCCGCCGATGAACCGCCCGAGCGCCAGTAGCGAAGGCTCGTCGTCGGTAACGCCCGGCACGAGAACGTGCCTTATCCACATATCAATGCCCTTTTCGGCGATATGCTCCGCAAAGCGCAGTATCGCTGCGTTATCCTTACCCGTGAGAGACCTGTGCTTTTCGGGGTCGATGTGCTTTATATCGAGCATAACAAGGTCAGTTGAACCGAGTACGCGGTCAATTGTTCCGTGCAGAGCGTCATTCTCCCACATTATCCCGGAGGTGTCAAGGCAGGTATGCACACCCTGTTTTTTTGCGGCTTCGAAAAGCTCCGCGACGAACTCCGCCTGCATGAGCGGCTCGCCGCCTGTGCAGGTAAGACCGCCGCCGCGCAGGAACTCCCGCACGCCGTTAAGCTCGGTCATTATCTCACTGACGGACATTTGTTTGCCGGTTTTTTCCTGCCAGGTGTCGGGGTTATGGCAATAGGCGCAGCGCATCGGGCAGCCCGAAAGAAACACCACGAACCGCAGTCCGGGGCCGTCAACGGTGCCAAGGCTTTCGGTAGAATGAACGTAGCCGATCATAAAAAACACCTCCATAATCAATACAATACAACTTTGCCATACTAATACTATTCCTCGACCAAATTCGCAACAATCTTCGCCACCCTGAACACGATGGTACGAACAAGTTCGTACCGTCGTCTTCCTCCTCGACTAACGCCA
>CACYSH010000028.1 GCA_902776945.1 uncultured Ruminococcus sp.
CCTTCCCGATCAAGGTGCTTTTCCCCTACAATCCCGCTATAATGAACTGGGGCGAGGAATGTCAGTTAGCCAAAAAGCAGCTTGAGGACACGCTCGGCACCGATTTTATCGACGTTATAGTTGAGCGCGGTCCCGACACGGGATTCCTTTCAGCGGTGCGCCGCAGCGGAAAGTATGCGCTGCTGCTCTGCAATTACGGAGCCGATTTTGCCGACCCCGCAACATACAGCGAGCCTTTCGCCGCCGACAATACCTACAATTTCTGGGATAAGTCGCAGAGCATGGAAATCTCAAAGATATTCAACGAGTATTCCGCAATCATCGAAAAAGCCACAAAGACTTATGAAGATACCCAAAAGCGCTATGAGCTTTTCGCGCAGGCAGAGGCTATGCTGATCGACCACGCTATCGTCTGCCCGAGCAGAGTGAGCAACGGCGACGGATACTTAGCCGACCGTCTGAGCCAGTTTGACGGACAATTCGCACCCTACGGACTGGCACGCTCGCGGTACAAGGGCATGGTTATCCACGACAAATCCATGAGCATGGACGAGTTCAACGCCGCTTACGAACAGTGGGAGAACGAAAGGCTGAAAAATACGCAGTAAATAATCAAACTATAAATGAGTAATGCAGTCAATTTGCACAATTTCAGACTATCGCAAGGCTTTATCTAACAATAATTGTTTATGTAATTTGACAAAAGACGCTCATTTATAGCAATCAAACAAACATTCAGATAAATACCCCGCAATAAGAATAACATGAGCCGCCTTGGCAGTACGCGGCTCATCGGGGATTTCTGCGTGAAAAGAACGGGATAATTGTAAAATTTTCGTAAAACGCTTGAAATCCGCGAAAAAAAGTGATATACTTTAATTCGAATAAACGCTTTGACCGGACAAAGTAAGTCCGGGGAACTGTGCCTTTAAGAGAGAATGAGCCGCCGGCTGTAAGCTCGTTCAAGGTATCCCCGCCGACCGAATTTCACCCGCGAGCGGCTGCGCTGAACGGCTTTGCAAGTCTTTTAGGCACGGACGTACACCCGCGTTAAGGGCGGTGGGAGTAACAGCTCCCGTGCAGTATGGGTGGTTGCGCGGTTTGCGCTAAACAACGCTTATTTTGAGCCTTGTCCCGTATTGGGGCAAGGCTTTTTTAGTTAATAGTCAAGAGTGAATAGTGAACAGTTAATGTGTTCGCTTCGCTCACGATATTATGCGGAGTCGGCACGAGTTTCGCTCATGCAAGCCCCGCAAAAATGTTTGTCATTTATAGGTCTAATTAGTGCGGAGCGCAGCTTCCGCATAATATGCCGCGAAGCGGCTCCTTAACTATTCACTATTCACTATTAACTATTCACTTTTTTGGGGGTGTGCTGATGGAATTTCGGCTTTGCTTTGACACTATCCCCGAGCAGTTCGACAGGTGGCGCGTTCATTACTGCCCCGCGCTGTTTGAATATTTCATCGGGAAAGCGGGTATCGGTAAAGGAACAAAGATTCTGGAAATAGGCTCCGGCACGGGACAGGCTACCGACCCTGTTCTCGATACCGGCTGCGATTTTACCGCAATTGAGCTTGGAAAGAATTTCTCCGATGTGCTGCGAAGAAAGTATGGCAGCCGCGATAATTTTACGCTTGTAAACGATGATTTTGTCACGCACGATTTCGGCGGCGAACGGTTCGGCGTTATCTATTCGGCGGCGGCTATCCAGTGGATCCCCGAACCGGCGGCGTTTTCAAAGGCTTTCGGGCTGCTAAAGCCCGGCGGTATGCTCGCTATGATGTATTTAAGCGCCGATTATCAGACCCCCGACCCCGCGCTTTTCGCCGATATACAGAAGGTCTACGACGAGTATTTCAAGCCCGAAACGAGCTATCCTAAAGGGTCGTTTAGCTACGATAACGCCGTGAATTACGGCTTTACGGAGCCTGAAACTAAGCTCTTTCACGGCAGGCGGCAATATACCGCCGATGAGTATGTGCAGTACATCGGCACCCACAGCGACCATATCATACTTAAAGAGCCGTTCCGAACGCCGTTCTTTGAGGGCGTGAGGGCTGCTGTACTCGCGCACGGCAACAAGGTTGTTTATAACGACACTTACATACTTAAAACGGTCAGAAAACCATAAAAAGGCAAATAATTATTTAGGAGGATATATATGAAAGAACAGCTTAAAGCGATAGAGGCTAAGGCGAAGGAAGAGCTTTCCAAAGCCGCAGACCTCAAAGCGCTTGACGACATCAGAGTAAAATTTCTCGGAAAGAAAGGCGAGCTTACAGGCATTTTAAAGCAAATGGGTAAGCTCACGGCGGAGGAGCGCCCCGTTATCGGTCAGCTTGCCAACACCGTAAGAGCCGACATCGAAGCGGCACTCACCTCCGCACAGAGCAAGTTAAAGAGCTTTGCGGCGGCTAAGAAGCTCGAAGCCGAGCGCATCGACGTTACGTTGCCAGGCAAGGCTCCGCGTCTCGGAAAGGCTCACCCCCTGAACGCCACGCTCGCGGAGGTCGAAGAGGTATTCTTAGGCATGGGCTTTGACATCGTTGAGGGACCCGAAGTCGAGACCGACCACTATTGCTTTGAGGCGCTCAATATGCCGAAGCATCACCCCGCCCGCGACACACAGGACACGTTCTACATCAACGAGAACGTGCTGTTAAGAACGCAGACCTCCTCCGTGCAGATACGCACTATGGAGAAGATGAAGCCCCCGATACGCATAATCTCGCCTGGCAGAGTTTACCGCTCCGACGCTGTTGACGCGACACATTCGCCGCTGTTCCACCAGATAGAGGGACTTGTTATCGACAAGGGCATAACAATGGCTGACCTTAAAGGCACGCTTGAACTGCTGCTGAAAAGGCTTTACGGCGAGGAAACTCAGCTGCGTTTCCGCCCGCACCACTTCCCCTACACCGAGCCTTCCGCCGAAGTCGATCTGATGTGCTTCAACTGTCACGGCAAGGGCTGCTCGATGTGCAAGCAGGAGGGCTATGTTGAGCTGCTTGGCTCGGGCATGGTTCACCCGAAGGTGCTGGAGGGCTGCGGCATCGACCCCGAAGTATACAGCGGATTCGCGTTCGGCATCGGTCTCGAACGTATCACAATGGGTCGGTACAGCATAAACGATATGCGCCTGCTTTATGAAAACGATATGAGATTCTTAAATCAGTTCTGACCTTGATGAGGGCGTAAAAATGTACAAAAGAGCTGTAAGAGACCGCGTCATACGTTTTATTGTCGGAGTCGCGGTAGTGGGTCCCTTGGACGCTTATATGATCTGGTTGGCATTGATTGAGCCTGTTGCATGGATAATAGTCGCTTTCCTGACCCCTATGCTGGCAATGATAGTTGTGTCGTTCGTGCAGACAAGAATAGGTCTTAAAAAGATGAAGAACGAGTATTCGGGCGACATAGAATTTGATGTTGACAACTGCGACCTATATGTGGCGGACAAATATTTTTTTCTTAATGGTTATCTTGTTGACCCCCATGGAGGACATATGATAAGCTATGACGATATAACGTCGGTAACTACCTACAATACAATAAGCTATGAATCGAGTCTGTATATCGTAAGAGAGGTAAAGGTATTCACCCGCGACAGCGACAAGCCCATTAGGTTTGATAATTTTAACAATTTTGACAGCCGTTCGGCAGGAGATATTTCCAAATCCATCGGTAATCTCGAATGCTTTGTGGAGCTTCTGAGAGTTCATGTCAGAGATGACGTCAAGTTCAAGAAGGAGAATTTCAAGGGCTTCATGAATATATTTCGATAGGCTCGGAATAAGAGGATATTGACGATGAAGAACATAAAAAGTGCCGAACTTCCGAAGTATTCCGGCGAGGAATACGAACAGGTCGCTTTTAGAGTTTATCATGATAAAAGGCGCAGAAAATACTGCGTCTGTCTGACCGCCGAAGATATGGACAAATCGATTCTCGATGTGCTGACAAAGCAGTATCATCTGAACCTTATAGGCGGCATAAGCGGCACCATGATAAACGGCAAAAATGTCTGCACCGCCGAGCTTGAAACGGAAAGGGACACGCTCGCCGACTTGGAGCGGATTCTGAACGTTGCCACCGCCGCCGGCAGAGAGATAACCGTTATAAACGTCTGCGGCGTGGACATTCTCTGCGTGAGGACGGGCAGCACGACTTTCCGGCTCGACAACGGCAAGGAAACAAGCGTTCCCGTGTACGGCATACGCCGCGACGAACACGCGGGTATGCTTGGCTTTAACGAGCGCTATCCCGAGATACCCTTCACCGCGAATATCGGCGAAAAAATCTCCGCAATGCCCCTGCCGCACGTCTGCAAATACAGGGCGGTGCTGATTCAGAACTACCGCGCCTGCCTTATCCTTGAATACAATGGCGGCACTCAGGCTTTGAATTACGGCTTTGATTCCCCGAAATGCTTAGGCGTTCTGAAAGACAAGAAAAAGATCATGACCCACTTGTTAGGCTACGGCAACGAGCTGGATTTCGGGGGTGACTGCGAATGAAGGACATCAAGAGCGTTGAGCTTGAAAAGTATTCGGGCGGCGATTACGAGCGCGTGGCGTTTCGTGTGTTCCATAACAAGGCAGGCAGAAATTACTGTATCTGCATAACTGCGGACGAAATGGACGAGATGATCTTAGACGACCTTATGACGCAGTACGAGCTTAACTGCACGAACGACCACTGCGGCGAGGAGACTGTCATTGACGGCAAAAAGGTCTGTATCGCCGAGTTTGAAACGCAGCGCGACACGCTCCCCGACTTGCAGAAGATAATGAACTTCGCGTCCGTTGTCGGGCGGGAGATAGTCGATTTCGACATTGACGGAAATTATCTGCTCTGCGTGAGGACGGGCGACGCGGTGTTCGGTCAGGACGGCAGGCTTGTCAAGGTACCCGTGTACAGCGTGCGCGAGGATTTGGCGGGCGGTATGCTAAGTTTCTGCGAGCGCTACCCCGACAAGGAATTCACGGCGGAGATCGGCAGGATAATTGATTCGCAGTTTCTGCCGGAGGACGTAAAGTTCAGGGCGGTGCTTTTGCAGGGCTTCCGGGCAATTCTTATCCTTGAACATAAGGGCGAGACGACGGGCTTTGTGTACGGATTTCGCGAGAGAAAGTGTCTGCGGCTCGATAAGGGCAAGAATTTGCTGACGATAGTTCGCGGGTATCCCCGCGGATAAAGACTATGGACTTTTATCTGAAAAAATTTCGCCGTCATTCGCTCTGCTTTGTGCCTTTGATATTTTTGCTCGTGTGGTTCTGTCCGCTGATATTTTGGTTCAGGCTGACCGAGTATTCCGACCGCACCGCGTCGGAGTTCTTAGGGTATCTCGGCACACGGGGCGTGTTGATATACGGGGCTGCGGCGCTTACGGCGGCAGCTGCGGATTTCGCTTTTAAATACCGAAATTTTATGAGACAGCTTTCAGAGTTTACGCATGACCCTGCCGCGCTGCTTGAGATAAAGTTTCCGGGACACAGGCTGTATCTTACCGGCGAGGGGTTGATAAGCACTTATGGTATGGCGGTGAGATACGCGGATATTGACCGCCTGATTATCGAGCGAAGCGAAACGGAGTCGCTTGCGGTGTATCATATGTACATTTATCGCCGCGAGGGGAAAAGGCTCATCATTCCGGTGGGTTTCCGTACTCTCCCGCGGAGCTTTGACGAAACGCTTTCGGAATATAACATAGAGGTAATCAGACAAAACAGACCGCTTCTCGGCAGGGGCGGTAAGATAATAGAAAAATGAGGTAATATATATGAATCTTTCAATGAGATGGCTTGCGGATTATGTTGACTGCAAGTGTGATATAAAGAAATTCTGCGACGAGATGACCCTTTCAGGCTCTAAGGTCGAGTGCTACGGCGAGGAGGGCGATTATCTCTCGAACGTCGTTGTCGGACACGTTCTCGACATCGTTCCTCACCCGAACAGCGACCATATGTTCATCTGTCAGATAGACGTGGGCGAGAGCGAGCCTGTGCAGATCGTTACGGGCGCTCAGAACGTCAAAAATGGCGATTACGTCCCCGCCGCCAAGCACAAGTCCACCGTGCTTCACGAGGGCAAACCCGTCAAGATAACAAAGGGCAAGCTGCGCGGAGAGGCTTCGAACGGAATGCTCTGCTCCCTTGATGAGCTGGGACTTTCTGTCCACGACTTTCCCTACGCCATAGAGGACGGTATTTTCATCTTAGGCGACGACTGCGACAAGACGGTAGGCAAGGACATTCGCGAGGCTATCGGCTTCGACGACAAGATAGTTGAGTTCGAAATAACCTCCAACCGCCCCGACTGCCTTTCGGTGACGGGTCTTGCGCGTGAGGCTGCCGCGACCTTCAACGTTCCCGTGAACATCAAGGAGCCGACTTTCAAGGGCGTTGACGGCGACATAAACGAGATCATGTCCGTCGAGATTCACAATCCCAGGCTCTGCCCGAGATATATGGCAGGATATGTCAAGAATGTAAAGATAGGTTCTTCCCCCCGCTGGATGAGGGAAAGACTTCGTGCAAGCGGCGTTCGCCCGATAAATAACTTTGTTGATATAACAAACTATGTAATGCTTGAATACGGTCAGCCGATGCACGCTTTCGACCTGCGTTATGTTTCGGGCGCTAAGATAAACATTCGCAACGCAAAGGCGGGCGAGAAGATCACCACGCTTGACGGTCAGGAGCGCGAGCTTTCGGAAGAAATGCTCGTTATCGCCGACGCGGAAAAGCCTGTTGCAGTAGCGGGCGTTATGGGCGGCGAGTACAGCGGAATCATGGACGACACGACCGCCGTTGTGTTCGAGTCTGCCTGCTTTGACGGCGCAAGCGTTCGCACGACAGCTAAAAAGCTCGGTATGCGCACCGACGCTTCCGCACGCTTCGAGAAGGGCTTAGACCCCGAAAATCCCTATCCCGCGCTGATGAGAGCCTTTGAGCTTGTAGAGCTGCTCGGCTGCGGCGAGGTGGTAAAGACCTACATCGACTGCGACAAGTCCGACAAGAACCGCTGCGGCGTTACCTATGACCCCGCATGGATAAACGGTTTCTTAGGCACCGACATTCCCGAAGCCGAAATGACCGAATATCTTACCCGCCTTAATTTCGAAATTCGTGACGGCGGTACGAACGGGGTTCGTACGGCGTTTGCTCCCTATTACAGAATCGACATCGAGTGCAAGTCCGACCTCGCGGAGGAAGTTGCCCGTCTGTACGGCTACAACAAAATCCCCGACACTATCATTCGCGGCGTGGCGGAGGCAAAACTCACCCGCAAGCAGCGCTTTGACCGCACCGTAACAAATGCTATGATCGGCATGGGCGTAAACGAGATAACGACCTTCTCGTTCATCAGCCCGAAATACTTCGACAAGATAAGACTGCCCGAAAACAGCCCGCTTCGTAATACAGTTGTTATAAGCAATCCGCTCGGCGAAGACACAAGCGTTATGAGAACGACCATTCTGCCGTCGGTGCTGGAGGTAATGGCAAGGAATTACAGCCTGCGCAACGCCGAATGCTATGCCTTTGAGCTTGGCAACGAGTATATCCCCGTAGCCGGAGAAGTTCTCCCCACCGAACCGGAGCGCCTGGGTGTGGGCATTTACGACACCGCCGGAAAGATCGACTTCTACACGATAAAGGGCATGGTCGAGGAGCTGCTTGACAAGTGCGGCGCTCCCGCTTACGACGTAGCCCGTCCCGGCGAGGACAGCGCTTTCGGCGAGGCGGCGGCGTTCCACCCGGGCAGATCGGCTGTAATCATCATTGACGGCAAAGAGATAGCTATATTCGGCGAGCTGCACCCCGAAACGCTCGAAAATTACGGCATCGGCTGCCGCGCCTACGCCGCTAAGGTTAATATCCCCGAGCTTATGGAGCTTTGCGCCGAGCAGAAGACCTACAAGCCGCTGCCGAAGTTCCCCGCGACCACCCGCGACCTGTCGCTCATCTGCGACGACGAACTGCCTGCGGCGGTCATCGAAAAGACTATCCGCGGCGCGGCGGGAGATATTCTCGAAAGCGTAAGTCTGTTCGACATTTACAAGGGTCAGCAGATAGAAGCGGGCAAGAAGAGCATTTCCTATTCGCTGACGCTGCGCTCGCACGAGGGTACTCTTACCGACGAGCAGGCTGACAAAACTATGGAAAAGGTGCTGAAAGCCCTGAAAGAAGCGGGCGCAGAGCTTAGAATGTGAAATTCGTGAGCGATTTTTTGTGCAGAATGTCTATTTTTTCGCAAAACCATTGTATTTCAGAAGAAAATGAGGTATAATTATTATCGGCGGCGAATAAATTATTGAATGGGGCTTGCCCCGCTGCAAGGTTGGACGAAGGAGCTGAAGGGTATGCACGATCATGCGCAGGAAAACAGATCAAACAATAAGGAAGAGCTTAAAAGTACGATCAAGGCAGTCTATGCTGCATTGGTAAAAAAAGGCTACAATCCCGTCAATCAGATCGTGGGCTATATCCTTTCCGAAGACCCGACATACATAACGACGTATAATAATGCGCGGAATATGATAAGGCACATCGACCGCGACGAGCTTTTGCAGGAAATGGTGCGGAACTATCTCGGCATTGAAGGCTCGGGCGCGGATAAAGGTGAAGAATAATATATGTGTTCTCCCGGCGTGAAAATCAAGCGCCGGGAGCTTTTTTTGCCCCGAAAAGCCGCTGAATTTGTTGCATTTGCACACTAAATCCATATATATTGGTATGTAAGATATACAGATTCAACAAACTTTCAAAAATTTATTGAAACCTATTGACAGAAGTGATTTTTTGTAGTATAATATATATCGTTCGGTAAGCACTACTAAAGAAGTAAACCGAACGAACAATATGGAAGTTTAGCTCAGCTGGGAGAGCATCTGCCTTACAAGCAGAGGGTCATAGGTTCGATCCCTATAACTTCCATACGGCCGGGTAGTTCAGTTGGTTAGAACGCCAGCCTGTCACGCTGGAGGTCGTGAGTTCGAGCCTCATTCCGGTCGCTTACACCAAAATCCAAAAAATTTTGGCGTTGCAAGTTCAGGTTATGCTTGAACTTTGGCTTGTTGAGAACGATGTATTTACAGGTAAGTCTTAAGAAGTTTTTTATTTGCTTGTCTTGCATGGGTAGCTCAGTTGGATAGAGCGCTTGTGGATAAAGACGGAACTTGACAAAGTTCTTAACAGCAATTGATTGGGTTCAAGAGGTCACAGGTTCAACTCCTGTCCCATGCACTTTGCGGATTTAGCTCATCTGGTAGAGCGCCACCTTGCCAAGGTGGAGGTAGCGAGTTCGAGCCTCGTAATCCGCTCTTTGAAATCAATATTATATATGCGGATTTAGCTCATCTGGTAGAGCGCCACCTTGCCAAGGTGGAGGTAGCGAGTTCGAGCCTCGTAATCCGCTTTTTTGTTATATATAAAAGGCTTTGACGGGATTTAAGCCCCTCGGCAACGGCTTTCAGAGAGCCTGCGGACGGTGAAAGCAGGTAAGCAGCCGACAGGTGAATTACGTCCCCGAGCTTCGTGCGTGAGAAAGGCTTTGGTAAATCTTCGATTTACAGGCGATTAGCGCACGGCGTTTTCCGCGTTAAGGGCTTTGAGGTCGGCGCTTCCTGCCGATAAACTGAGGTGGTACCGTGCTTTTTGCGCCCTCGGAGAGTATACGCTCTTCGGGGGATTTTTGATATTTTGACGGGGGTGGGCTTGTGGAGACTATCGAACAGATGAAACAGCGCTTTGAAGCCGAGCAGACGGAGCTTTCGTCGCGGCTCGTCCTGCGGGACAGCTTTGACCCGGCGGCGCTAAAAACCTGCGCGGGTGTCGATCTTGCCTACTGGAACGAGCATGAGACCGAACGCGCCGTCTGCTGCATCGTCGTGATAGATATGCACACTCATGAGGTCATCGAGAAAAAGCGCTTTGACGGCGTTATCACGGTGCCGTATATGCCGGGCTTTCTTGCCTACCGCGAGCTGCCGCTTATCGAAAAGTGTATGGCTTTGCTTGACAGCAAGCCCGATATTTGGTTCTTTGACGGCAACGGCTGTCTGCACCCGCGCCGCATGGGCAGCGCTTCGCAAGCGTCCTTTTTATTGGACAGCGGCACTCCGACCGTCGGCGTGGCTAAGACCTATTACCGCGTGAACGGCGCGGAATACACCGACCCCGACGAGCAGGCAGGCAGTTTCACCGACATTGTGGTAGACGGCGAGGTTCGAGGCAGGGCGCTCCGAACCCATGAAGGCGTTAAGCCCGTGTTTGTGTCGGCAGGGAACAATATCACGCTTGACACCGCCACGCGCCTGACGCTTGCGCTCACCGACAAGGAAAGCCATATCCCCATACCTACCCGCCTTGCCGACCTTGAAACGCACATCGCCCGCGAGGAGCTTAGAAATGGAATACATCAGGACTAAGACCATTCTCTCAAAGAACAAAACCTCCGACTGGTTCGGTAACGATTATAATATGAACCTCTACCGCGGGTGCTGTCACGGGTGCATCTACTGCGACAGCCGCAGCGAGTGCTATCATGTCGAGAATTTCGATACCGTACACGCCAAGGAAAACGCGGCGGAGATTCTCCGCGACGAGCTGCGCCGCAAGGTCAAAACAGGCATAATAGGCACGGGGAGTATGTCCGACCCGTACAACCCCTTCGAGCGCGAAGAGCGGCTCACCGAAAAGGCGCTCATGCTGATAGACGCTTACGGCTTCGGCGCGACGGTCATAACCAAATCGCCGCTTATCACGCGGGATATTGACCTTTACAAGCAGATCGCCGAGCATTCGCCCGTGCTGTGCAAGATGACCGTCACCACCGCCGACGACGCGCTTTGCCGCGTTATCGAGCCGAACACCGCGCCGACCTCCGAGCGCTTTGAAGCGCTTGCGAAGATGTCGCAGGCGGGGCTTTTCACCGGAATAACGCTCATGCCGATTTTGCCGTTCATCAACGACACGCCGGAGAATATTTTGAACATCGTGCGGACGGCTCACGAATGCGGCGTTAAGTGCATTTATCCGTTTTTCGGGCTGACTTTGCGCACGGGCAACAGGGAATACTTCTATCAACAGCTTGACCGGATTTTTCCCGGGCTTTCGGACAGATACCGTCAGCATTTCGGCAGTCGGTACGAATGTTTCTCCCCGAATGCACGGCGGCTGTGGCAGCTTTTCACGGCGGAGTGCGGCAAATTCGGCATACTCTACGAGATGAAGTCGATAATCCGCGCTTACAAGGCGGGCTACGGCGACGCGCAATTGTCGTTTTTCGATATGCCGTGAAGGGGGTCGGCTTATGAGTACAAAAATTCTGCACATAATACTCACGGCGGCGGCGTGGCTGATCTTCGCAGGCTGCCTGATACGATTTTTGGCGGCTTACGGCTCGCTGCCCGACGAGATCGGCATTCACTTCGGAGGAAAGGGCGATTTTGATGTCATTGATAAAAAGATATACGGTTTTTATCCGTTTGTAATATCGCTTATAACGCTTGTGATATGCGGGCTCGTTTCGGCGGTGGTCGGCAAGGCAAGCGTGGGAAAAAACATTACAGAGCGCGGCGAAGCTCTTTCACGGTCGGCGGTCGGGCTTTATACGGACATTCTTCAGCTTGCTTTGGTATTCTCGCTTGCGGGGCTGTGGTCGGACGCGGTGATAAAACAACAGCCGCTCAACACTGCCATACCCGTTTCGATAATATTGATAGTATTCGTGCTTCTGTTTGCGCTTATCATATTCCTTATCGCGGTGAAAATAGTCTGCCGCGTGAATAAATAGATTTTACTGACTTGAAGGGTCGTGATATAAATGATATTCCCCGCGGATATTATTCATTATGAAGTGACCTCGCCGTGAGCTTTGCGGCGGTCGCGGCGGGCGGTGCTTTGGGGGCGGTCTGCCGCTATGCGGTGAGCCTTATCCCGTTTCGGGGAGACTTCCCTTCCCTAACGCTGCTGACCAACCTGCTCGGCGCGGTGCTGATAGGCTTTATTGTGGGCGCAGCGCAGGCAAAGGCATTGCCGCAAATGGCAGTGATGTTCCTAAAGACCGGATTTTGCGGCGGCTTCACGACGTTCTCGACTTTCTCGCTCGAAAGCTATGAGCTTATCGGCAGAGGTGAAAAAACGGCGGCGGCGCTGTATATCGCGCTGAGTGTGGCTGGCTGTATTGTCGGTGTGTGGTGCGGAATGAAGATCGCCGCGCTGTGCGGCTTCGAAAAGGCAGGTGACTGACTTGACGGACGGCGAATTGCTAAGGCTCGCCCGCGATGACGGACCGACCGCGATATTTGTAAAACAAGGCGGCAAAACAAACGTTTACAAGCTGGCAAAATGTCGGCTGTTCGGCAGAAGATTTCTGCTCGTTAAGACCGGGCACGGCTTGCCTGTTAAGCTGATAGCCTGTACAGAGAACGGCGTTTTTCGCAAGCTCTCGCCGGAGGAATGCCCCGCCTTTGCGGGAATTATCCCCGCGAAAAGCTGCGGCGCGGTCTATCCGCTTTCGGTTGCGAAGCGACTGCAAAACGGCGATATTTTCAACTACGGCGGAAATGTCCTTTTTTGGCACAAATGCGGATTTGCTTTTCTTTACGGAGCGCCCGACAAGGCTTTTCTTGACGAGGTGTACAAATGTTTCATCTCGCCGGAGAGCGTGACGGAAAGGCGGTTCGTGCTTTTTGCCGACGACGAAACGTGGGCGTATTTCGCCGACAAGCCCGGCATAGCGGTCGGGCGGCGGTATTTCTTTGAATATCAAGGCGACACCGCGCCCGAGACAACGCTCCCTGCCGGCTACGAACTGCATGAGATAAACGCCGAGAATTTCGGCGGCTGCGCGGGCAGGATAACGCCGCTTTTCTCGTGGGACAGCCGCGAGGATTTTCTGCGCGGCGGAAAAGGCTTCTGCGTTACTTGCGGCGGCAGACCCGCCGCGTGGGCGTTTTCGGCAGCCGTCAGCCGCGCTGAAATCGACATCGGCGTTGAAACGGCGGAGGAACACCGCCGCAAAGGGCTTGCGGCAGCAGCAGCAGCGGAAATGATACGCTTTAGTCTCGGCGAGGGTAAGCACCCTGTGTGGGCTTGCAGTGCGGAGAACATCGGTTCGCGCAGGCTTGCGGAAAAGCTCGGCTTTGTCAAGACAGGCGAATGCTTCACGGTAACAAAATCCGGCTGACGGGAGGCAGCGGCTATGCAGGTATTTTTCGGAAAGCCGGAGGATATTGACGAATGGATGCGGCTGGTGCGCTCGGTCAGGACTGAATTTCCCGGGCTTGAAACGAAAACGGCACTTGACGAACACCGCCTGACCGTGCTGAAATTCATGAGCAGGTCGCAGGCGATTTGCGTTAAGGTACAGGAGCGGATAACAGCTGTTTTGCTTTTCTCGCGCAGCCGGAACATGATATGCTTTTTAGCCACAGCGCCCGGTTTCCGCAGGAAGGGAGCCGCCGCCGCGCTTATGCAAACGGCGCTTGCAGAGCTTGACCGTACCCGCGATATTTGCGTTTCGACATTCCGCGAGGGCGACGAAAAAGGCACCGCTCCCCGCGCATTATACAAGAAATTCGGCTTTGCGGAGGATAAGCTCACGGTCGAATTTGACTACCCTAATCAGGTTTTCATTCTTAAAGGTAATAAATGATATATAACATAAATGGAGGAATTAAAAATGACAGTATTTGAGGAACTTAAAAGACGCGGACTGCTGGCACAGCTCACCGACGAAAAGGAGATCGAGGAGCTTGTAAACAACGGCAAGGCGACCTTCTACATCGGTTTTGACCCGACCGCCGACAGCCTGCACGTTGGTCACTTCATGGCGCTCTGCCTTATGAAGCGCCTGCAAATGGCGGGCAACAAGCCCATTGCGCTTATCGGCGGCGGCACCGCGATGATCGGCGACCCTTCCGGCAAGACCGACATGAGAAAAATGCTCACCAAGGAGACTATCGAGCATAACGTGGCGTGCTTCAAAAAGCAGATGTCCCGCTTTATCGACTTCTCGGACGGCAAGGCTATGGTAGTAAACAACGGCGACTGGCTGCTTGACCTTAACTACGTTGACGTTCTGCGCGAGGTGGGCGCTCATTTCAGCGTAAACCGTATGCTCACCGCCGAATGCTACAAGCAGCGTCTGGAGCGCGGACTTTCGTTCCTTGAGTTCAACTACATGATAATGCAGAGCTACGACTTCTACAAGCTGTACGAAAATTACGGCTGTAATATGCAGTTCGGCGGCGACGACCAGTGGAGCAATATGTTAGGCGGCACGGAGCTTATCAGACGTAAGCTCGGCAAGGACGCTTACGCTATGACGATCACCCTGCTTCTGAACTCCGAGGGCAAGAAAATGGGTAAGACCGAAAAGGGCGCTGTTTGGCTCGACCCCGAAAAGACCTCGCCTTACGATTTCTTCCAGTACTGGAGAAACGTCGGCGACGCGGACGTTATCAAGTGCCTGAAAATGCTGACCTTCGTGCCGATCGAGGAGATCGAGGAAATGGAAAAGACTATGGAAGGCGCGGAGTTCAACAAGGCGAAGGAGCTGCTCGCGTTCGAGCTGACCAAGCTCGTTCACGGCGAGGAAGAGGCTCAGAAGGCGCTTGAAGCGGCGCGGGCGCTGTTCTCGGCGAATACTTCGAGCGAGAATATGCCTACAACCGAGCTTGAAGCGAGCGAGCTTACCGACGGCGGCATGAATATCCTTGACCTGCTTGTGCGCTGCGGGCTTACGCCGTCTAAGAGCGAAGGCAGAAGACTTGTTACGCAGAACGGTATTGCGGTCAATGACGAGAAGTTCACCGACCCCAAGGGCAGCGTTGATCTTTCTGGCGAGGTAGTAATCAAGAAGGGCAAGAAGATTTTCCACAAGGTGGTTGTTAAATAAATAGCGCATAATAAAGGCAGAACAAAAGGAGGGAGCAAAATGTCAGGTTCGTCAAAAGGCATAAAAAAAATATTTGACAAATTCGACTACAATTCGCCCGTGATACTTACCTACGCTTTTATCTGCGTCGTGGTGTATATCGCGAATATGGTGACGGTCGGCAGGCTGAACAAGCTGCTTTTCATCACATATCCGGGTTCGTGCTTCGGTTTATTACCCGCGCTGAGGTCGTTTCTTTACATCTTTGGTCACGCGAACTTGCAGCACCTCACGGGGAACATGACGCTTTTCCTGCTTGTGGGACCCATTGTGGAGGAGCGCTATGGCTCAAAGAAGCTGCTTATAATGATATTTACGACGGCGATAATCACTTCGGTCATCAACAATATTATCTTCTCGACCGGAATGATAGGCGCTTCGGGGATAGTCTTTATGCTGATAATGTTGAGCGCTTTCACCGAGAAATCGGGGGATAAAATACCTATAACGCTCGTTTTGGTATTTATAATCTATATCGGCGGAGAGATAGCTTCGGGCATATTCGAGAACGACAATATCTCGCATTTCGGACATATCGCGGGCGGCATCTGCGGACTTGGCTGGGGCTTTATGCACAAGAAAATTCTCAAATGAACCGTGATCAATAAACGGGGTGATATTATATGAAACTGATAAACAGTCTGACCGTAGCCTTCGGCAAGGCTATGGTAAAGGCTTTGAAGCTCGCCGGGCGCGATGCGGGCAACTTTCCCGGGCTGGTGCTTTGGACGCTAAACAAGAACTATCTTAAAGTGTTTTCCGCCGACTGCCCGATAATCGCGGTGACGGGTACAAACGGCAAGACCTCGACAACGAACTTCTTAAACAGGCTCTTCCGTTCGCTGCCGAAACGTGACGACGGCAAGCCGCTCAAGGTCATCACAAATATGCAGGGCAACAACCTTGATACGGGTATCGGCTCGATGCTGCTGCAATACTGCGATATGTCGGGGCATATCGACGCAGATTACCTTGTTCTCGAAGTGGACGAGTCCCATGTTCCCGTGATCTTCAAGCATTTCAAGCTCGATACGCTTGTTATCCTGAACTTCTTCCGCGACCAGCTCGACCGCAACGGCGAGGTGGAAACGCTTATCCTAAAGGTACAGAAATTCCTGAAGACTTACAAGGGCAATCTTGTCCTGAACGCCGACGACCCCAACGTGGCGCGGCTCGGAAAGGCTAATCCCAAAAACAAGAACGTCTATTATTACAACGTTGAGAAGTACGAAGGCGCTACCGAAGAGCTTTACGAGGCGGGAGAGGGGCGTTTCTGTCCCTACTGCGGCGAGGCGCTTGTTTACGATTATTACCAGTATTCACACGTCGGGCGGTTCAAATGTCCCAAGTGCGGCTTCGGCAATATCGAGCCTTTCGTGCAGATAAAAGACCTTGATTTCGACAACTCCGCTTTCACGATAGAGGGCGAGCGCTACACCGCGAAGCACATGGGCATCTATCATCTGTACAATCTTTCGGCGGTGTACGCAGCGGCAAAGCTCTATAACATCGACCACAAGATAATACACAAGGTGTTCGGTAGCTTCGAGGTCAACAACGGCAGACTGGAGCGCTTTGAAACGGCGGATTCCTCGCTGCTGCTGAACCTTGCAAAAAACCCCGTCGGCGCGAATATGACGCTCAGACTGCTCAATCAGGACAAGCGCGAGAAAGAACTGCTTTTTGTGCTTAACGACAATATCGCCGACGGCAGGGACGTTTCATGGATATGGGACATCAATTTCTCGGTGTTCAAGGGCGTTACCCGCGTTATAACGAGCGGCACCCGCGCCTATGATATAGCTATCAGAATAAAATGTTCGGGCTATGACCCGGAAAAGATAGTCGTTCTGCCCGACCTTGACCAGGCGGCGGAAGAGATATTCAAAAACGGCGGCGTAAAGTACGGCATAGCTAACTACACGGCGATACAGCCGACAAGAGCCGCATTAAAGCGGTACATTTCCGAAAACGGAGGGGGTAAGGAAAAATGAGCGAAAGAAAACTAAAGCTCCTGCATATGTACCCCGATGTGCTTGACCTTTACGGCGACAGCGGCAACGTCGAGGTGCTTAAATACCGCTGCAAAATGCGGGGGATAGAGCTTGAAGTGTCAAAGCATCAGATGAACCGCCCCGACAGTGCCGATTTTTCCGATATGGACATTATCTATCTCGGGGGCGGCGCGGACTACGAGCAACAATTGCTGGCGGAAGACCTCATGGGCTGCAAGGACAGGATAAAAGCCGCCTACGACAGCGGCGTTTTCCTGCTGATGATCTGCGGCGGCTATCAGCTGCTGGGGCAGTATTACAAGGACTCTAACGGCGAGCGCATACCCGGGCTTGGGCTTTTTGACTATCACACAGAGGCTTCGACGAACAAGCGCGATCGCTGCATAGGCAACATCGTGGTGGAGACTTCCCTGCTCGGCAAGCCCTACCGCGTGATAGGCTTTGAGAATCACGGCGGTCAGACGACGGGCGTAAAAACGCCGTTCGGCAAGGTGCTTTGCGGCAACGGGAACGTGCGTTCGGGCGAAACAGAGGGCTACTGCGAGGAGCGCGTTATTGCGACGTATCTGCACGGCCCGCTGCTTTCGAAGAATCCCTCGCTTGCCGATTACGTTATCAGCAAGGCGCTGGAGCGAAAGGGCTTGGACAGCACGCTCTGCGAGATCAACGATTCTCTTGAAAAGGCGTGCCGCAAGGAGCTTTTCTCGCGTCTGCTGACTGTAAAAGCATCTAAATGATGAATTAATAAAAAGATAAAATTATTATTTTTCTCTTGACAACAGCCTGATTTTATGCTATAATATTATTCGTGAGCGGATAAGAGATAATTGCTTATCGGGCTGTTAACGAGGTGTGGCTCAGTTTGGTAGAGCGCTACGTTCGGGACGTAGAGGCCGTGGGTTCGAATCCCGTCACCTCGACTTGTGTTTTTCGCCTGTGTTTACGGAGAGTATTCGTAGATGCAGGTTTTTTTGTTTCGAAATAATTGCAGCTGCTCAAAAACCGCAAAGCAGGGGCATATCAAAAGTCTTAGGAAGGGTTATCCCCCAAAGACTAAGCGGTTCAAGTCTCATTTGAGATAGCAAAAAGTCGTTCCGTACAAAATTAAAATCGGCAATTTCAAGAATAACTAACAAAAACTCACAATCTGATGAATCTGCATAACGTGACAAAAACGAACGAATTGCCGATTTTCGCAAAGAGCTGCGCGAATGTCAGAATTTCCAAACAGTTGGAAAGATTGCTCTCTCACGGTGTGATTCTGCCTGCCCCGTGTTGCACTTACGCGCAAATGGGGCGCTGCCCCATACCCCGCAAGGGGGCTCCTCGCCCCCTTGAACCCCTCGCCAGCGCACGGGCGCTGGATCCCGTGTATGAACTCATCTTGCTTCTTTTTGTTGCTTTTTGTTGCTTTGCGGTTACATTATATTATTTTCCTTATAAAACTTCATTTCGAGAAACGCCCTCGTTTCCTCTGCAAAGCTATACTGCGTCATATATTCGCCCGTATAATGCGAGATTGCCAGCGGGTCATTATCCAGATAACGGTAATAATCACAATTGAGCAGCTTAGTATTCACGCCGAACGCGCCGCCGTTCTTGATGATAAGCTCCTCAACCCCCGCCTTATTGAACGTATTTATCAGGTCGCTGGTATACACGCGCATCTTTGATTTCATAGCTTCGTCCGCAGGCTGATCGGGGTACAGATTCCCTATCAACATATCCATAGTACACATAGCGCCCTTGCGGTCGATGAGATACGCAAGAAGCTCCTTGCTTTTCTGCCTGCCGAACTTGACCGTTTCGCCGTTTACAAATACGTCAAATGTGCCGAAGCAATGCACCTTTACCGGGCGGTCGCTGACATCGGGGACGCGGTAGCGCCTGTGAAGCAGCACCTCCTCCAGCTTTTTCTGCGAGAACGGTTTCAGCACATAGCCGCTCGCGTGCATCTCGAACGCTGACGGCATATACTCCGAATAGCCCGTCAGGAAAATGATATTGCACAGCGGATAGCGCCCCGTTATCTTTTTGGCGAGCGTTATCCCGTCCATGCCGGGCATTTCCACATCTAAAAACGCTACGTCAACAGGCTTGTCAAGGTCTTCTATCACCTTGAACGGATCTGTATAGAATCTATGCTCACCGCTCGGGTCGATCTTTGCGAGCATTTTTTCGAGCATTACCACTATTGATTTTCTGTCGTCTGCTCCGATTATGTACATCTACGTTACCCCCCTGATTTTTTCCAGTCTTTAGGAATTGTTATTACAGATACAGCGCCGTTGTCCGTTATGTTTATCTTGAGCGAACCACCGCTTTGCAGCGCAAGCCGCTGTCTGACATTTTCCGTACCGACGCTTTTATGCTCCTTCTGCTTTACGGTAAGGGCGGCACCCTTGCCGTTGTCCGTTACAGTTATGATTATGTTGTCGTTTGTTTCTTCGGTCTTTATCTTAACAAAGCCCGTGCCGTCGCGCCTTGTAAGAGCGCCGTGCTTTATGGCGTTCTCGACTATCGGCTGAACGGTAAGCGCGGGTATGCTGAAATCGCGGATATTCAACTCGTAGACAACGCAGAACTGAATATCGGTGCTTGCCTTTTCGAGCTGTATATAATGTTCGATATGTTTAAGCTCCGAATCAAATTCTATCAGGTTTTCAGCGGCTATCGAGTCGATGTTTGCGCGAAGATAATCGCCGAAAACCTCTATACACTCGGCTGCTGCGTCGCTGTCGGTGTAGCAGAGCGACTGTATCGTAGCAAGCGCGTTGAAGATAAAATGCGGCTGCATCTGCATAACGAGCAGCTTATTGCGCTGTCTTTCAAGCTCCAGCTTGCTTTCGTACAGGCTTTTCTGAGTTTTGCTGTAACTTACCGCCGCGAGGTAGAAGTAGTAGATAAGTATTTCCGCGACGGCAATCTCGGTGGTATGCCCTGAAACGATGTTCCAGTATTCAAGGAGCGTGGCAGCCATCGAGGAAAACGAAACGAATATCACCACTAACCCCTTTGAATAGTCCTTCTGCTGAATGAAGCTCAGTGAATAATACATCAGCAGTATCATATAAAAGCAGAGCGTGGCGGCGGGAAGTACATGAAGTTCGCCCGGGGTGAAATTATGCTCCTCGCTGTATCCGTAAATATTATTCAGCCCGAAAAGGTCGGCGGCAATAAACACGACATCGACAAAATACGGCGCAAGCAGCAGCAGTTTTCGTTTTATCGGTGCGATGAAGTAAAGCTGCATTATTACCAGCAGAGGGTGTATAAAATAAGTTGCTGCCGCCTTGAAATACAGTATCCAAACGGGCTTATTGTAAGCGTCGCACCATTTTTCGAGGTTTTCGAGCAGCATCATTGAGAAAACGAGCGCTGTAATTGTCCATACATAGTGTACGCCTTCGATCTTATTACGTCTGTTTGCGATAAGGATAATGATAAGACCTGAAAGAAGCATGAATGTGACATAGTAATTTTTTACAAGTTCTTCGATAAAATTCACTTACACGCCTCCTTTAATTAATAGTATTAGCCAACAAAAACGCAAAGTCAGGGAAGGACACGGGCGCTGGATCCCGTTTATGGTTCTCACTTTGCGATTTTCGGTGGCTTTATGCGTCATTTTCCCTGCTCCACACTTTTTATTTCATTATCCGACGCTTTTTTAAGCGAATAAGTATCAAACGCCGGCTCAAACGGCAGCTTGATCTCAATTTCCGTGATCTTTTCAAAAGAAGCAACGCACTTATCAATCGAAAGGTCAAACACATGACCGCCCGACTTACGATCATCAGAAATGAAATGCGTATGCCAGCCCGGACAATTGATGCCGTCCATATAATCGGGAAAATAAACACATACAACAGTACCGCTTATATCCTCAAAATTGAACACCTTCTGCGTCATGCTCAGGGATTCCTTCAACGTCACATGATGCCCCCGATAGCCAGCCCCCGACCGCGCAAGAATTTTTTTGAAACGCCCGTCAATACGGACAATGTGCATACTGTTAAGCCCGAAATCCTCCTCGATACGCAGATCAAGAAACTGTTTCAGATCGTCAATGCTGCCAATATCTTCAATCTCGCAGCGACGGCATTCATCGAAAAACGCGACTGATGAAAACGGAATGCCTGTCGCCCCGTCAGGCTCGCAGACATTGCCTTTATTGTCCGCCTTGTAGCAATGCCCGTCAACAACGATCATTTCACCGTTGATGTCCTCAAAGGTGCCAAGCCCAATATCGCCGTGCCGCATCATTTCCTCAACAGTTATTACCGCCCTCGAATAGCCAAGCGCCAAAGCCTGCAAGGTCGAGACCTGATACATTTTCGGATTTCCGATTTTGTTGTTTTCCATTAACCTAACGCTCCTTTTTGATAGATCATAATTGTTTTGCCAAAAGCAGTAAGATAGCGGTCAGCTTCAAGCGATCGTTTCTCTTTGCATTAAGTATAGCATACCGTGCGCAACAAATCCGCAACAAATCGCCGCGATTTTGATGATTTTTCAAAAGTTTGTAGAAAATCACAAAAATGCCATGAAAAGTTTGTGCAACATTTTGGCTTTAAAACGCCCGATTTGTTGCGGATTTGTTGCGCCCGTATGATATAATAGGTATAAGCTCAACAGCTAAAAAAATCTATCTATGAAAGGAAAATGAAATATGACGATCAACAAAACTACCAAAGGCGGAACTATGACGGCAGAGATAAGCGGGAGAGTTGACACGACCACCTCGCCTGCGCTCGAAAACGAGCTGAAAGAGAGCTTTGACAAATGCGAGAATATGATCCTTGACTTCGCAAACGTGGAGTACATCTCATCGGCGGGGCTGAGAGTTCTGCTTGCCGCGCACAAGACCATGAGCAAAAAGGGCGGCATGAAGATCAGAAACGTCAGCGAGGACATAATGGAGATATTCGAAGTGACGGGCTTCTCGGAGATACTCGACATTGAGTGAGCGCTATCCGCAGTTTTAGGGCAGAAAGAGCGCGGGCTTGCTCCCGACCGATATAGGAGAAATAACGACATGAAAAGTGACATTATCAGGATAACCGACGATCTTACGGGAAAAAAAGCCGTAAATTCCGCAGTTGACAGCTTTATTGCGTATAACAGTTTTTCGGGGAAGAACGCCCTTCATATCCGCCTGCTTTCCGAAGAGCTTGTAAGCATGGTACACGGTATCATGGACGGCTTTGAGGGCGATTTCATGCTCGAAAGCAATAAAACGCAGGAGGGCGTGCTTTGCCGTATATGTCTTTCGGCAAGGAGAGCCGCCAATTTTATACAGGAGGAGCAGCTTTTGTCAGTTTCTTCAAGCGGAAAGAACGAGAACGCCAAGGGTGTACTCGGAAAAATACGGGAGGCTTTCCGCATAAGCGTTCAGTATTATGCAGATGAAAGATATATGGATGACTATGCCGCTGTCAATCTTTGGTACGGCGCAGGTATATACAGCAGCGCGGGCGATGTGAACATTGAAACGAACGAATATTACTGGTCGCTGAACAATTACCGCGAAAGTTTGTCCTCCGACGGCAGCAGCGCGAAGGAATGGGACGAGCTTGAAAAATCAATAATTGCGAAGCTCGCGGACGAGGTAAAGGTTTGGCTAAAGCTGGATACTACCGAGCTTGTGATTGAAAAGCTCATCAAAAACGAGACCTGTAAATGAACGTTTTAGTCATAATGCACAAAGCCTGCCAAAATTGCAAAATTAAGGCAAACCAAAAGTCTTAGAAGGGGGCTGCATTAACTATGTTAATGCCAGCAAGCTCGTGCAAGGGGATAGCCCTTCTTCAGAAGGGTTCCCCCAGAGACTGAGCGGTTCAAATATCATGAGATAAAACAAGAAGTTGTTCCGAACAAAAATAAAATCGGCAATTTAGAGAAATTCTGCCAAAAACGTACAATTTAATGAATCTGCAAAACGTGACGAAAACAAGAAAATTGCCGATTTTAATTTTGACCGTTCAATTCTGCGTATTTTCGGGGCTTTGATTTATTTGTGAGCTTTGCTTGGTTGCGCCCCATACCCCGCAAGGGGTTCCTCGTTTAGCGCGAACGGCACGAACGAGTTCGTGCAATCGTGCGGTTGACCCCTCGCCAGCGCACGGGCGCTGGATCCCGTGTCTGCTCTCACTTTGCGTTTTTTGGCTTTGTGTATATAACCAATTTTATTTACCATTATAAAGACTTCGATCACCGAAAGGCAGATCGAAGTCTTTATTTGTAAACGAATATAAGTTTAATAACTCCGGTTTCACAAAGCCTTTCGGGAAAATTGCTATACCCGCAAACTGTCATTCACTTTCAGCACATAAAACAATCTGCCGTTCGCTTCGATCATCATTTCTATATCAGGGTCGGCACCTGTCAGAACGTCCGTTTCGTCATCAAGAAACCGCGCCCTTACCGAATCGGGGAACAGCTCATGCTCGGTATCGGCTTCAAGGTCGGAACGCAAATCAAACTTCTCCGCCTGACTATCGCTGATTATCCCCTTGCCGACAAGCTGCGCCCGCTGCCGCTCGTTCAGCAGATAATTGTCCTTCTCGACCCAGACATAATCAGCGTCGGGATATTTGCCCCGCAGACCCTCCGCCGCGCCTTTCAGGTCGTCAGCCGCCACATAATACGCGCTCTCGGATTTGTACAGATAGGCGCAGGTATTCGTCATGATAAAGCGCTGTTCGGGTATTATAACGATTGTCTTTTTGCCCGAAAAAGCGTCTGCCGCCTCCGTAACGCTCGTGGGGAAGGTGTCGCAGGTGAAGGGCGTGCGGTCGAACATATTCGCCCTGACCGCCGAAACCGTAAGCAAAACCGCCGTAACGGGCAGCGCCGCCCGCCTGATAAGCGGTAAATGCTCCGCCACGAGTTTCAAACTCAGCACCGTCAGCAGGCAGACGAAAGGGTAACACGGCATCAGATACCTCACCGTACCCTCCAGCGTGTTGGCAACATCGCAGGAAAGATCGACAAATACGACCGTTCCCGCCAGCCCCGTGAAGATCATGACAGGCACATAGCTCGATGCGGCGGCATACCTGCGCAGATTTTTCGCGCCGCTTTTTACTGCCGCAAAAAATCTCTGCATCTTTTCGGACTTCCGCAGCAGGAAGATCACGGGCGCGGTCAAAGCGCAGATCATCACCAGCGCCGCCAAAACATAGTATATCCGCGAACTTCGCATCAGATATATCTTTATGCCATAGGTATACTTTGTTATATAACCAATTACGGCTCTCATCTGCGTGACAAGCCCGTACCGCTTTTCTCCCGTGCTTTGATTATCGAAAATATGTTCGTATATCGCAGGGAAAAGCGCCACAAACAGCAGCAGCGTTCCGAGCATAAACGTCCCGTAAGCCGCCGACAGCCGCACTCCCTTTTTTATCAGCAGATAAACGCACACCGCGACGGTCATCGCGCCGATAAACGCTATCGCCGAATACTGCGTGTTGAAGCCGAGAAACGCCGTTATCAGCACGGGCAGCAGCTTCTTGAACGTGACCTCGCCGCCGTAGATCAGCCGCGCCGTGTAGAAGGCGTTCATCACGAGCAGCGCCGTCAGCAGCGAATACATTCTGATGAAAATAAAGGTGAAAAGCGAGGCTGGAATCGCCGCGAAGAATATGCAGACTGTCAGCGCGTACTTTTCCGAGCGCAGACACAGCAGCGACAGCCGATAAAGAAAAATCTGCGTTAT
>CACYSH010000029.1 GCA_902776945.1 uncultured Ruminococcus sp.
TCATCCGGTGAGGATTTTTATTAAATCAATGGTGAAAAAATAATGCCGTCTGTAGCAAGACGGCTTTTTTTACGTTGTGGGGGAGGGTTTGACGGTTACAGTCGTTCGACCCGAAGGATAATATCTCAATCGAGACCGCCCAGCAGATCGCACTTGATACCGTCAAGGAGATGTTCGGAGAGAATGTGCAGGCGGTCATCGCTACTCACGACGATACGGGAAAGGTGCATAATCATATTATGCTCAACGTCTTTGACCTCACGGGAAAGCGTTTCTACTCCTGCAAGAAATCGCTGAAAAAGATCAAAGAAATCTCGGACGAAGTGTGCCAGCGGTACGGTATCAAGCCTTTCGACCGCGAGAATTATGTTCGAAAACCGATCATAAGCGGTTATAATGAGTGGAAACATCTAAGGAACGGCACGTCGTGGAAGCAGCAGATCAGGGACAAGATCGACGAGCTAATATCCGTCGCGGAAAGTTATGAAGATGTCAGAAGTCGAATGGAACGAAAAGGCTTCACGTTCAAGGACGGTAAATACGTCTGTGTGAAAGCACCCGGGCAGGAGCGCTTCGCCCGTCTGAAAACCATCGGGGATAATTATACGCCTGAAAATATCTCGAAAAGAATCGTTGCGGCAAGGGGTGAAAAGATAGAAAAGTTCTCCCGCAGCTTCTACAATCTTTCTGTTGAGATCAGAACCTGCGCAGGAGCTTACAGCATCACGAAGTCCATCAAGGATATGTGCGGCACGTTTGTTGACCATTATTCAACTATCCGTCGCGAACGTCTTGAAGGCGTCGGCATGGTGCAGGCGAAGCTCAAAACGTGGGAAAAGAAGTGCATTGACATTCAGAGCCAAATAAGGGAACTTGAAAGTAGAATTGAAAATATCGAGAAAGAAGTCGCAGCCGCGTACCACTACTTCGACAATATGAGCGGCTTGCAGAGAATGTTTCCTCACAAGGAAAAGGACAAAGCGGCGGTTGCCGTTATCAAAGAGCACGACTTCGGAAACAAGTATGTTGTCGAAATATATGCGCGGCAGCTTGACACGATGAAGGCAAAGCTCTCTGAACTGAAAGATCAGCTGACCTCTGCGGGCGGCGAGGTTCGCAAGTACAAAGAAATTTCTGATACCTTTGAAATGATGAGGAGTGAGGAGAATTACTACGAGCGTATCACCAGAGAGGCTAAGGATAAGATCAGCCAAGCAGACTGGGACGCAATGATCGCGGAGAAGTTCGCAGAAATAAAAGCCGAAATTGAGAAGCCAGTCCCTTCGGGGCTGTTCGTAATGGAAGACGTTTTGCGGAAAAAGATCGCAAAGCTCCGAACCATGAACGTTGACCCCTCGGAGATAAACAAGCTTGTAAGAGTGCTTGCTGTAATGCGTATCGACGGGATAAATTGCCATGATGACGTTCATGATTTCGCTGGTAAGATGAAAGTATCCGCGAACGCCGCGTACAAAGACTACAAGGCTTATCAGGAAATTGCGGACGAACTGACCGACGCAATCAATTACGCCGAGGTGTATGTCAAGTTCCATGACAACCCTGGGAATCTTGATGAGGGCTATATAGAGTATTGCAGGAAACGTGCTGAGGAACATTATGCAACGACCGAGTACGGCTTGAATGGTCTGATTGCGAAGCGTGATGAACTTCGTGAAAAGGCTGCCGAGGCGCGGAAGAGAGCAAATTACTACTTCGACCGAGCCGCTGATTATGACAGCATATTGCAAGCGGTGCGTGAGAAAGACATCTATCCGCCCGAATTTAAGCCCGAGGAAAAGAAAACCCAAACGCCTAAAAAGAAGATACGGCGCTGACCGATAGAAAGATAGCGGGGTGATTACCATGATACATTATCCGCTGTCACGGTGACAGCGCACCCGAAAGAAACGAACAACGATACAGTAACTATGAATTATGAAAGGAAAAAACGAATGCCGAGAAAGATAGAAACAGAAACTTTAAAGAACAGACGTGACATTTGCCTGCGCAAGATCGAGAAGAACGATCTCAGCATGAAGGACACACGCCAGAGACTTCAGGAGACCCTTGACGAACTTGAACGCCGCGAGAAAAAGAGAACCGACGGCTTGAAGGATAAGCTGTTCGAGGTCGCCATGCCCTACTTCGGAATGAACATTTCGGAGAAAGAGCTGGAGGATTGGTTCAAGAAGATCATGAACGACGACCGCAACAAGGGAGCAGTGACAACGCTCAAGCGTCTTGAAGAAGATCGCATCAGAAAGATCGAAGCTGATGATGCCATTAGATTTGAGAAGCTGAAAGAAGATCACAAGACTCTTTTCGCAGATAGCAAGAAAGCTGCTAAAGCAGATGATGATCTGTCTGCCACGGACAGTGACAGTAATGCTGATGAAGACTCGCCGGTTTCGGAAAGCAATACTGATTCTGATGAAAAGTCGGATTATGAAACAGATGAAGAAGAAAGCTCGGAGGACGAGGACGATTCCGACAGTTACATGAACAGTCCCGAATTCTGCGACCGTATGCCCGAGGGTACTATTTCCGAGGAATCCAAAACATAAAATGATAAAAGTGCAACTTCGCCTGCACTCAAACTAATTTGCTACAATTGAATATCTTACAACTGAATATTTACAACAGAATATTATTACAACTGAATATGAAAACGTAAGCAATTAGTTTTTGGGCGCTCCGGTCATACGCGGAGCCCGCCACTCCGCGTATTCGCCAGCCCCGTGACCGTCATATCGGGGCTGACCGAGAGCGCCCGCATTTTATGAAAGGGATACATTGAAGAAGAATACTATAGAGAACGTACAGAACGTAAACAATAATCCGCTTGTTTCCGAATACAAAATTGGGAACACTACCTACATCGTCGAGCTTCACTTTAACTTTGATCGTGGTGAAACGCTCGAAGATGTTATCCGGCGTCTTATGATGAAAGACGCGGGAATAGTTTGATACATACAGACAACAGATAACGACATTCCGAGGGAACAGCGGATCATTTACGCGAAAAGCACTTTAAAGTAATGAAAATTTCATATTTTAATGCTACAATATTAATATGATCCGCTGTACTTGTCGGAAAGAGAGGAATACATGATAGACAAGATAACAGCAATATATTGCAGATTGAGTAACGATGACGACCTTCAAGGTGAAAGCAACAGCATAACCAATCAGAAAAGTATGCTCACGGAATACGCCAAAAGCAACGGTTTCCGCAACATCGAGATATACGTTGACGACGGCTGGAGCGGCACGAACTTCAATCGCCCCGACTTTCAAAGAATGGTCATGGACATGGAGGACGGTAAGATCGGCACGATCATTACCAAAGACCTCAGCCGACTTGGGCGCGATTACCTCATGACCGGTCAGTATATCGAAATGGTGTTCCCTAATTACAACGTGCGTTACATAGCGATCAACGATAACGTCGATACCCTCAAATCCGAGAACGAAATGATGGTATTCCGAAACGTTTTTAATGATTTTTACGCCAGGGACTGCTCGAAGAAGGTCAGAGCGGTGATCAAATCTAAGGGGAAGGCGGGCAAGCCCACCACAAACAAAGTTCCTTACGGGTACAGGAAATCCGAACAGGACAAGAACGTGTGGGAGGTTGACGAAGAAGCCGCGGCAATAGTCAGGCGCATTTTCAAGATGTGCATTGAGGGTTACGGACCGACGCAAATAGCTAACGCGCTTACAGGGGACGGGATACCAACGCCAACAGCTTATCAGAGCGTGAAGGGTTGGTCTGTTCCCGAAAACATTAGGATTAACCGCTGGGCGGCGAGGTCGGTCTCGGATATACTCGCTCGCATTGAGTATCTTGGGCATACCGTGAATTTCAGAACCCAAACTCGTTCTTACAAATGCAAAAAACGAATTCACAACCCGCGTGAAGAATGGAATATTTTCGAGAACACTCACCCCGCGATCATTTCTCAGCACGACTTTGACCTTGTGCAGAAGCTCCGCGAGCGCAGAAAAAGACCGCAGAAAAGCAGCGAAGTCAACATATTTTCGGGCATGGTCTACTGTGCAGACTGCGGAAAGCCGCTGTACCTTAGCAGAACCGCGTCAAAGCCTAATAGTGATGAACACTTGAAGTGCAGTACATACGCCAATGATTCGAGCGAGTGTTCGGCGCACTATATCCGCACCTGTGTTCTCAAAGAGCTTGTAATCGGTGAGATAAACAAGCTGCTGACGATAGTTCACGAAAACAAGGATAATTTCATCAGCGAGGTAGCGGAGAAAGCAGGCGAAAGTCATTCTAACGACGTGAAAACGGCTAAAAAGACCATATCAAAGTCCGAAAAGCGAATAGCCGAGCTTGACAAGCTGTTCGCAAAACTCTATGAGGACAACGTTTCGGGAAAGATCAGCGACGAGCGTTTCGAGGTTCTTTCCAAGAACTACGAGAGCGAGCAGAAACAGCTCAAAGCGACGGTTTCGGAGCTGTCCAAGTTCATTACAGAAAAAGAACAGCAGAACAACGATATCAACCGTTTTGTCGAGATAGTTAGCAGATATGAACACCTCACCGACATATCGCCCGAGCAGATACATGAACTGATAGAGCGCATAGAAGTACACGCTCCCGACAAGTCGAGCGGTCACAGGAAACAGAAGGTCGACATCTATTTCAGATTCAAGGTCGTTTGCGCTTCGGTAACGTTCGATGGGCGGGTTCATAACAAGAAGAAAAAAGCTGCATAATCGCGTGATTACGCAGCAAAAGGGCAGCCTCCGGTAAAACTTCTGTATCGGAGGCTGTCCGGGCTTCGCCCCTTGCAGGGGTATGGGGGGCAGCGCCCCCATTTAAATCAAGCCGCGCATCGTCAATCTTACCGACCAGCAGAACTGTTCGCGCGGCTTGCGGCACGAACGAAGTTCGTGCAACCTTTGTGCGAAGTGAGCGGCAGCGAACGAGCAAACAGTGCGGTCATCAATCTCTTTACGGTGGGGCAGAGCGTGGTCATGTAGGGGCACGCATTGCGCGTCCGTGAATTTACCCGACATTATGATTTTTCCCGACCTCGCGCAAATCATTTGCGAAAATCGCTGCGCTCTTTCGCAAATATAAAATCGGCAATTTGCTTGTTTCCGTCCTGTTTTGCAGAGCTATTCAATTGTGCGTTTTTGTCACATTTTCTTGAAATTGCCGATTTTATATTTGAACCGTTTGGCTTTTTTCTCCGATTTAATGCTTGAACCGCTCAGTCCCTGGGGGAAACCCTTCTGAAGAAGGGTTATCCCCTGCACGAACTCGTTCGTGCCAACCCCTTTCCCAAGACTTTTGGTTTTGCCCTCATTTTGCGTTTTTCTTTTATATCAGCTTCGTACCCTCATTATCAATATGAAACTCATGCACACTCCAGCCCGAAAGCCCCGCATTCGTCAGCGAAAACCGCATTTTTCCCGCAAAAAACTCGTTCTCCTCATCAACTATCGCCATGACAGTAGGCCCCGCGCCGCTGATATACACCCCATACGCCCCATGCGTATACGCAATATCGAACACCTCACGACAACGCGGTATCAGCTCCATACGGTACGGCTGATGCAGCTTATCATGCACCGCCGTCCGCAGATTCTCAAACTTGCCCGTCAGCAGCGACGCAGAAAACAACGCCGCCCGCGAAAGATTATAAACCGCGTCCCTGTGCGGGATCTCCTTCGGCAGACAGGCGCGTGCGTCTTCGGTCTTTAGCTCAAAATCGGGGATTATCGCCACAAATTTCAGCTTAGTATAGACCTCCTGCTTGACCCAGTGAACGCGCCGACCGTCAAACACTGCCGTAACGATTCCGCCCAACAGCGCGGGCGCGGTGTTGTCGGGGTGTCCCTCGATCTGCGCCGCAAGATCAACAAGATCGTCGGTGGTGAGCGGCGAACCGAGCAGCGTATTCGCGCCGATAAGCCCCGCCACGATACACGCCGATGACGAACCCAAGCCCCGCGCCATAGGGATAGCGTTCGTCTGCCTGAGCCGCAGACCGTCAAGCCTTTTCCCGCAGACCTCGAACAAGTCCTTCGCCGAAACGTAGATAAGATTGCGCTCGTCGGTGGGTATCTCCGCGCCGTCCGCAGAGGAAATGTCCACGCGGTCGCTCTCCTCCATTTCGACATAATTGTAATAAGTAAGCGCCAGACCCAGCGCGTCAAAGCCCGCGCCGAGATTTGCGCTCGTGGCGGGTATGCGTATATTTATTTTCATATTCTTATACTTTCCTTTCAGCGGCTTTCGCTAAATATCTTTACGGTCACTCTGCCGCCGCCGCACGGCTCGACTGTTGCCGAAAGCGGAATATTTTCCCACGCCGCCAGCACGGGGCTGTCCGTGACGATGACCGGGTGCAGACCGCCGTTAATGCTGCTGTTGTCAATGAATATGCGGCAGGCATTCCCCGCGCAGTCGGTGCCTTCGAGCATATACCTCGCCGAGAGCGTGAAAGCGCCGGTATTTTTGTCAAGCCGCTGAGTATCAACGCCCGTGCCGACGGTCTCGCCTTTAAAGTATTCGCCGTGAGCCTTCGCGGTAAACGGCACCATGCTGATCTCGGTATCAGCACCCTTAACGCTTATCCCCTCCGCGCAGAGAACGTCTATCGTCAGCAGCAGTTTCATATTATTTTATCACCTTTCCGAGCAGCTCGGCGCTGTGCATTTTGATATGTTCGAGCATATGCGCTATGTTGCCCTCGCCCGCGTAGTGCTTTGGGTCGGAAAAATCGCGGCGCAGGTCTGTCCAGATCAGCTTGTTTTCATCGCCGAACACCTTGAACGGCTTGTTGAGCTTGCCCACATAGACCTCCACGAAGCAGTCGTCGAGCGGGTAGCAGAAGTCCATGAGGTGTTTTAGCTCGATGTCGTCCTGCGTGATGCCTGTTTCCTCGCGCAGTTCGCGGTACGCCGCCGCTAAGTGTTCCTCGTATTCCTCTATCTTTCCGCCGACGAGGTTCAGCAGACCCTTGTAAGGGTCTTTCAGCCTTAAACACATCAGCCATTTGTCAACATCGTGATCGAATACCGCTATACAGTTATATCCCTGCATATCTTCTCTCCTTAACCGACAAACCGCACGAGATCCGTGCGGTTTGAAAATAATAATTCAAAACTAAAAAAGCAAAACGAACCAAAACCCGCGAAGCGGAACCGGGGTCAAGGGGCTTCGCCCCTTGCAGGGGTATGGGGACAGCGCCCCCATTTAAATCAACCGCACGCAAGTAATTCTTACCGACCAGCACAATCAGCGTGCGGCTGCCTTCCTTTGTGCGAAGTGAGCAGCAGCGAACGAGCAATCCGTGCGCATTGCAATCTCTTTACGGTGGGGCAAAACGCGGGGATTGTACGGCGGGGGCAATGGCTGCATTAACAAAGTTAATGCCAACAAGTTTGCATCAACAAGTTGATGCAACAGCCGCCCTACAAGCCTTGTGATAGTCAGGTTTTGTGCAAGTTGACGGTTCTGCTCATTTATAGTTATGAAATTGCCGATTTTATTTTTGAGCTATTCGCTTTGCTTTTTACCGTTCGCTTTGTGTGGGAGACCCTTCTGAAGAAGGGTTATCTCCTGCACGAACTCGTTCGTGCCAACCCCTTCCTAAGACTTTTGGTTTGTTCTCACTTTGCGGGGTATTTATTACATCAATCTTATCTTGCTCTTAATATCGGCAGAATGCGAAAGCTGTTCGAGCTTTTCATCAATAACGCTCTCAACCATAGTCGGAGTGATGAACGCAAGCTCATTATCGGGTCTGCCCGCACGCTCTATGTACGTCAGCTTTCCGAAAAGCTCCGAGATTGCAGGCTTTAACTCGTCGGCATTTTCCGCCTGGATACGCACATACATCGAGTTCTCGACGGTCTTGTACTTGACCACATAATCATCGTCGGTGCAGTCGCTCCACGAGATCATTATTGAACGCTCCTTATGCTTTAAGCAGTCGATTATATCGCCGACAACAGCCGAAGCGGTAGGCAGCTTTCCCGCGCCCTTGCCGTAAAACAACACATCGCCAACGCCGTCGCCCGTAACATAGATAGCGTTATATACGCCGTCAACGCTCGAAAGCATATTAGACTTGGGAACAAGGCGCGGACTAACGATCGCCGATACCTTGCCGTTCTCCGCAGGCTTTACAGAGCCTATCAGCTTGATAGCATAACCCGCGTTCTCCGCGTAGGAAACGTCCTCAAGCGTGATGTGCGAAATGCCCGAGCGGTGAACCTTGTCGGGATAAATGTGCTTGCCGTAAGCCAGCGAACCGAGTATGCAGATCTTGCGGCAGGCATCGTGACCCTCAACGTCGGCGGTCGGGTCATGCTCCGCGTAGCCCAGCTCCTGCGCAAGCCTTAAAGCCGTGCCGAAGTCCATCTGGTCTTTTATCATTTTCGAGAGGATAAAGTTAGTCGTGCCGTTTAAGATACCGCTTATCTGCTCGATCTTGTTACCCGCAAGGCACTTGTTCAGCGGGCGGATTATCGGAATGCCGCCGCCCACGCTCGCCTCAAAGAGATAATTCACGTTATGCTCGTGAGCGATTTTCAGCAGCTCCGCGCCCCTTTCGGCGACAAGCTCCTTATTTGATGTAACAACGCTCTTGCCCTTTTCGAGAGCCGCCTTTGTGAACTCATACGCGGGTTTAAGTCCGCCGATGACCTCAGCAACTACCTCGATCTCATCGTCCTCCAGAACCTTGTTGAAGTCCTTGATTATCCTGTCCTCGAAGGGGTCGCCGGGGAAATCCCTTAAATCGACGATATATTTAACGTCGCAGTCCCTGCCGATCTTCTCCGAGATAGCCTCGCGGTTTTTCTCAAAAAGCTCGACCGTTCCCGAGCCTACTACTCCGTATCCCAAAACAGCCACATTTTTCATGATCTTTCCTTAACCTTTCTATTTCATTTATCAATTATCAAATTTTATCAGGTGTTCCGCACCGAGCTTACCTCGATAACGCCGTCAAGCCTGCCGAGAGCGCTGCAAAGCTCTTCCCTGCCGCAGCTGCCGCCGTCGCGCCTGACCTGTATCTTCACGAGCGCCACGGAATCCTCGGGCTGCTCCTGATTTATCTTGATTATATTCATTCCGAGATTGTAAAGCTCCGAGATAACCGCCGAAAGCACACCCTGTCTGTCGTGGAGCTTAAGCCCCAGAGAGAAAACGTTGTCCGACGACTGCTCCTCGTACAGAAACACGCTGTCCTTGTACTTATAATACGCGCTCCGCGAGATACCCACGATGCGGCAAGCCTCCGAAGACGACATTTCCGACGAAGCAGCCCGCAGTTCCTTTGCGCGAAGCACCTTGACTATTACCTCGGGCAGTACGTCCTCCTTGACTACTACAAGACGCGGGCGAGAGGAACCCTCCATAACAGTCCACCTCCCAAAAACAACTGTTTTTGTCATGTACACAATGTATTATACCACTAACCGCGGCAAATGTCAATAGAATACACATTTAATTTATAATTGATTGCGTTATGATTTACATTTTCCCCTATTTTACTGCTGATATTGTCTAAGATGCGATAATGAAACAGTATCAGATTTGTCCACTAACTTTATTGACCTACAATATCTTGTAAGGTCGGGACTTGCCACGAACTTGATCATTGTGGTCATTCAATGCACAAGGCAGGTGGGAGCAGCGGGCGGGAGCAAGCCCCCGCCCTACATCGTGTTTTGCTCGGATATATATTGTAGGGGTACGCATTGCGCGTCCGTGCTTTCCCACACCGTTGCTGTATATCTAACCTTTGCGCAATTTTGCTCTCACTTCACACGCAGCCTTTCGGCTTCTTTTTCATCGGGAGTGACATAAACCGTCCGCTGGTCGGTAAAGATCACCATGCCCGGCTTGGCACCGTTAGGCTTTTTCACGTTCCTGATAAGCGTATAATCGACAGGCACCTTCGAGCTTTGCCTGCCCTTCGAATGATACGCCGCCAGCCTTGCCGCCTGCATGATAGTGTTTCTCGGCGGGTTCGGGTCTTTGCCCTGCGTAACGATCACCGTGTGCGAACCTGTGATGTCGTGCGTGTGCAGCCAAATATCCTGCTTGGCGGAATCTTTCAGAGTGAGCTTGTCGTTCTGACGGTTATGCCTGCCGACAAGTATCGTGTAGCCGTCGTCGGAAACGAATTTGAGCGGCGGCAGCGAACGCGCTTCCTTCTGACCCGCCCGTGTGCGGCGGCGCAGATAGCCCTGCTCGGCAAGCTCGCCGCGCAGCTGGTCTATGTCGGAATCGGTCTCGGCGCGGGTGAGCTGGTCAAGCACCGAATCGAGATATTTAAGCTCCTGCCCGCCCTCCTCGATAAGCCCCGCGAGCTTTTTCTCGGCGGTGTCCGCCTTGCGGTATTCGCGGTAATATTTCTGCGCGTTCTGCGTGGGAGTAAGGCGCGGGTCAAGCTCGATGTCGATAATCCCGCCGTTTTCGCTGTAATAATTCTCGCAGCTGACAGAGGTTTGCCCCTTCTGTATCATGTAAAGATTTGTCATGATAAGGTCGCCGCGGATCTTGAGCTGTTCGCGGTCGGCGCATTCGGCAAGCTCCTGCCGCTGATTTGCCACGCGGCGGGAAGTCCTCTCGATAAGCGAGGTCAGCGCCGCGAAAAGATCTGCCGCCTTCTGCCTGATACGGTCGTCGCGGCTGCGGCGGGAGTAGAAATCATCAAGCAGCTCGCAGGCGCTTTCGTAACGCCTTGTCTGCATGAGCGAACCGAAATGCTTTATTTCGGTAAAGCAGAAATCCTTCGGCTGTCCTTCGGGCGAAATAAGCGCCGTGTAGGCAAGCCGCCGCGCCTTTAGCTCCTCCGAACGCGCATTGAGCCATTCGGTCAGTCGGGCAAATTCCGCGTCGGTCATATCGCCCGCCGCCTTGTCTTCGCCGCCGTTCATGTACCACACGGCTTCGTCGGCGAACACGGGCGAGATGCCTTCAAAGCTCTGCACGAGCGCCGATGATATGCGTTTCTTCGCGAACGCCGCGAGATGTTCTCTAAGCTCGTCAGCGATAAATCCTTCAAGCGAAAGCCGCAGACCTCTCGGCGGGAGCGTGTAGCTCATGCCCGGCAGCACGGGGCGCACCGACGACATTTCGGGCGTTACGCGCTTTATGCTGTCAACGATCCTGCCTGTTTCGGAACCGTCGGGGTATTCAATAAGGATAATATTCGAGCGCCTGCCCATTATTTCGGCGGCGAGGGTCAGCCGAACCGTATCGCCCATTTCGTTCACCGCGTCGATGTCAAGGCAGAGTATTCTTTCCGCGCCGTCCTGCCTTATGCCGACAATTCTGCCGCCGCCCAGCCGCTTGCGCATCAGCATACAGAACATCGGCGGGGTCTTGGGATTTTCAATACTTTCGCCCGTAACGTGTACCCGCGCCGTTCCCGCCGATGAATTTATCAGCAGCCGATATGAGCTGTCGCGGGTGCGTATACCAAGCACAAGCTCCTCGCGGGCGGTCTGATATACCTTGTCTACCCTGCCGCCGACAAGCGGGGCAAGCTCTTCCTTTACAAGACTTAAAAATATGCCGTCAAGTGCCATTTTGTTCCTCCAAAATATTTATACTATAAATGAGCGCGTTTTGTCAAATCGCACAAATAATCATCGTTAGATAAAGCCTTTTCACGAGGACGGCGGGGGCAATGGCTGCATTAACAAAGTTAATGCCAACAAGTTGATGCCGCAGCCGCCCTACAAGCCCTGTGATAGTCAGGTTTTGTGCAAGTTGACTGTGCTGCTCATTTATAGTATTACGAATCATTTGCCGGCGGGCGTATCAATAGCCGCCGGTCAGATATGCGACCGCCCGCATGAGCGCCGTATCTATATGCTTATCCGTCAGGAAAGACGGCGCGGGATAGGGATATTCGAGCGAAACGATCTTGTCCCGCCACTGCGAAAGCTGTTCCGCTGTAACAGTCGTGACGGCGTGCGGCTCGGCGATTTTCAGCGCCGCCACCGCTTCTTTGTAGGCGGGCTTTTCCGACAAAACGCCGTCAAAGCCTTTCAGCTCGTCCCACTTGCGAGCGTTAAGTTCCTTTTCCGCAAAGCCGCGCCCGCGCAGATGCTCGAAAAGCTGCGGCTGAATCGTTTCGTCCCATGCGATGTCGGTATAAAGATGAAACAGCACTCCCGAAAGAAAATCGGGGCAAAGGGCGTATTCACCGCTGTGAGCGGCGCGGTAGGCGGCTATTCCGTTCTTCCATTCGCTGTAAGAACGTGAACGTATGTGCGCAGCGTAACGGACATCGGCGGGAGCAAAGCCCCCGACGTTCACCGCGTCCGGAGCGATATTTCCCATGTAGAACTGCGGCATATCGCAGATACCCAGCGTTTGGGCAGCGGCGTGGGCAATGGTAAGATGTACGGCGATCGAAGGCATGACATTTCTCCTTTACACACAAAAACAACAAATCAAGCAAAGCCCCGAAAATAATCAGAACTGACCGACCAAAAATAAAATCGGCAATTTAAAGAAAAGCTAACAAAAACAAACAAAGTGAATGATTCTGCAAAACGTGGCGTAAACAAGAAAATTGCCGATTTTAATTTTGACCGTTCAATTTTCTTTCTACGATTGAATGCCTGAACCGCTCAGTCTTTGGGGAAACCCTTCTGAAGAAGGGTTATCCCCTTGCACGAGCTTGCTGGCATTAATACTATTTAATGCAGCCACCCCCTTCCTAAGACTTTGGGTTTGCCCGCGTTTTGCAATTTCGGTTGCTTTGCGCAAATTAGCAGCATAGCTTATAGTATTACATATTATCCGAACGTATCAGCCGACGTATCGCATTGACCGCACAGCTTATGGCGCGTGAGGAATCGTCCGTGATATTATCGGGCAGCCCCTGCACACTGCGCTCGACGTTCCAGATAGCCGTCAGCACCGCGCCGCACCGCGCACCGCGCACCAGTCCCACCGCAAACACCGCCGCGCACTCCATTTCGGAGGTAAGACAGCCGCACTTGCGAAAGCCCTCCCATTCGGAGCGGAGCAGATCGGTGACAGCCGAACCCTCCGGCTCGACCTCGCCGTAAAAGCTGTCCTTTGACTGAACCACCCCGACATGATACGAATTGCCGAAGCTGCCGTCACACAGCTCCTTTGCGGATTCCGCCAAAGCGTTGGTGACTTCATAATCAGCCGCCGCAGGATAGCCCGCCGGGAGATATTCGCGGGTCGTGCCTTCGGCGCGGACTGCCGCCGTAGCTATGCAGAGGTCGCCGCCCACTACGTCGAGCTTTATGCCGCCCGATGTTCCGACGCGGATAAACGTGTCCGCGCCGCATTTGATAAGCTCCTCAACCGCAATAGCCGCAGAAGGGCCGCCAATACCCGTCGAGCAGACCGAGACCTTAACGCCGTCAAGCTCGCCGGTATAAAGATTGAACTCGCGGTTCTGAGCTATCTGCACGGCGTTATCGAGCAGCGCCGCGATCTTCGGCACGCGCCCCTGGTCGCCGGGCAGGATAACGTATCTGCCGACCTCGCCCTTTTTCGCCCTGATGTGAAACTGTCTTTCGCCATCCATAATGCTTGCCATAAGCTCACGCTCCTTTTATATAATGTATATATATTATAACACATCGGCTGAAAAAATGCAAGACTTTATAATAAACGTCAGAATAAATTGCACAAAACCCGCAAAGCGCCGGCATATCAAAAGTCTTAGAAAGGCTAACAAAAACAAGTAAACTGATAAAATCAGCAAAACAGAGCGGAAACGAATAAATTGCCGATTTTCGCAAAGAAACTGCACAAGTCGGCACATTCCTAATATCTAAAAATAAATGCCGTTCACCATAATAAAACAGTCGAAAACAAAAAATCACGGACGCGCATTTCTGCCGTCCGTGATTTTTTCCGACCTCGCACAATTTTCGTGGGCTTTTACTTAACGCACGGGAGCCTTAACATTATCACTCAGAAACTGTCTCAGCCCTTTAGCACGCGAAATATAATAGTTCAATATCGCACCGCCAATAAGCACCACAAAAAACTCACTTATCGCGATCCTCATCAGATTTGTCATAAAATCCTCGCCGATATTTAAATATATCACGGCGCTGACAGCCGGAGCATTCACCGCCGTCGAAATGAACGCCGCCGCAATGACCCCGAAAACACCGACGCGCTTCCGCGTGAGATAGATAAGTATTCCCGCGATAAGCGCAGCCAACGTGCTGATACTCACATTATAAGCGCCGAAGGGACTGAACACATTGGCGGCAAAACTGCCCAGCGTAACAGCGACCACGCTGTCCTTGCTGTAAAGACAAAGCACCATAAACATCTCGGCAAGCCTTATCTGAGCATTGTCAAAGGTGAACGACAGCGTTGAAAGCGTCAAAAGCGCGTAAAAAAGAGCGATACAACCGATTCTGACAATGCGGCGCGTCCCGAGAGCCTCCATAGCGATTCCCTTCCTTATAACACGCGCCGAAGTCCAAACAGACCCCGGCGCGGAAAATCATTTGCGTTTAATTAAATCAGCTCAAATCAAGCCTTGCCGACAGAACCGAACAGCTCCATCTTCTCCTTGACCTTAGCCTTGATAGCCTCGAAGCCGGGAGCGAGCAGCTTTCTGGGGTCGAAGCCCTTGCCCTGCTTGTCCTTGCCCGCCTCGATGTAGCCGCGGGTAGCCTCAGCGAATACCAACTGGCACTCGGTGTTTACGTTGATCTTTGCAACGCCGAGGGAAATAGCCTTGGTGATCTGATCGTCGGGGATACCTGTGCCGCCGTGCAGTACGAGGGGCATTTCGCCGACTTCCTTATTAACAGCCGCGAGAGTCTCAAAGCTCAGACCCTCCCAGTTGGCGGGATATACGCCGTGGATATTGCCGATACCAGCAGCTAGGAAATCTACGCCGAGATCGGCGATCTGCTTGCACTCCTTGGGGTCGGCGCATTCGCCCTTGCCTACAACGCCGTCCTCTTCGCCGCCGATAGCGCCTACCTCAGCCTCAATGGAAAGACCGAGATGATGTGCAGCGCTTACAAGCTCGGTGGTCTTGGCGATGTTCTCGTCGATCGGGAAGTGAGAACCGTCGAACATGATAGAGGTGAAGCCCGCCTTGATGCACTTGTAGCAGCCCTCGAACGAGCCGTGGTCGAGGTGCAGCGCAACGGGAACGGTGATACCGAGCGACTTGTCCATAGCGGCAACCATAGCGGCAACGGTCTCGAAGCCGGTCATGTACTTGCCTGCGCCCTCGGAAACACCCAGTATAACGGGTGAATTAAGCTCCTGAGCGGTCAAAAGGATCGCCTTTGTCCATTCAAGGTTATTGATGTTGAACTGTCCTACCGCATACTTGCCTGCTCTTGCCTTATCGAGCATTTCCTTAGCTGAAACTAACATACTTAAAACACCCTCCGTAAATTTTTAGATCGTTAAATTTTTATCGCAAAATGCGACACTTTCATTATACACGTTTCCCGCGATATTTTCAAGGGTTTGAAGTTTTCTTTTACATTTGCAAGCATTTTTTTTAACATTCAATACATATTTACACGACAGGTCAGAGAAAACGTATCCTTCGCCGCAAAAATCAATTTTCAAAAACTGCGTAACAAAATTCCTGATAAATGGAATATATACTATAAATGAGCAATGCCTTCACTTGCACAAATTCTAAATATCACATGGGCGCAACGGGCGGGAGCAGATTTTGCTCCCGCCTTTTCCGTACCAAGACCTTGTTCTCCGTGTAGCTTAATAAATAATTTTCATACGATTTGTTATCCGACACTTGATTTTTTTTGTGAAATGTGATATACTTAAACGGAATAATCATTTTACACGGAGGTTTTTTGCAATGATTAATTTAAAAAAATATGCCGCCGCCATTACGGCTGCTGCCGCAGCGCTGATGATCGTTTCGGGCTGCGGAAACGGCACAGCGGGAAACGGAAACACCGCGACCGGAGAACTGTCCTCCGCAGAAACGACCGCTTCGGGAGGAGAAACGCTCTCCGCAGAGACGACCGCTTCGGCAGGAGAAACGCCCTCCGCAGAGACGACCGCCGCAGCAGAGGGGCAAAAGGCGGACGAAAGCAGCTCTAAGGAAGAAGACCCGACCCCTTCGGACGAACCTTCGGCTGATACTGACGAAAAAAAGGAAGTCAATATGGAAATACGCGATATATCATCGGTCGAGCTGCTTAAAGAGATCAGAATAGGCTGGAATCTCGGCAACACGCTTGACGCTACCGGCGACAAGACACTGGGTGCGGAAACTCACTGGCAGCCAACCACCACAAACACCTACATGATGCAGCTGCTCAAAGACAGCGGCTTCGACATCGTGCGCATACCCGTTTCGTGGGGCGAACACATGGCAAGCAGCGGCGATTACAAGGTAGACCCTGAGTGGATGTCCCGCGTTCACGAGATCGTCGATTACGGTATCGACAACGGGCTTTATGTTATCCTTAACACCCACCACGAGGAATGGTATATGCCGACTGAGGACGACAAGGCACAGGATATTGAACAGCTAAAGGCGCTCTGGCAACAGATAGCGGAGGAATTTAAAGGCTACGACGAACATCTTATCTTCGAGGGGACGAACGAACCCCGTCTGCGCGGTACGTCACTGGAATGGACGGGCGGCACACCGGACAGCCGTGCGATAGTCGGCGAGTACGCCAAGACCTTCTACGAGACCGTGCGGGCAAGCGGCGGCAACAACGCCAAGCGGCACCTTATGGTGACGGGCTATGCGGCGGCTTCGGGGCGCGAGAGCTTAGAGGACATCTGGCTTCCCGATAACGGCGACGACAAAGTGATAGTATCGGTACACGCCTATCTGCCGTATGATTTCGCGCTGAATGTGAGCGGTACGGACAAATGGAGCGTTGAGAAAGACACGGGCGATATTGATACGTTCCTGAAAAATCTTGACGAGCTGTTTATTTCGAAGGGTATTCCTGTAATGATCGGCGAATTTGGCGTATTGAATAAGGATAATCTTGATGACCGAATCGCCTGCACGGAATACTATGTTTCGGAGGCGCGGAAGCTCGGGATACCGATGCTTTGGTGGGATAATAACGCATTCCACGGAAACGGCGAGAATTTCGGAATTATGGACAGATCAATGCCGCCTGTATGGAAAGCGCAGAAGCTGGTAGATGCGATGATAAAAGCCGCAAAGGGATAAAGCAAGCCCAACGGCGAGACAGACACGGAATCCAGCGCCCGTGCGCTGGCGAGGGGGTCAACTGCACGAACAAGTTCGTGCAACACGAACAAGTTCGTGCAACACGAACAAGTTCGTGCAACACGAACAAGTTCGTGCAAGAAGAAGGGTTATCCCCTTGCACGAGCTTGCTGGCATTAACATAGTTGATGCAGCTACCCCCTTCCTAAGACTTTGGTTTTGCCACTGCTTTGCGGGTTTCGTGGGTTTTGTGATGTACAGTTTACAGTTTATTCTGATGTTTATTATAGGTGCGACACGCGGACGCGCTGCCCCGCACAAGGGCAACAAAATCCGCTGACATTAATGGGCGGCGAACCCGTCAGCGGACTTTGCTATCTATAGAATTATGGGAAGGGATTAAGTCTATTTAATAATGTAAGACTGCACGGCAATTCGGGTCGTGACCCGGAACAGTCCGGAAACCGAAGGTTTCCATGAGGGGGAAGGGACTTGTTTGTCCGAGCCATCACCCGAACCCCCGTGTTCTTGACTGATGTTAGTATACCACCCTTAAATGAACCGAATATGAACTGAGAGTTCATTTAAGGGCGTTTTTTAATGAAATATAAAAGTTTAATAAAATTTAACCAAAAATTCACATATCGTTATTTTAAACATAATGAAGTGCGTGCTTGCACGCAAGAGCAACAATACGCACAAGAATCCAACAAAATAATTTAAGGAAAGGAAGAAATATCAGATGTTTTCGATACTTGTAGTTGAGGACGACAATAACCTCCGTAAACTGATGTGCGCCGCACTCAAACAGCACGGCTATCTGCCCCGCCCCGCCTCCGACGGCTTTGAGGCGCTCGATGAAATGGACAAGTACGCCATTGACCTTGTTATCTCAGATGTTATGATGCCCAATATGGACGGCTATGAACTCACGCGGCAGCTCCGCAGCGCTAAATTCGATATGCCCGTGCTTATGGTGACGGCAAAGGAGACCTTTCAGGACAAGCAGTCCGGCTTTATGGCGGGCGCAGACGATTATATGGTAAAGCCCATAAACATCGACGAGATGATCCTGCGCGTGGGCGCTCTGTTAAGACGTTCGCGGCTGGCTGCCGAAAAGCTGCTCGTCGTCGGCAGCTGCAAGCTGAATTACGACTCGCTTACTGTATCTATGGGCGACGCACCGCCCGAGACTATCCCCAACAAGGAATTTATGCTGCTCTTCAAACTGCTTTCCTACCCGAACCAGATATTCACAAGGCGGCAGCTCCTCGACGAGCTGTGGGGCATGGAGTCTGAGGTGGACGAGCGCACCGTTGACGTTCATATCAAAAGACTGCGCGAGAAATACGTCCCCAACGACAGCTTTGACATAGTTACCGTGCGCGGGCTGGGCTACAAAGCCGTGAGAAAGGTGTGAGCCTGCCCCGATGAAAATACAACTGTCATTGCAGCTGAAATTTGCGTTCATGTTCTTTATCGTAATGGTGGCTTCCGCAGCGATCTCGATACTGGGGCTGCTGTTCGTTTTCAAGCCGCTCCTTATCGAGAACAATCAAACTAAAATAACTTCGGTAGTCGGTTCGATGAAACAACTGGAGCTTACCACCGAATTTGATATAAGCACGATAATCTCGATAATTGCGGGCGAAAACGCCGAAGTGACCACTCTTACCAATACCGATGCCGAATATTACCGCGTAAAGATAGACGCTGCCGAACAGAACTGCTATATCGACGTTGACGACAGCCTGATGCCCGACGTTATCGGCTACACGATGATAAGGGGGCAATATGTCAAGATATATCCCAACTGGAAGGACAGCGTTTACACCGTTACGATACTTGTGGTAATACTGACAATGATCGTCTGCATAGCGCTCGGCTCGCTGCTGACCGTGTTTGTCAGCAACCGCATTGTCAAACCGATAAAGGAGCTTAATTTCGCCACCAATCTTGTAGCGCGTGGCAACTTCAAGGTGCGCGTTCCGCAGTCGAAGGACAAGGAATATCAGCAGCTGATAAACAACTTCAACCGCATGGCGGAGGAGCTTGCGGGAATAGAAACGCTGCGCGGGGATTTCATCAGCAACGTTTCGCACGAATTTAAAACGCCGCTCGCCTCGATACAGGGCTTTGCAAAGCTGTTGCAGGACGACGACATTTCAACCGAAGAGCGCCGTGAATACACGCAGATAATCATAGGCGAGACCTCGCGGCTCTCGAAGCTGACAAGCGATATTCTGAGGCTCTCGAAGCTCGAAAATCAGAACACCATATCAAACAAAAAGCGCTTTTCGATAGACGAGCAGATACGGAAGATACTGCTTGTTCTCGAACCGGAATGGACAAAGAAGAACATCGACCTTGACATATCGCTCGACACGGTGTATTACTTCGGCAACGAGGAGCTTATGGCGCAGATATGGCAGAACATCATCAACAACGCGATAAAGTTCACCCCCGAAAACGGACATATCGGCGTTAAACTGTTTTCAAACGAAAAGAACATCAACGTGATGATAACAGATGACGGCCCCACGATACCGCCCGAAGTAGCCGCAAAGATATTCGATAAGTTCTATCAGGGCGACAACTCGCGCAAAACCGAAGGCAACGGACTGGGACTGGCGTTAGTCAAGCGAATCGTTGATCTATGCGACGGAAAGCTGGGCGTTTCGAACCTCAAAGAGGGCGGCGTTTGCTTTACGGTGGAACTACCTTATGTTATCGGGGATATGATGTAAGGAACTGCCGCACCGATCCGCTTATGTTCAATACTATAAATGAGCGCTTTTTGTCAAATTGCATAAATAATTATCCTTAGATAAAGTCTTTACATGAGGACGGCGGGAGCAAGCCCCCGCCCTACAAGCCTTGTGATAGTCTGGATTTGTGCAAATTGACGGCACTGCTCATTTATAGTTCAATACTGTTATTATCGAACCATGATACATAAAACGCCCGCGTCACATTAAGGTGACGCGGGCGAAATTCTTTATTCCAAATATAATATCAGCGGTGGTACGAAATGATACCATAGACGGGGTTATCTTCCGTAATAAGAGTGCTTCCGCCGTTTCTTACCTCGAAGGGTACGAGCCAAGTGCCGAGCCTATCGTCTTTGAAGCTGTACTTTTCAACGCCTCCCCTTATCTCAACCTTGATATAATTATCACTGTTTTCACGGATCGAACCGTCCTCCTCCACCATATCATAAGTGCTGTCGGCGTTTACGACCAGCGTAGGATAATTCGGGTCATCGGGGTACCATGTTCCGGTTATCTTGTCAATTGCTTCGGAGACACTTACGGAAGAAGGCTCGCGTGAGAAGGCAACCGTGTCATGGTCTTCATTTTGATAGCTGATAAGCTCGGGAAAACTGTTGTTAATAAACGTGAAAGAATACCATATATCGGGATAGTTGCTGTAGAATATGTATAATACCTGGTTGTCGTCCGTCGATTGGGCGGCTATCGATCCCGTGGAAGTGCTGCCGTTTCCAAAATCGACAGTGTAGATACCGTCGTTGTTTATCGTGATAGTGCGTCCGCCGTTGGCGTCCTCCTCATACCATGTGCCCACGATGTCCTGATAAACGGGGCTTGGGTTGAGGTCTTCATTCTTGCGGCAGAACGAAACGGTGCCATAAACCGGGTTTTCTGTTGTGGCAAGCATTTCGTATCCGTCAACGCAGGTGTAAACGAAAGGCACATACCACAGCCCGTTTCTTGTATCATTAAAGGAATACTGCTTAACTCCGTCAACGGTATCAACAGTAACGTTTCCCGAAGTGATCGTGTCGTAGTTTGTGAATACCTCAAAGCTGCCGTCGCTGTTCACGGTGATGAAACGTGCCTCGCCGTTGCCCATTTCTACCCATTCGCCGACTATTTCGGTCACATCGGAAGCGGCGACCCTCTTTCCGGTCGGATTTTCTGTCTTTTCTTCAGGCTTGTTTTCCGGCGTTACCGGAGTTTCTACTTTCTCATCAGACTTGCTTTCCGTTTTTTCGTTCTTCTCGTCCTTCTTGACCTTCTCGTCCTTCTTCTCTTCCTTTTTGTCAGACTTGCTTTCGGCAGCTTTTTCGCTCTCGCTGCTTACCATATCGGCTTCTTTGGCAGCCGGCGCTTCGGTAACTGTCGCGCTGTCGGCGGGGCTGTTTTTAGTAATGCCACTCATATCGGTTTCACTGGCGCAGCCTGCGAGTGTTACGATCATGCTCATCATTGCTATAACGAACATCTGCTTTTTCATAAGGTATTCCTCCCAAAGAATTGTTTTCTGTTATTCATATTCGATCTTGGCGACCGCTGTTGTCGCCTTTCAATCTAATAGTCTGTCAAAAGCGGAAAAAAGTTTCACTTCAATGAAAATTTTTTTATTTTTTTTCGGATTTTTTGTTCGTACCTTTTCAGGCGCTTAAATAGGTGCCGCAGGCGCACGAGGTCTTGACAATTCACAAAAAATAGGATATTATAGATATAGAACCAACAGACTTCCCCGAAAGTCTGTCATCGACCCGGAAAGCCCGGGAAATGAGAGGAAGAAAAGCCATGAGAAAGAAAAAGAACCTGTCCCCACGCGAAGAAATGGAACTTAGGGAGAAAGAAGCAGAGAAAAAACGAGCCGCCCGCAAACGCAATAATTCTATCGCCGCCTTAATGGGTGCTATGTTTTCCTTTGTTTTCGTCGGGACGGTGCTGGTGCTGCTGCTTAAAATAAGGCTCGCTATGAACGAGCGCGATAATCAGCCCGTCATTGAGCCTTATCGAGGTCCCGCAATAGCCGTTACCGAGCTGACAAGCTCCGAAGACGACAGCAAGCCCGCCGAAACTACCGCCGTTACGGCGATCTCCTCCGCAGAGACTACAACCACAACTACCGCCGACCCGCTTATAAAGCTGCCCGGCGAAGGCTCGGGAGAGGTCGTCAAGAAAAAGCTCAAGACCGCCGCGCATTCTATCTACGAGCTTGACCCGCTCAAAAGCGATATAAGCAGTCTTATTGCAGGGTTCGACGGCGAATGGCAGGTATATCTCAGGCACACCGCCTCGAACCGCGAATTTTCCATTAATACCAAGCCGCTTTATTCCGCCAACATTATAAGGCTGTTTGCGGCGGGTGCGGCTTATCAGAAGGTCTCGGAGGGTACGCTTGATGCCGAAAACACCGAAAACCTTATCCGCAGCATGATCGAAAAAGGCGACGGTGAAACGTTCGCCGCGCTTATCGAAAAGCTCGGGCAGAACTCCGTTACCGAATGGTGCCGTCAGCAGGGCTACTGGGACACGGTAGTTTCGGCGGACGATACCGCCGCAAGCACTACCTCCGCGCTTGATGCGGGGCGTTTTCTCAATTCGCTCTATCGCGGCGAGATAGTGAACCGCGATGTCTCGGGGCGGCTCATCAGCTATCTTAAAGCGCGGAGCAGCCGCGAAAGGATCCCCGCAGGCACGCCTTCCGGCACCGAGACCGCGAATATCACGGGCGAGGGCTACGACATCTGCCATGACGCGGCGATAGTTTACTGCGACACGGGCGACTATATTCTTGTGATAATGGGCGATACAAAGGGCTTTGGCTGGTCGTCGGATAATTCGATCATACAGGTGTCCGAGCTGGTCTATAAGTATTTTAACGGCGACCCTAACGCTCCGGCTTCATCGTCCTCCTCTGAGGAAGACAACGGCGAAAGTGAAGGAGAAGGCGAGAGCGAAAGCAAGAAGGAAGAATCCGTCGAAAGTGAAAGCGAGGAAAAAGAATCCGGCGAGGGTGACAGCAGCACTTCCGACGACAGCAGCACTTCTGACGATAACAGCGCCGACGAATGACGGCGATCACCTCAGAACCACAAAAGCCGATGACATTCGCAAACTAACGGTAAAAAGAAAATTGTTAAGTCCAAAATTAAAATCGGCAATTTCAAGAAGAACTCACAAAAACGCACAATTTAACGAATCTGCAAAACGTGACGGAAACAAATAAAGTGCCGATTTTCGCAAAGAGGCTGCACAAGCCAGCACATTCCTAATGTCTAACGCTTAATATAAAGGTTGTAGGGCGGGGGCTTGCTCCCGCCCGTTTTTCCGTAAATCCTAACGGTTTCGTAATACAAATTTTGTAAGGTGAAGACTTGCCCCGCCTTAATTACAAATGTTGAACAACCACACAAACAGGTCGGGGCAAGCCCCTACTACCCTACACGGCATTTTACACGGTTAAATACATATCTATAAATGAGCAGTGCAGTCAATATGCACAAATTCAGACTATCGCAAGGCTTGTAGGGCGGGGTATTGGCTGTGTCTGCGGAAATATTCGGCACAGCAGATAGGTCGTGCTCTCGAACAGTGCGGGATAAATACGGAATTGCGATATGTTTCGGGCAAGTCAATAAGATTAAGGCGTGTACCCGTGTATAGAAAATCAAAAGATTTTTAAGACATTACAACACATTACAACGGAATCGGGTTCCGTTGTAATGCCCAAAACCCTTGATTTTACGCGGTTTTGAGAGCTTTCATTACAACACTTCATCAAAATAGGCAAACTTTAAAAAAATTATACAGAAGAATAAATATATAAAGTTTTGGAAAAGTGTTGTAAGTATTGTGATGATGTAAGACAAGCAGTAATAGCGTAGGGCTTTCGCTTAACTGTCCAAAAATAGTAACGCATATCGTGAGGGGGTATGCGTCCGTGTTTTCCCCCGCCGTCCCGATGTATGGACTTCATCTAACAATGCTATAAATGAGCGCATTTGGTTAAATTGCATAAATAATTACACTACCCACAACTTTTCACTGGGACGGCGGGAGCAAGCCCCGCCCTACAAGCCTTGCGATATTCTCGAATTGTGCAAGTTGACGGTGTTGCTCACTTATAGTACAATATACAAAAACATACAGGAAGGCTCCTGAAATCGGAGCCTTCCCTTTTTTTCGCGCCGCAAAAAATGAAAGCCGCATTCGCCTGTCCTTTTCGACACTCCATGCGGCGCATAAGGTTTATAATAGCTTATGTAAAGAAACAACGACCCGGGAGGCGGAGACCGATGAAGATCTACATCGACGTACTTATGCTGACAAACGCCATTATTGCAATGGTACTTGTGCGCTGTACCGCACGGCTCACACACGAACGTCTGCGCCTGCGGCGGGAGATCGAGGCGGGCGCTGCCGGAGCGTTATTCTCGCTGCTTGCCGCGCTAAAAAGCACGGACTTTTTCACGGCGCTGCTTATCACTCTCGGCAAGGGGGCGGCTATGCTTGCAATAACGGCTGTTGCTTTCCGACCGAAAAGCGCACGGTCGCTGCTGCGGCGGGCGGCTCTTTACCTGATGTTCGAGCTTGTCTTCGGCGGCGCGTGTCTTATGATAGTCGGGCTGACGGGCAGGCGGGTGCTTTGCATTCGGAATTACGTTGTTTATTTTGATATTTCGCTGTTGCAGCTTGCCTTGTGCTGCGCGGGGGTCTATCTTATCGCCGTTACTGCGGATACGCTGAGAAAACGGCGTTCCGAGACTATCGGGCGATACCGCGCCGTGTTCAGAATGGGTAATTTTGTCAAGGAACTGCCCGCCTTTTCCGACACGGGAAATCTGCTGCGCGACAGCTTCACGGGCGCTCCTGTGATGATCTTCCGTTCGGACGAGCTTTACCGCCGTTTCGACCTCGACCGCCCCGAGCATTTATATTTCTACGGCTTTCACCCCGTTCCTTACGATACGATAAACGGCTGCGGGCTGATAAGCGTTACCTCGCGGGCGAATATCTCTATCAAAACGGAGAACGGACTTGAACCTGTGGAGTGCTGCGCGGGGATATTGCCGTCGGCAGGGAAAAAAGACCATGCCATTTTTGACCCGATTATATTGTCATGAATCGCCAATAATTTGAAAAGGAGATATGTATATGCTGAAACAGATCGCCATTCGTATGCAGGAGTTGATCGGCTTGCTTTACCGCCGCTGTATCGGCAGCCCCGACACCGTAGATTTCATCGGCAGCGCCGAAAAGCTCCCGCCGCCGCTCACCCGCGACGAGGAACAACGCGCCCTCGAACTGCTCAAAACCGACAACCGCCGCGCCTGCGAGCTGCTTATCGTCCATAACCTGCGGCTTGTCGTCTACATCTCGAAAAAGTACGAATCGCCCAGCGCCACGAGCGAGGATATTATTTCCATTGGCACTATCGGGCTTATCAAGGCGGTTCGCTCGTTCGATCCCGAAAAGAACATCAAGCTCGCCACCTACGCCTCGCGCTGTATCGAAAACGAGATACTTATGTTCATGCGCAAAGCGTCGCAGCAGCGGACGGAGATTTCCATTGACGAGCCGCTGAATATCGACTGGGACGGCAATGAGCTTTTGCTTTCGGATATTTTAAGCTCCGATGAGGAGACCGCTGCCGAAAAGCTGGGGCATGAGTGCGAACAGCGGGCGCTTATGGAAGAAATAGACAAGCTCCCGCCCCGCGAGAGACAGATAATGGAGCTGCGGTTCGGTCTGAATGGTGCGAAGGAGCTTACGCAGAAGGAAGTTGCCGACCGTATCGGGATTTCGCAGTCGTATATATCGCGGCTTGAAAAGAAGATAATCAAGGAGATAAGGGAAAAGCTCGAAGCCGCCTGTCGCTAACGAGAGAAAATAGGCGCGAATGTGAGAAAAATCATCAAGGCGTGGAAAGCCCCCGCCCTACAAGCGCAATAAAGGAAAGCTCCTCCGCAAAATAGGCGGAGGAGCTTTCCCTTTAGGGGGTCATTTTATGGAGAAAATCATAACATAATATAGTAAAACTCTTTTTCATACTTCCCTTTCGAGGGACTTTATCTTTTTCTTTCTTATCAATTATCAATAACCAAACATACTGCCAAAATCGGGGAAGCCATAGCCGTAGCCGTAGTTGTAATCACCGTACTGCTCCTGCTGCTTTCTCTTAGCCTCCTGCTTTTCCTCTTCGGTGTCCTGCTTCTTTTCATCGACTGTTACCGTTACCTCAAACTCGTCGCCCTTGCGGTATACAGTGACCTTTACCTTATCGCCCGCCTTGTACCTCTTGACCTTTGCGATAAGCTGGCTGGAGGATTCTATATCCTCGCCGTCGAACTTGGTGATTATGTCGCCGGTCTGGAGACCTGCCGCTTCGGCGGGAGCGCCTTCGGTAACGCTCTTGATAGCCGCGCCTCTCGGCAGACCGTAGTTTATAGCTTCGTTGCTGAGGTCGGCAAGACTTACGCCGATATAAGGCTTTGTAACGTAGCCGTTCGTAATGATGCTGTCAACAATGCCGCGAATATTGTCGATCGGTATTGCAAACGCGATATTGTCGATAGAGGATTCGCCCGAGCCGTTGTTCGAATACTTCGAGTTAGCAATGCCTACTACCTCGCCGTACATATTGAAAAGCGGTCCGCCGGAGTTGCCCGAGTTGATAGCGCAGTCGGTCTGGATAAGATCCATAGTGGCGGTCTCGGTGGTGATAGTTCTGTCAAGCGCACTGACGATACCCGCCGTCAGCGAGAAGGTAAGCTCGCCCAAAGGGTTGCCTATCGTAACAACGCCGTCGCCTACCGAAAGAGCGCCCGAGCTGCCGAGAACTGCGGGGGTAAGATCGGTCGCTTCGATTTTCAGAACTGCTATATCGTTGCCCTCGTCGCCGCCGATTATCTTAGCGTCGTAGCTTGTGCCGTCGTACATTTTAACGGTAACGGAGTCAGCGTCCTCGATAACGTGGTAGTTGGTGAGAATATAGCCGTCCGTGCTGATGATGAAGCCCGAGCCTGCGGCGGCTGCCTGCGTCTGATAGCCCCAGTAGTTGGTCTGTGTGATAGAGGTCTGTATGCCGACTGTCGAATTTACGTTAGCCTTGTAGACCTCTGCGGCGGTCATGAGCGTGCTGGTATCCGCCTTCGCCTGAGTGATAGTTGCTCTCGCTTCGCTGTCGGAGGAACTGTCGCGGGAGCCGTTCACGAGGGTAACGTTTTCCTTCTTGCTATCCTCGCGGCTGCTTGAAACGTCCTCGTCAGAGCTTTTTTCGGTGCTGCGTTCGGTCTGCGTCTGAGCCTGTACAGCCGTACCTGTCGCGGAGTTGACACCCGAAGACTTGATCCCGAGTAAAATGCCGCCTGCGCCCAGCGCACCGCCCAGCAGCGAGCAGCACAGAGCAGTTACTAAAAGCTTCTTGCCCGAACCTGCGGATTTTTTAGTCATGGGCTGATTCATTGCCGCGTAAGGTTCATTGGCAGATGTATTTAAATTATTGTAATCATCATAATTATTCATATTCGAAACTTCCTTCCTGAAACGCTTTGTTCGGTTCCGCTTTCAGATGCCGTATCTGTCTTTTACGGCTTGCGGTCTGTTGTATTTTTTGTTTGTGATTATAGTATACCGTGCGAACCTTAAAGCTACTTTAAATTAAAGTGAAAGATGCAAGATATTTTCTTTCACAATTCTTTCACAAAAGAGAAAAGCGGCGGTCGATATGTGACCTCCGCCGTATGTTCCTATAACTATAAATGAGCAGCACCGTCAACTTGCACAAATTTAAAATATCACAATGTTTGTAGGGCGGGGACTTGCCCCATACGCATTAACCTATTCTAAAATGCCGTAAAAATCGCGATTTTGCGGGCATTCACGGACGAGCAATGCACGCCCCCTACAATATGTTACCCGCACAAAATCAGGTGTAGGGCGGGGGCTTGCTCCCGCCCGTTGCGCC
>CACYSH010000030.1 GCA_902776945.1 uncultured Ruminococcus sp.
TTTATCCTTATTTTCGCTTCCGTATTTCTTCTTTGCAATAATAATTACTGTACCAAGAACCACTACGGATAATACGCAAGGAACGATCCAGCCCATGCCGGAATTTGCATTTATGTCGTCAACCTCTGTCTGAACGGCATTATTTACAGCCGCAGCGGAACTGCTATCCGTGTTTTCGGAAGAATCCGCAGAAACAGAAGCGCTTACCTCCTGACTGGCTACCTCTATTTTATCGGCGTTTGAATTGTGCGGGTCATAAGGGATAACATATCCATTTCCGCTCTCATTGACGTTTTCGCCGTTTTCTCCGTAGGAAAGCCCGAAGCCCAAATGATAAAGCACCCTGTCGTTGTATTTGTACTCATCATCTATATCGTAAACGTCAACGGGGAGCTTGCCCGTAGGCTCATTTTCGCCGAACACGGTCAATATCGCGGAAATAAGGTTCGGACCGTATGCCACGACCTCGCCGTTATACTCGGTCGGGATCTCGCTCATCATCTTGTTGCCGTAAGCTATCAGGAAAGCGTCAGCATCGGTAAAACGTGCCGCGTCATAGGGGTACATCATACTTATAACAATAACGGGCTTACCTTTTTTTTGTGCGAAATACATCATCTCGTCAATGAAATTTGCCTCCGCACCATTGCTTTCGTCTTCGGGGTCATAATTGATCTCGCCCCAGCTGTCCGAAGCGATGATTACAGCCTTTGCGTTCTCTACTTCCTCCTCGTAATCCTCCGCCGGATTTTCGGGATAGAAATATGTGTCCACCGAAGCGCTTTCGGGTATTGCTCCGCTTTCTTTCAGTCTGTCAAAGGCGAAATTGAACGATGTGTCCGCGTTTTCGTTAGCGTAGAAAAACAGCACATTTTCGTCCTCGCCGAGAGCGAGCGGCAGCACGTTGTTCTCGTTCTTTATGAGCGTAATAGCCTTGTTGGTCACGGCAAGCTCTTTTTCGTGGTTATCGTAGGAGCCGACTGTTTCAAGGGCTTTTGCTGCCTTTGCTTTAATGTCCTCGTCCTCGTAATCGTGATCGAAAAGCCCGCGTTTCAGTTTAAGCTCGACTATCCTTTCAACGGATTCATTTATTCTTTCCTCGCTGATCTTTCCCGATTTGACTTTTTCCTCGATAACGTCTATGTATTCTTCCAGATCGGCTATCGTTTCAGTAGAAAAAGTATCAAGCGGAACGAGCAGCATATCCGCGCCCGCGTTTATTGTCAGCTCTGCCGTATCGTAAATATCAAAATTATTGGCAAGCGCGTCCATGAGCATACCGTCGGTGATGATAACGCCGTCATAGCCCATGTCGCCGCGCAGAATGTCGGTAAGGATAGTTTTGGAAAGCGTCGCGGGGAGATATACCTTCTCGCCCGTGCTTATCGATGTGTATGTGCCTGTCTCTATCTGCGGGAACTGAATATGCGTGGTCATTATCATGTCAACGCCCGCGTCGGCAGCCGCCTGGAAAGGGATAAGATCGCATTTTTTCAGCTCCTCATAGCTTTTGTCGATGAGCGGCAGACCCGTGTGGCTGTCAACGTCCGTATCGCCGTGACCGGGGAAATGCTTTGCCGAGCCTATGATGTTATTGTCCATAAGCCCGTAAATATACGCCTTGCCCATTTCGCTGACGACCGTAGGGTCTGAGGAAAACGAGCGTATATTGATTACAGGATTCTTCGGGTTGCTGTTTACGTCCATATCGGGCGCGAAATCGACGTTTATCCCGACCGCCGCCAGCTCGGAGCCAAGTATATCCGCGTTTTCATAAGCGCAGTTAGCGTCGAAGGTCGCGCCGAGAGCCATATTTCCGCAGGTGTTTGTACCCGTGCCGAGACGAACTATTTTGCCGCCCTCCTGGTCTGCTGCGATAAACAGCGGTATTTGGTATTCATTCTTTGCAGCTGCCGCCTGTAATTTGCTTGTAAGGCGCACGATCTGCTCGGTACTTTTGCAGTTTTCATTAAAAAGGATAACGCCGCCCATGCTGTACCTTTTAAACAAGTCTGCGAAAGGCTTATTCAGCGAAGTAAGGTCTGTTATATCCGAATAGCTGTTGTCGTCGCTCCAGTAGCGGCATTGTATAATTATCATTTGTGCGATTTTTTGTTCGAGCGTCATTTCTGCGACTATATCGTGAGCGGTCGTGTCATTTTCGCTTTTGTTTTCGTCCGCCTGCGCGGAAACTCCGCCAAGCCCGGCGCAGGCAAGCGCTGCGGCTGTGATAACTGAAAAGATTTTTTTGCTTATCATAATTTTTTCTCCTTTAATATGATATTTCTACAAATGATGACAAAAATCCTTATTTATATTATAGCATATCGGGCGCAACAAATCCGCAACAAATTAAAAAATTTCATTTAGGTAAATTAACGAAATATTATGGATAAAAAGCAAAAAAATCGTCGGAATGCCAAAACTGCCAAAATCGCAAAGTGAGGGACGGACACGGAGACAAGCGCCCGTGCGCCGGCGAGGGGTCAACCGCACGATTGCACGAACTCGTTCGTGCCGTTCGCGCCAAGGCGAGGAGTCCTCTTGCGGGGTATGCCTCATATGCGCAGCAGTCGCGTCAAACGCGGAGCGGTACACTCCTATCAGTGCAGAACCGCATTTTGTACAATTCACAAAAAACGCTTAAAGCCTGCCATATCAGCGCGTTAGCGAAGTTGATATAAATATATGGTATATGTACCAACTACTTATACCAAGTATATATACCAAGTACTTATACCAGGTATATATACCATATACTTATACCATAATGACCTGCATATTTTTCGATAAAATAGTATATACTGCCTTCTATTCCAAATGCCATAATATATTCGCAAATAGGCGAATTTTCTCTGCATGAATCTATTGCGGCATTTGGAACAGAGGGCAGTATATAGTTTATAGTCTCAAAAAATTTTCTGCAAAGTGAAACTTTTTTCCGCTCCCGACAGACTATTAGAACGAAAGGCGACAACATCAGGCGCGGCGAAAAAAGACCGAAAGAAAAAAATAAAAAATTTTCCGCAAAGTGAAACTTTTTTCCGCTCCTGACAGACTATTAGAACGAAAGGCGACAACAGCGGGCGCGGAACAGGGAAAATCAAAAATAAAAAGATGAAGCTTTTTCCCCGTTCTGCCCGACTATTATTATGAAAGGAGGCGAAGAGGTCATGGACGAAGCTACGGAACGCTTTGAAAAAATATATAACAGTACATACGATTACCTCTACAAATACTTACTGCTTAAATCGGATACGAGGGAAACTGCGGAGGATATACTGCAAAGCGTTTACCTTGCATTCTATAAGAAAATGCAGGAGGGTGCAAAGGTGCTCGACCCCAAGCACTATCTTCTCCGAATGTGCAAGCATAAGCTCGCAGATCATTACAGTTCAAGAATAGTTATGGAGAGCATCGACGAGGCGATGGAGATCGTCGATGAGGACGCTCTGAGGCAGCTGGAACGGAGCGACAGTTATATTTATGAAGAGGTGCTTGCACAGCTAAAGGCTGCCGACGAGCTGACCTATAAAATCTTCCTGCTGTACTTCGGCTATGACCTCACTATTAAGGAGACAGCAAAGGCGCTGGGTGTCGCCGAAATGACAGTAAAGAACAAGCTCTACCGAACACTCAAAAAACTAAAGAAGGAAATGAAAAAGGAGGGCGGGAAATATGCGTTATTCAGAAGCAGTTAAGAGACATAAATTAGAAACTAAGCAGAGAATACTGAACAGCATACTTGAAGCGGCAGAAAAAGAAAAAAACGCTTCCCCCTCTGCCGACAACTGCGGATACCGTTACGGAACAGAAAAGAAAGAAACAATTAAAAAGGAGACGATCACCATGAAAAGCACTCAGATCAACGAGGTAAGAGGCAAAAAAGGCGGAGTTATCGCAGCAGCCTGCGCGATACTCATGATAGGCGGCGGATTAGCTACTTTAGGAAATTCTACCAGCATAGATACCTATGATATTAAAAATTCGCCCGTGTCGTCGTCGTCAGCGTCCGCAGAGACTTCCTCGGCAGCTGAACAGACTGCCGCAAATGCCGAAAAAACAGCCGTTAAAAAGGAAGAACAGGCAGTGATCATCACCGAAACTTCCTCGGCTGCGGAAGAAGCCGCTCCTGTCAATGAGATCAAGCCCATAGAAACGACTGTTTCCGAGCCTGAGACAACGACCACGATCCCCGAAAAGGCTGCCGCAGCCGTAAGCAGAGCGGCTTCCTTCAATGAGCTGTTTGCTTCGAGCGATACTGTATTACTCGGCACAGTGAGCAGCGCCGAACCGCAGTATATTGAAATGTCCGACGGCAGCACAAGGTATGTCATCAGATACACTCTTACAGGTGACTTCTTTGTGTACAATATCGTCAGCGGAGAGCTTCACGAATATTACTCCGGCGAAAAGGCAGAAATATTCCAGTATGCCGACGAGGGTACTGCACCGCAGTTCAAGACAGGCGAGACAGCTATGTTCATGGCGGCTGAAACAGGTATGACAGGAGCTGATTATGAGTATACAGCCGACCCGAACGGCGCGTTCTCTTACAGCGATCATCAGCTTTACAGCGTATCGGGCGGCAATGCCGGGATCGCTTCGGATATGTTTGATTATATGCTTGACGTTATCCTTCCCGGAAAGGACAGCGGCAGCGTAACGAGCTGGATAATATCGCTCGGCGGGAGCGTTTCCGAAACGGTGGTACAGAGAGACGACCTTCCTTCTTACAATACTGTTGACGTAAACTGGCTGGAGCAGTATAATACTTTCGAAATGGTCGTAAATCACAATGCCAAGTCCGATAAGATACGCGATCTTGAAAACGGAAACGGCTTCGATATAACTCCCGATGACGGAATTATCAGCGAAAAACTCAGCGGCTTTGATAATGTGGATATTGAGCTTAAATCAATATCCTATTACCCCGGCTCCACTTATTTGTCGCTTTACCTTGAAGCAACGCCGAAGGCAGGATTCAAGGTAAAACCCGACGTTGTTTACAACCTTAAGCATGATTTTGCAACATCGGGACTGAATGAAATATCCGTAGCTTTGAATGCTGACGCTACAATGATTACAGAAGGCTATTACAACGCTTATAATGACAGTATTAGTTTTGAGATAGCGTTTGATCAGGCCGGAAACGAAGGTCAAGTGGAATTTGACCTTGACAGCGAATTTACGTTCACTATTAACGGCATATCCGCCTCCGACGGACAGGATATTTTCGGAGAGTATAAATTCACTTATAAGTATAATCCTTCGGTTGCAGATTATGACAATGTAAAGATCGTTACTCGTTCTACTGCGACGAACAAATATTAAAAAGATAAAAGATAGAAGATATTTTAAGCCGTAAAATCAGCGACATTCGCAAAGTGAGGGCAAACACGGACACAGGCTCCCGTTTATGCCCTCACTTTGCGTTTTTTATGGGGTTTGTGCTTCAATAGATCTGTCTGATAACCCCTCGTACACCCCATGACAAAAACAGATTCTCCCCTTACCTTTCGGAAAGGGGAGAATCTGCTTAGAGCTTTATGGAATTAGATTTTCGGAAATATCTGTGTATTAAATTATTTAATGGTAATAGTAACAGCTCTGCTCTTGATACTGCTTGTATCCCACTTGCCGCCGACCTTAGCACAAACTACTACCTTATAAGTCTGTCCGGCTTTCAGCTTAGGCGAGGTGAACGAGGTAGCGCTGCCAGAAATATCCTGCTTCTGAACCTTCCACTTTCCTCCGAGATATACCGCAATGCCGTAATTCTGAGCATTAGGAACGGCAGTCCATGTAAGTCTGAACTGGTGCGAGGATTCGCTGTACTCTACATTTGTTACAACAGGATAATTCACGGTGGTTTCTCCGCCGGACGAAGTGCCTTCCGAGGAAGTCTTGCCGTTTACGGTGTTGTTTGCGTCCATAGTGCCGCCGTAAATATCGAAGTACGAAGCCAACTTTGAAGTGTCGGTCTGGAGGAAGTAGTTACCCGACGGGATATAGCAGAGCGAGGAATTAGTATCGAAGTTAGCATACTTGTTGTCGGTGTTTACCTGCGTACTCTTGCTTGTAACGATCGTGCCGTCCATGTCGCCCTTGCAGTTGTTGAATACGTCGTTATAGCTCTTTACAGCGCCGAGCTTTACCTGCATGGGGTTCTTGCAGTTGTCGAAGATGTTGTACTCCGAGAAGATATAGGCGTTCGCTCTCGGGTTCATGCAGTAACTGGTCTGACCGCTGAAAATGTTGTTGTACATATGGATATTAGCCTGACGGGCGAGAGGTCCTCTCGATTCGCAGTTCTTCCAGTAGTTGTGATGATAGGTAAGATTGTACTGGAGGCTGCTGTCAGACGAACCGACAAGATTGGTCTTGTGGTAGCCCTCATAATAGCAATAGCTGTTTGTGAAATACTGACCGCGCTTGAAGTCGCACGCGCCGTCGCCGCCCGATTTGTCTGACTCTGCGGGGTTCGATATAGTGGGCTTGTAAAATTCGCAGTTGTGGATCCAGCATCTTTCAACGGACGCGGTAATGGTCGAGCCGTCCTGAACGCCCTCCATGCCTACGCAGTCTTCGGGAACGTTCCTGAATGCGAGGTTTCTTACCTCAAAGCTCTTGCCGAGCGTGGGCGCGGCGGATTCGCACATGAAATGGAATCCCCAGCCGTCTACGGTCGCGTCGGTGCCGATACCCTCGATAGTAACGTCCTTGCCAGACTTCATTCTTGCCATGTAGCCGTTATCGCCGACAGACCCGCCGTAATCGGTGGAGTCGTAAGCCGTAAGCCCCGAAGGAGCCTTAACATTGCCGATAAAGCGGATAACGAGCGGCGTGCCGTCCTGCGCCAGCTTCTTGATAATGCCCTTGTTGCCGTTGGGCTTGGTGCCGCCGTTCGAGGTCTTGCCGCCGCCTATGTCCTGACCGGCGGAGTTGAGTATATTTCCGATACCTGTAACGGTAGTTCCGTCCTTAGAAGTAACTGAAACGGTATCCTTGTTTTCGTTGGTGACATAGAGAACGATAGCGTTGGGTTTAAGCGTGCCGTCGTCCTTGTAAGCGCCCACGCCGGAGCTGTAATTATAATGAGCGTAGCCCGAACGATCCTGCGCGTTTACCGAAAGACCGCTCTGAACAATTGTTCCCTTGCTTGTGGTAACGGAGATCGAATAGGTGCCTGCGGGAACGCCCGGAATGTCTATTCTTACGCCTGCGGAGGTGTCGCGTACAAGATATGCAAGGTCGTTGCCGGTCAGCTTGCCCGAAACGGTACCAGAGTATGAAACGCCCGTAACCTCGGAATCCTTAAGCCCGGAGAATACCACATAGAGAGCCTCGTTCCAGCCGCCCGCGCTTACCGCCTTTACGCCGTTTATCGTGGTGCCGCTTTCACTGCCGCCCTGGGAGCTTGAATCTCCCTGCGAGCTGGAGCTGCCCTGAGAACTGCTGTCGCCCTGCGAAGAAGATGAGGACGAGGAAGAACCGCCCGCAGTTTCAAGCGACATATAGAACAGGTTCACGGAATCAGCCTTTGTGAGAGTATGGCTGCCTGCCGAAACGTCCGCCGTGATAATGCCGTTTGTGGCTGTCAGCTTGGTGCCGTCGAGCTTTATAGTCGCGGCGCTTTCCGCAAATACAAGTGTCAGCTTGCCCGACGAAGGCGCATTAAAGCTGATGCTGGTGGAGCTTTCGAGCTTTAAGCACTGGGTCAGGGTCTGTCCGCCATAGTATACGGTTCCCTTCTGTGTGGAAAGATTGCCCGTGATCGAGAAGAAGCTGCTCGATTTGCCGTCCTTAGTGAAATCATGTACATAAGTTGCGGAGGAAACAGGAGTCTGTGAGCTGCTGCCGGAAGAAGATGAAGACGAGGACGAAGAAGGATCACTCTGCGAGCTGCTGCTTGAAGAGTCGGGCTTTGAACTGCTGTCGCCGCTTCCGGGAGTGGTAGAATCGGTGAAGCCCGAGCCGATAGCCTTGATGGAATCCTTATAGGAAACGAGAGCCGATTTCAGCGCGGTATTTACGGCATAGCTTGCGTCGTCAACGGAATTGTTGAACGTCCACTTGAAGTCGCCGCCCTGAACACGTCCTGCCTTAGCCTTAACGTCAGCCATAGCGGCTTCGGGGGACTGCGCGGTGTACTTATACATAACGCTCGAAGTATCGAAGTTGTTATAGGTAGAGCCGCCCTGCTTTGCCTTTACGGAAGTAGGCACCTTTTCGGTGGCGCTCGAAGCGTCGTAAGCGTCAAAATCGGTGTTGTTCTTCTGATAGCTTACATAACCCTTTGTGAGGTCGCCCGTCACGGTGTTGTTGTAAGCCTTGATAACGCCGCCGTTCTCGCCGGAGAAAGTGCCGCCCGTCGCGTTGTCCGAACCCTGCATAGAGATAAGCATGGGATATTTGCAGTTGCGGAAGTAGTTATTCTCAACGAAAGCCGAGCCGCCCAACGTCATACCTACGCCATACTTGGCGTTTCCGTCGAAGTAGTTGTTATAGATATGTACCGAGCAGGTGCGTATTCTCGGGTGACGGGAATCGGAATGGTCGTACCAGTTATGATGATAAGTAATGTAATTCTCAGTGGTCTCGGACTTCATGCCCTGGAGATTGCACTTTCCGTTGTCCCAGAAATGGTTATAGGAATGTGTGATATAGGTAGAAGTCTTGGTATCAAGAGCGCCGTCGCCCTTTACCTGGTCGGCATCGGAGCCGGCATCGCCGTAGAACATATCACAGTGATGTACCCAGACATGGTCGTTCTTCTGCTGCAATCCTACGTTATCGCCTTCGGAGCTGTTGCAGTTCATGAAGCCTAAGTTTCTTATTTCAACGTTAGAGGAGTTCTTGACAACCGCGCCGAAGCCGTTGAAGGTAGCATCGGTTCCGATACCTTCTATCGTAAGACCGCAGGTAACGGTATCAATGTAAAGGTCACCGCTCGGCATATTGGCGGGGTCGGTGATGTTGCCGATAAATCTTATGCAGACGGGACCCGCCTTTGTGTTGCTCTTAAGATTGGTGAGAATATTCTGAACGCCCGTGAGAGAGGTGGAATTGCCCTTCTTGTCGGGCATAGTAACGGTCACGGAATCCTTTGTAGCATTGGTGACATATACAACGGTCGCATTGCTTTTAAGAGTGCCGTCATCGTTGTAAGCGCCCGAAGATGTGCCGTTTACGAAAGCAAAGCCCGAGCGGTCGTGAGCGATACTGTTCACATTGACCTGAGCCGCTTTGGAGGCGTCCTCCTTGCCGCTTATAATGGGAACTATTTTAAGAGTATGGCTGCCCGATTTAAGCCCCACCGCGTCCACGCGGAAACAGGACGCATACTGACGGATAAGCATACTGTCGAGCTTTTTGCCGTCGGCGTATACATTGTAGCCCGAAGCGCCCGAAACAGCTTTCCATTCGGCGTAAGCGCCTTCGGCATAGCCTGCCGATGTGGTAACGGTAACGGAAGAGGTGCTTTCCGCGCTTGCAACTATGCTGTTCATTCCGAACGGCAGCGAGGAGGTAATGTTTTCGCCTGCGACACTGACAGAACCTGCTGCGATAGCGGTAGCCATAAGAGTTGCCATTGTCTTTTTAATGACTCTTGCTTTCATAATAATTCTCCTTTTTAAAGTAACAAATCAAAAATTCCCTCAATATAACAAGCTCTTTTTTTTACAGCAATTTACTGTTTTACGCTCCTGACTGTTACGACCGCTTACAAGAAATAATGCGGTCGGGACAGGAGAAGTAAGGAGCGTGATCTCTTTTTGCTGTAAGTTTTTTACTGTAATTCTTTTTACTAAATATATTATATACTATATCGCGCTCTTTTTAAATTCAAAAAACAGTACAAAACATTCAAAATACCGTACATTTTGGCATAATGGCATAAAATCATTTTGTATTGACTGATTAAATCGTCAAAAAGCGGCAATAGCAAAAACGCAGAAAAGGGAACGCCATTACAGCGCCCCCTTCCATTCAAAAGGTTCCTGTCAGAAATTCAATTTAGGATACACCGCACAAAGGTTTGCAAGACAACGCCGCACCGATAGTCCAGGTACTGACCACCGAATTTATCTCATCAAAAGAAAAAGCCCCGTTCCTGCCTTCTTTATTATTGTTTGTTCCCCCGATCATGAAATATCCCGGACTTTCATAACCCCAATAAGAAAGCCGGTCGCAATAATAGGTATCAGGAGAGCCGTTAGTTTCCGAAGGCATGATCCCAAAGCTGCCGAACGTCATCTTTTTAATAAAGGCGTTACTTTGTGTTTCGGTACTCGGTAACGATACCTGCGTATTTATGTAATTCTGCGGCTGAACATTCGCAAAGCCCGTTACCGACGAACCGTCGGAAGTGCCGTATGTCAGCTTTACTCTTGCCGAATCTACTCCCGAAACAGTCGATATTCCCGATAAATGCCTGTATAAAGGACTCCACCTGTTTTCCATTCCGAAGACCTTTACGGCGCTGTCATAGCCCGATGTATCCCCGAAAAACAGCCCCTTATCGTTAAGGCTGCCCGTGACGCATTCGGAAAGCTCCGCCTCGGAAGTGACCGAAAGCCCCTTTCCGAATACCGTTTGCATATCAAGAGATTTGCCCATAAGGACAAGCAGCGCGGCTATAAGCTGCCAGTCGGAATACAGATCAACGCCCCAGATCGTCATGTCTTCCGGATCGTTTGCCACAGCTTTTGACAACGCCTGACTGTACGTCATTTTGTTAGCTCCGTTTGCGGCTGTCAGCGCGATTCCCGACAGCGAACGCAGCTTTGACGTTCCCGTGCCGTTATATATCGCCGTGTAGAAGTGCGGAGAGATATTGCCGTTTGCGTCGATATTGCACCAACATTTATAGCTGCTGTCAACCTGACGGTCGCTGACATAAAAATCACCCTCGCCTGCGGAGTTCCCTGCCTCGAACTTGTACCATATCAAGCCCCATTCCATCATAGCGTTGCCTTCGAAATCTGCGTTTGCTATGTCAGAGGGCGTGCCGTCGAGCTTTCTCGAATAATCATACGGGTCAAGATAATAAGCAACCTTGCCGTCATATCCGAGCATACAAGGGCGGGGCATGAAAAACGCGCTTTTCCATGAGCCGTATGAAAAAGAATCCTCTCCCATAGCGGCGGGAGTTTTCCCGACAGCGTCCGCAAGGTAAGTTACCGCCTGCGCGGGGTCGGACACCGAAGGATCGACGTGCCAGCCGTATATAACGGGCGCTGCCGCTTTCATTCCGGTCAGCCGTGACGCGGTATCGGTCACGGGCAGACCCTTGGCGGCTTTCAATACCTGCATCAGATCAAGCATTCAAGGTCTCCTCCCCGTCGCCGCCGTTCTCGTTATTATCGTCTTCGTCATCATCGTCATCGTCGTCGGACGAAGGTGCCGGGAGCTTATTTCCGTTGCTCCAGTCCGTCCAGAGCAGATCGACATCAAGAATATAAATAGCCGATTCCGAAGGAACTATCGCGATCGAGCCGGGGGCTAAAAGCCTGTCGCTCACATCGCTGTAATAGGGGATAGTCTCGCTCGACGAAGCGATAAGCTCCGCCAGCACGGAAACCGAACCGTCGGAAAGGCTTGTCAGCGTTTCTTTAAATACAGAATAATCCATTTTTCCTGTACCTCCGTAAAAATTAAGCGGCGTAAGTTCCGCGGCAAACTCTCCCGTAGGACGAAAGCGCCTGATCTCCGCCCCGAATGCCGTTATTCCCGACGTGTTTTGCGGTGCAGCTCTCCCCATTTATTTCACCTGAGCTTTGCTCTTTGGGAGGCTCGCCGCGCAGCAGTCGGAAATGTTGACTATCTGCCACTAATTACAGTATAGCATCTTGGAGACATTTTGTCAACATGATTTTCGGAAATTTCTGCTTTTCTACTATTCGCACAAATTAAAAGAGATGATTTTGTAAATTACGCACAAAGCAAATCGTTATTATCCGCAGAATTGAACAGATAAAATCGGCAATTTCAAGAAAGACTAACAAAAACAAGCAGACCAATAAAATCAGCAGAACGTGACGGAAACAAGCAAATTGCCGATCTTATATTTGCGAGAAGAGCTATCTGAATGATGTTCAGACCGGAGATATTTCGCAAACAATTTGCTCGAAGTAGTGGAAAAATTGTTCGAACGGAGCAACAGCAAAAGCGGGGTAATTTCACTGACGCGCAATGAGCGCTCCTACAATGAAATACCTAAAAAATTAATGTCGTTTACTATATTTCATATATTATGTAACAGCTATAATCAGATTCAGCCGGTACTTTACTTTTAGCTTAGTGGTACTCTACCTTTAGCTTAGTGGTACTTTACCTTTAGGATAGTGGTACTTTACCTTTAATTTCGCAACTCAAAAAATCGCGTAATATTGCGCTTTTTTGCCGCTTTTCAAAATCGTAAGAGACTTATAAGGGACTTATAAGGGACTTGTAAGGCGCTGACAGCCGCCCTTTTGAGGGGCGGCTGTTTGCTGTAATAAAACTAAGCCTGCAAATAAAGCCTTGTGATATTCCGAATTTATGCGGGCTGACGGCATTGCTCATTTATCGCTCCCCCGTGAATGTAAACCGACAAAAAAACAGAGACCCCGAAGGATCTCCGCAGATTACTTGTAAGGCAAGCTATTGAATGACGAACTCTGTATGACTGCTAAAGAAACGAAACAAAAAAAAGAGCAGTAAAAGGAAGTCATTGAAATTTCATACAGAACGCTTGTCCTTGTTTGTTGAATGGCGAATGACCCGCAAACTCCTTTATTTCATCATATATGCGGGGAATATTTAATAAATGCAGCAAATTACAAATGTATGCCGCAGTTATCATGCTGTTTTTTTTGAGAAGGTCTGACATCTTCTCACCCGAAAATCTGTTTTTGTGTTTCCTGATGAATCTATTATAGCACATACATCGGATAATGTCATTCAAAATTTTCTGCATTCACTTTTGTTATTATACTGCCCTCTATTCCAAATGCCACAATATATTTGCACATAGGCGAATTTTCTCTGCGTTGCACGCCCTTGAAGGGCGGCAGCCCGTCTGCGGGCGTGCGCCTTGATAAAATCCGCTGGAATAGAGGGCAGTATAACACGGCAAATTCTACCCGATAACCCTGCCGTCTTCCGACATTCTGAGAATAACCTCATAATCTGCACGGTAATCTATAACTATCTCTGGAACAGTCTCCGCATACTTAACGGCAGCCTTTGCCGCAGACAACGCCGCCGCTCTCAGCTTTTCACCGTCATTCTTTTTGATATGCGGACAAGTCGGAACAAGCGCCAATATCAGGCAATCCTCCCCCCTCATCAGCCGGAAGGGCCAAAGCTCGCAGTCAAAAGGCTTAAGATGTCCGGGCAGAATACAGCCCTTACGATTGAAAGGGCAGAGAGCCTCCTCCTCGCTGTCATTCGTGCGGTAATTATCGCTGATGTCGATAGTCACCGCGCCATTCGGTAAATCTCTGAAACGCGCTTCGGGATAAAGTCGGCGTATTTCGCCGAGTGTTTCTTTTGCAAAGCACGGAGTAAGATTTAAGCTCTGACGGCGAAAGGAGCAGCAAAATCCGCACACGGCGCAGTCATCGGGCGAAAGAACTTCTCTTAACATGACGATTCTCCTCCATAGTATTTTGAGAGCTTGAACGCGGGACGGTAAGTCTCTTTTGACTGACGAAGCCCCGGGATATTCATGTCCTCCTCAAGATTAAAAAACTGTCTGTCTCCGACAATGCCCGAAGCGGCAAAGCTGCGGCGTGAAACGACCGTAGCTCCTGCGGCGGCAAATCGGCTCACCGCTTTGTCGAAATGAAGGTCAACGCAGTCTGCCGATAAAAAAGAAGCCATTTCGGCGGCGACCGGAGAACCGTCCACATACAGCACCCCGCCGATCATGCCAAGCTCCTGCCAGTATTTAACAGCGTCCATTATGCAGTTCAGTTCCTCGTCAAGCTCTTCGCCGGGCATGGATTTGTCCTTATGTTCCTCCTGCCAGACCTGCGCCACATAAAGCGCGTCACGCAGGCGGCTTTCGCTGTCTATCGGGAAATATTCTGACGCGGGATAAAGGCGTTCGAACATATTTGCACGGTTTCTCAGGCGGCTGTATCTTTTCCCCGAAAAATCATGCCATTTTTCGCATTCGTAAATATAATCGCAGTCGCCCGGGTCGGAATCCCATTCTATATTGAAATGCTCTGACAATACCGATTTTTGTTCCTCGTCGCAGAGACAGAATTTTATGCCGTCACTGTCTGCCGCGTCCTGCCTTAATATGCTAAAGACCTTTTCCGTGTCAAGTTTTTCTGCTGACAAAGGAAATCCGTAGCCCTGACGGTTCGGGCTTTTCCCGTGATAGCGGCGAAACAAAACTCCGTCATGTACCGCTGTTTCCAGCTTGTATTTTCGCCTGAGCAAAAAGATATTGACCCATGAAGTATCGCTCCCTTTGAACGGAAGCTCCCGGAAGTTCTTTAATGTCTCAATGGTCGGCGATGTCCAGACCAGTTTATCCATATAATGTCTCCTTATCACTATAAATAAGCATTTATAGCCCTGAAAAAAATATATACCCAAAAAATTATACGTTGTTTTCGCCGATATATCAACCTTCTAATGTGTCAATTTTGTAAAATTTAACTTGATGATATTAAAATCGCAAAGCCGATGAATAAGCAAGTTGTTATTATCCGCAGAGTTGAACGGTCAAAATTAAAATCGGCAACTTTAAAGAAAAAACCACAAAAAAGCACAATCTAATAAATCAGCAGAACGTGACGGGAACGAAGAAATTGCCGATTTTAATTTTCGAGAAAAGCGGTCTGAACAAGTTTGCATGAACAGAGTTCATGCCGACAGGCGATATTTCGCAAAGAATCTGCGCGGGTCAGCATACTCCTGCCGAAGCAGAATCACTTTTGCGCAATTAACTAAAACGCTCAAAGCCTGCCGTATCAGCGCATTAGCAAAATTGGTATAAATATATGGTATATGTATCAAACACTTATACCAAGTATATGTACCAGATACTTATATCAGGTATATATACCATATACCTATACCAGGTACATATACCATATACTTATACCAAGTATATATACCAAATACTTATATCAGGTATACATACCATACTGCCCTGCATATTTTTTACGGTAAAATAGTATAAAATCAATTCTGCTTCGATAGGAATATACTGACCGTCGCGCAATTTTGCCTTCACTTTGCATTTTTTGTCTTTTTATTCACAATCCCATAGAATTAAGCTCGTCCATCATCGCGGGACGTTTTCTGTATATCTCCCGCCATTTCAAAACAATATTCCTGACAACTTCCTTCCCGCCTTTCCATTTCGACATTCTTCTAAGCATGGCAGCCCATTCGGAATATGTCTTACGGTCGGCTACGCTCTGAGCAGACTTATCAAGCCATATCGAATATTTTTCAAGCATGAAATCGGGATAATTCTCCGATAATATTAATTCATACTTTTTCAGGATATACATGGTGCAGTTATTTTCAACATATGAAAACAGGCGATCATACATTTTTTCCTCAACGCAAATATCGGGTATCTCGTGCTTATCGACCTCCGAAAGAAACCGTTCCCGCGTCTGCTCCCAGTCGTCGGGGTGAAGCCCGCGCAGCTCGCGAAAATACTCAATGCTGTAAAATTCTGTCGTAAGCGTCCACAACTCACTTTGGTACTCGTCTTCCTTGCCGAGCTGTTTATAAAGCTCCTTTAGTTTGAGATGATATTTATGGACAAATCCGTGTTTTTCCGAATCTATCTTTATTGAAGCCTTTAACAACTCGATAGCATGATCGTATTCTTTGTTTCCGATCATCATATCAATAAGATATTCCCGCACGGACGAAAGCGAGCGGTATTCGGCGCAGAAGTCATATATTTCCTCGTCTGCACATCCGAGTTCCTTCATTATGTCAAGCCTGAGCGTGATCCAATGCCCTGCGGAATAACTTTCCATCTTTTCGGCGGAAATAGCTTTAAGCCTTTTATCGCACAGAGCTATCTCTCTTCTTAGATATTCAGGCTCCTTAAATTGCTCAAATACAATGGATTCTATATATTCCTCCATGTAGTCCATGACCGAGCCGTCAAAATACTTCAAAAATTCCTCAAATATCTGCCGTTTACTGTCGCTGTCCGCAGTTTTAATAATGCTTTTCCATTCCTCAAGCGCCTCGCTGCCAAAATAGTCCAATCCTCCGTTGGAATCGTCAATATCGACATTTGAGGTCTCTTTGAACAGATAAAGGCTAAGTTTGACGGCTTCAACAGGGTGATGATCTGCAAGCGGCGCGATCTCATCATGAAGTATCCCGATCATCTCATAAACAAAATCATCGGCTTCGTCGTATTCAATATATCCGTAACGCCCGCCGTACTGTTTTATTGCGCGGTTTATACGCTTTTGGTATGCCGAAATGTCAATGGAATCCTCCGGCTTCATCGTCGCGGTGCGAAAGCTCATCAACAGCCGTTCGTCGCTTTTGAGCGCTTTCAGCAAAAAGCTCCTGATCGTCTTATCGTCGGCAAGGTTTATCAGTTCTTCGGGTGAGAGCGCTTTCTTTGATGATTTTTTCGTGGGAACTTTTCCCGCCGCTTCGTAAGCGTACAGTACGGCAGCCATGTGTTTGCAGTAGCTCCCGTCTTCGGCATAGGGACAATCGCAGTGCATTTCCACGAAATCACCGTTTTTAAGCTCTATGCTGACCTCGTATTCCTCCGTACCGTAAACCACCGCATTGATCTCATCGTCCGAAATATCAAGCTCGCTGACCAGATCGTCATTATAATATTCCTTACCGCGAGCGAGTATTTTTTTATCAAATAAATTTTTCCAGTCCATAGAAACCTCCCGATTATTCTTATCTATAAATGAGCAATGCCGCCAATTTGCACAAAGCTGCCAACCACGCAAAGTGAGATCGGACACGGGATCCAACGCACGGGCGCTGGCGAAGGGGCGGTTACGAGGGTGCGCTCGCAAGCTCGCTCACGTTATGCAGAACGGTGGGATCCGTTCCGCGATTCATATAAAAGCTGTGTAATAACCACAAACCGACCGTTCAAAATTAAAATTAGCAATTTCAAGAAAAACTAACAAAAACACACAATTGAATAGTTCAACAAAACGTGACGGAAACAAGAAAATTGCCGATTTTAATTTGCGAAAGAGCGGTCTGAACAAGTTTGCATGAACAGAGTTCATGCCGACAGGCGATATTTCGCAAAGAAACTGCACAGGTCGGCATACTCCTGACGGAGAAGAAACGCATTTTGTACAATTCGCCGAAAACGCTCATTTATAGCTTATCTCATTATACCACAGATACGGCAACAATTCAAGTTCTTTTGAAATGAGATCGGCATAAATATTACGCATGATTAAAAACTGCCGTTATAAACATTTGTGCTTTTGAATGTCCGCTAATAAGATTTTACGGACATTAAGCCGATTTACGCAGGCTTAATATATAATTTATATATCTGTTTACTATGAATAAATGCTTTCGGCGACCGTTAGAAATGTACTGACCTGCGCAATAATTCTTTGTTTCTATCACGTTTTGCAGAGCTTAGACTTTGTGCATTTTAACGAAAAATCCGGCAGTTTTTGAAACCGCCGGAGATCATCGTTATATAAAATATGTTTTGAGAAAATATGTTTATATATGGAAGGTTATGAGCTTTACATCTATCATCTTTGAAGGCTCATCGGGATCTTTGACCTGCATATCAATCACTTTCAGCGCGTCATTTTCTTTCGACAGCTCAAGCAGTTCATTACGATTATCCAAAGTCTCCCATTTTTTATTGCTTATGATACACATAAAATTAAATTCCTTTGAAGTGTCTCTTTGATATATGTCCTGAAACACCCGCCAGGGATTTTCTATGCCCCACATTCCCCTTATCCGCATATAGGTTATGCCCAAATGATCGACCTTGTTTATGTGTCCGAGTTCCTTGCTCTTTTTAAATTCTATCCCTTCGGTCGATTCTACGCCTGTTTTTATGCTCTCCTTTATCCTGTTATAGCATTCCGCAGAAGCACAATATTCGGTTCCGTACACCATGCACAAATGTTTTAATTTATCTGTATTTTTGTATACAACTCCGCCAACATACAAAATGTCCTTTTTATCCCATTTTCCGTCTTCGGCATCCCTGCATTTCTTAGAGATCATCGGGTCGCTTCTGTAAAGCTCATGCTTGGGATAGCTGCTGTTCAGGTTTAAAGGAGCATTATCCGATTCGATTTTCTTCACCTCGATTGCATCGCCGCCCTTTAACATGGCATCGGGAGGATTGCTGTTGTTTCCCAGGTAAGAGAAAATCTCTTCCTGTTTTTTCCTGCGCTCATTCGGCTCGGTATCGAATGTTCCGGCGAACAGATCCTTGATATATTCTTCCAAAGCGGCACCGGCATCATTAGCTCTGTTTCTGCCTTTATAATACTCGACCACCTGAGTCACGGGATTTGATACCAAGTTTATGATTGCGTTAATTATGTTCATAGAATCACCTTTCTTTTTTGTTTTAAATGAGCGTTTTTGTGTTTCCCGATGAATATATTATAGCACACACAGCGGATAATGTCATTCAAAATTTTCTGCATCCACTTTTATCAGTAATATGAATATACTGACCGTCGCACAAATTAAAACCGAAAATTTACTTGTTTTTGCTATATTTTCTTAAAATTGCCAATTTTAATTTTGACCGCTTGATCTTTTTTCTTCTTTTTGATGCTTGAACCGCTCAGTCTCCGGGGAAAACCCTTCCTAAGACTTTTATTATGCCCTCACTTTGCGTGGTCATGTACTTTGTGCAATCCGCCTAAAACACTCATTTATATTTTTCAAGCGTATTCCTTATTGCAACCGCCACTTCATACGCAAGATTTACCGGCACGGCATTGCCGATCATCTTATAACCGTCATTCACACTATCATAAATGAACTGGAAATCATCGGGAAATCCCTGCACCCTTGCCACCTCCCTGACCGTCATTCGTCGGTAAAGATGCTCCTTTCCTTCGACAAACCGGCAGACATTCTTGCCGACCTTTATCATTTTCGGAGCTTGCGGGTGAAGCTGGCACTGTCTGCCGGATGCCTGCACCGTGAACGCTTGTTCGTCCCATGACTTGACCCTGTTCCTGCTCATGAAGATCGGCGAATACTGCCCTGTAAAATATTCGTTGTTATTGATTGCCTTAGGATTGCGGTGATTTCTCTCCGCCGACGGCACCGCCGTTTCCTGAAGATCCCATATAATATCTCTGAGCGTGAGTTTTTTCTTATCATCGACCGTCGAACCGACCGGAAATCTAAAGTTTATGCCAAGATCGCTTCGGAATCCGATATAGAATACTCTTTTGCGCTCCTCCGCAACACCATAATCCTTTGCATTTACAAGTGTAAGAGTAACGTTATATCCGCTTTCTTCAAAAAGCCTTATTATGTTCTGAACGGCTTCGTTATGCCTGTTTGCAAGCATTCCGCTGACATTCTCTGCCAAAAAGAACTTTGGTCTGACCTTGCGGAGTATCCTTATATAATCGAAAAACAGCCGACCGCGTTCATCATGAATACCGCGCAGCGCTCCCGCCTCCGACCATGACTGACATGGAGGTCCGCCGATTATGCCGTCTATATCCGAAGGGAGAGCAGCCTCGTTCACCTTTCTGATGTCGCTCTCTATCAGATGTGTTTTTGGGTGATTGATCTTAAAAGTTTCCCATATCGTCTTATCATATTCATTTGCAACCGGAATATTAAAGCCTGCGCGTTCAAAACCCAGGTCAAGACCGCCGCAGCCGGAAAACAAACTAATAACGTTCATGTAATACAGCTCCAATTCACTACTATCATCTGTATATAATTATACTACAAAAAAAGTGAAATTGCAAGAGGGCAGATTTTTTTGAGCAGAAGGCACAAAATGAAGGCAAACACAGGGTCAACGCCCGTGTCCGTCCTCACTTTGCATTGTTCGTGGCTTTGTGCATTTTTACGAAAAAAAGCCTTACAGACCTGATTCGGACTGTAAGGCTTTCTGTTTTGCCTAATAATTTGTGCGCTTATCTGTTATGATCTTTTCTTCTGCATAAAACCACAATCGAAATTGTCGCTATCGCAAGCATTATCGGAGAAGCCGCCGCGCTGCCGGTACCGGGCGCACCTGTATGAATAATGTCGTCGGACGACATAGTGGAAGCCCCTGCATTTTCGACCTGAGCATTGTCGGTAGTTTCGCCGGAGCTTGCCGTATCGGTGCTGTCAGCCGGAGCCGATGCAGTATCAGCTTTCTCAGACGAATCCGCCGCCGCGCCTGCGTTATCAGCCGGAGCTGCCGCCGCATTTGCCTTATCGGTCGAAGCTGCCGCAGCAGAATCGGTACTCTCGGCAGCAGCCGCAGGAGTAGGAGCCTCCCCGCCTGTCGCAGCTATGGGAGCTGTCGAAGCCACAGCCGCAGGAACAGGAGCCGCACTGGTATTCTCAGCAGCGGGAGCGGGTGCAGCCGCCGCGTCGGTATTCTCGGAAGACGCAGCCGCAGCGGGTGCGGAGCCGCTGCCCGATGAGGACGAACCGTTACTTGCTGTAAGATATTCAGGATGGCTCAATTCCACCTGCTTGACAGACGGAACCGCCGCGACTTCTTTCGCGGGCATAACCGTTGCAGAAGCATCGGGTATGCTCAAACCTTCGAACAGCTTTATCGGAACGCCGTCAACGCTCACGGAAGCCTTGTTGGTTATTATTTCTGCTTCAGCGTCCTTCGGACTTACGATATACTTGTAAGGAATGCTGACTACCTCTCCGGGGATAAGCGAATCAATAACGCCGTCTTCCACAAGCCCGCCGAACGTGGAATCGATCTTTACGTTCTTCATGACGATCCCGGTATTGTTGCAGAGCGAGATCTCGCCGCTGACAACATCGCCCGGTCTGTAAATCTCATCGGGTTCATTGATCTCGTTTACAAGCGTGATAAGTTCCTGCCATGCGTAGGTCTGTATCGGGAAGTTATCAAAATCAACGCCATTGTTGTCAAAATTTTCCTCGATCTCGCTGTTTGCCCAGTCCAGAGCTTCCCTAAGATCCATAGAATCGTTGGCGATCAATATATAGCTCTCGCCCATGTTTACCTTGCCGCATACAAAGAAGTAGGGTAAATTAAGTCTTTTTTGTTTATCATCAGCATTCGGATTATTTTCAAGGAACATATTCGTATAAAAATCTGCGCCTTGCTTATTTAATGCGGAGCTGATAAGGAAAATATCGCATTTATAATCATCAGAGTAGCATCTGACAACAACCGAATATGACTGACCCTTTTTAATGAGGAACGGCTTGTCAAGATCTGCCTCGTGATAGCCTACTGACGGATGGTCAATATCAGTCGAACCGACAAGCTCGCCGTCGGTCGGAGATTCGTAGTCCTCGTTCAGCAGATAAACATCGGCATGGAACGACAAATTAGACATCGGAGCATAGATACCGACGTTATAAACCTCCTGATTGCACTCAGCGGTAAAAACATTCGCCATTCTTACATTATCTTCGGGATCACAGGGAAGGAAATAATATTGCCAAACGCCCGAATAATCGTACTTATTGACGACCTTTCCGACAGCGCCGTCAGATTCGTCCTCCTCGGGGCGCATATCGATCGTGAAGATATCGTTCATGGTCTCATCGTAATATGAAAGATAAAAATAGCCGTCTCCGTTGTTGCCCCAGGGGTCACTGGCGGAAACATCGCTGTTTTCCCAGCTGCCCCAGCTGTTTCTTACGATAAAGGCTCCGTCTCCGCCTATCCTGCCCTCAGGGTCGTTAAAGTATTCCTTCGGGAAATTGTCGTCATAGCCGACTATCGTTACAGCATGATTGGCAGTTATCTCATCCTTCAGCGAATATAAAGGATTGTCTTTCGAGGGGTAATAGCTGTAAGTAGCCCATACCGGCGCTTTCATATCCGTCACACGGTTGCCGTTCTCATCACTGAACGCGGTAAAGGAGGTATCGACAGGATCGTCCGGATAGCGCTGCTGCGCATAAAGGGTTACAACAACGCCGTGACCGCTTACCAGCTCGTCCTTGATGATGTTGACCGCGTTGGTATCAAGATAATAATCTCCGTTCTCGTCAAACGCGGAGGGAGCCGGGAACATATTGTAATTGCTGACTTCCAGCCCGACGCTGTTCAGATCGTCCGGTATTTCCCAGTTGCCTTCGGAGGACTTCGTTATACGCAGATTATAATATTTTCCCGCGCCATTATAATCCATCGAAAACACACTGTATTTTCCGAGATATTCTTTTTCTGCCTTGTCACGCAGTTCAAGGTATTCATCATAAGTCACGGTCTTGCTTTCGAATACTACTTTACCTTTTTTATCGCAGCCGTCCGCAATTTTATATCCCTTTTCGGAATCGGGATCATCCGCAAGCTCAATCTCCTTTAAAGTAACTTCGTAATAACCCTCAGTGCTGATATAAGGCGCGTCCGCTTCCAAAACCGGTGTCATATAAGACGTATAATAAGGAACCGCCTGGTAAGGGCTGCCACTGTTAAATCTTGCCGTATTCAGCTTTTCAAGGTCAGTTTCTCCCGCATCAACGAGCCTGGTATATTCGTTGATCCAGAACCAGCCCTCGCCCTCCTGAGACAAACTTATGCTGCTCGGAAGCGACGATGAAGTATAAAGCGCGATAGCTTTTTCGGAGAAATCTCCCGCCGCCTTTTCTTCGTCCGTAGCGGTATTGTAATCAATATCATGAATAAATGCGTAGTTTATCTCGGTAGCGGCGGTCAAAGCGAACGCCCAGCAGAGACCGTAAGGATTCTGAAATCTTATTTCGGGAACGCGGCAAACACCGTTGACATCGCGCTGATCGAATTTCGAAGGCAGAGTCGAGGGGTCAACGGTATAATTTATTTCGTGATAAGCCGTATAGTGCTGCGTCTCTTCTTCTTCTTCGTCATCTTCCGGCAGGATCACGGAATACATATCATAAAAATGTTCTCTCAGAAAATAAAAATTTGCGGCAATGGCGTATCCGTCGAGAACTTCCTCTTCATCTTCCATTTCTGCTTCTTCATCGGCAAACGCAGGCATAGAGGACATTGCTGCGACCGAAGTTAAAGCCGCCAGCAAAGCCAGAAATCTCTTACCCAAATTATTCATATTTACTTTACTCCTTTTCCGACCTGATAAATGCCGGATCTTGATTCACAATTATTATACTATATTTATGTATAATTTGTCAATAGTAAAATTAAAAATTATAAATAAATATTAGACTTCCTCGTAAACCAGACATTAGAGGCTAGAAGATCGAAATTATCGCTTTCTATTGATTTTACAAACAAAGTGAGATTCACGAACCTCTAGTTTCTAGCTTCTTACCTCTAGTTTCCGACCAGCGCCTGTGTCTTACTCACTCCGCGAACTTGTGTTCAACGCCAATCCGCCTGATCCACAAATAACGGCTGTGTAACGTCCTCTTCAAGCATACTCAAAAAATACCTGAATCTATTTCTTATAGGCGGCTCCCCCAGCCTTGATTTCCTTATCGTTTCCACATTCAAAGCAGCATATTTTTCTTTAAGATAATGCTGCCGCCCATACATCATAGCCTCAGCACCCGACAAATTAGGATCCTTGGGAATGTCAATACGAGTAAGCACAAGCGCGATCTGCTCCAGCTCCTCTTTCTCAAACTCATCATTGACCGCTTCGGAATATAAAACAAGATACTCCTCCCTGTACTTTTCGCTCCTGCGAGCCGCTTCACTCACCCCGCCGTCACTTAAAGCGTATTCATTAGCGGCATTCCTCGGCTGAAGGTCGATGAACTCATTCAGCGTAAGCGGGTCAACATAATCCTTATTTTTCTTTATATGAAAAATTATAGTATGCCACTTGCCGCCCCTGCCCGTCCTGCCGCGCTCATAGGTATAGCATATATCCGTCAATTCCCTTAAAGCCGCCTGACAGCTATCAAGAACATATTTCTTGAAATCGGACCAACCCGTCCTGCCGGAATATTCGTTCTTCGCTATCCCGAGCAGTTCCCGAAGCTCCTCCACGGTTATCTCGCGCTTTCCGATATTCTCATATTGCTTGAGGATCTCGTACATACGGAGCTGATTGGCGCTTTTAAGCGCTAAAGCGTTCCACAGTTCGTATTTGAAATATCTGTCCTTGAAGTCGAACATCAGCGGCAGAGCTTTATCGTGCGCGTCGATCTCCAGCACCCACCTGCCGTACTTGTCCTGAAAGATATGACATTCCTTGAACAGCTGAAAAGCCCTCATGCCGCGCCCGTTCTCGTCAGGGACATGAACTATCTTGCTCAGAAGGCTGTCTGTGCTGGCGCGTATCTGAGCAAGGTTCAGCTTGCCGAAGCCCATTATCCGCTGAAAATCCTCTATCGGGAACTGAACCGTCCTTGTGGAAAGATCGCGGGGATTTATCTTGGATAAATAGATGCTGAAAAAACGCAGCTCCTGTATGGTCATGTTGTTGCTCCTGAGTTCGTTGAGAACATTTCTCTTCTCGATGATTGCCGTTTCGTAGATCTTTGACATAGTTATCACCCCAACAAAAATTATAGCATATACGACGGAGAAAGTCAATACCTTCTCCGTAATTGGAAATGCAATCTCCGTAATTAGAAATGCAATCTCCGTAATTAGAAATGCAATCTCCGTAATTAGAAATGCAATCTCCGTAATTAGAAATGCAATCTCCGCTATAAAATAAATTTAAAAGTGTTTTAAAAAAATCTATCAATCAATCTATCAAACGCGCGCCGCAAACCGACGAAATGTTGAAAACCTGTTGAAAGCCTGTTGAAAAGATGTTGAAAAAATTGACTGACTGACTGACAGACCTCAAACAACAAAAAAATATATTTTTTAATATAAATCTGTCTTCTAACCAATCTGCACCGAATACCGAAAGTTCCAGATGTCTGTTACTGAGAATGCTAATGAAGAAGTCTGCTATTTTCAATCATCTGTGATGAACATTTGTTTCTGATAAAAGCATTATAATCTCACAAAACAAACCCTTTTTTTGCCATTAAGACTTGATAGTTAAAGAAAAAAACAATGCTGCAAGTGACTCAATAAACAGAATGCGCGTAAACAGCCCCAGCACGCTCTGTATGGCACGTTAAGGCTTTAGCCATAGAATTTATAGTCCGAGCCTGTCAAGACCGTTTAGAGTGCCTTCTGCTCGCTCTGAGAGCTATCCTAACCAAGAGCATTATCTTTGAGACAGCTCCGACCGCCAAAAAAGAACAAACCCTTCCGGAAAATACTCTCCCGGAAGGGTTGTTTTATCTATTTTTTACCAAATAAGAACGCTTGTTCGAGAATATCATTGATAATCTCGTTCTGCGATTTCTTTTCAGCTTTCGCTTTTGTCTTTATGGCATCTACGAGGGTAGGCGTTACGGATATATGCAGCTTTTTTGTTCTTGTCTCTGAACGAACCAGTTTAAGACCATTTTCTGTAAGATAATTCTTTATTATCGTTTCGGTATCAAGTCCGCTGTCTGTGGGAACGCTTTTCTTTTCCGCGTCCGAGACTTCCCGTAGATCGCTTGCCGTATCAATGAACATTGCCGCGGCGTTTCTGAAATCATCTTTCTTTGCCATGTATCTGACCTCCCGATAATCCGTTACGCTTTCTCGGTAAGCAAAAGCTCATCGAGAAAATCCTCATAATCGGCTGTGACCTTTGCCGTAGGAGCATATTCAAACAGACATTTCTGCTTTAACTGGGATTCTCTTACAGCTACGCCCTCTCTGATCGTCGCATTAAACAGCTTTGCACCGAGCTTTTCAGAGATAGCGCTCATGTCACTTGCGATGCTCTGTGCAAGCAGCGTCCGGGAATTGTACCGTGTGAGCAGCAGCCCCGAGATCGTCAGATCGTGGTTGCAGTAGGTCTTGACCATGCGTATCGTGTGAGACAAACGTTCTATGCCTTGCAGGCTGAATACGTCGGCCTGCGCGGGGATAATAACCCGGTCGCAGGCTGTGAGCGCGTTTACGGTAAGTATTCCGAGTTCGGGCGGGGTGTCTATGATGATATAATCATAATTTTGGACTATCGGTGCCAGCGCTTCTTTCAGGCGGTATTCTTTTCCGGTCTCAATGATGAAGGTGTCGGCTCCCGAGAGAACGCTGTTTGAGGCGATGAAGTCGCCTTTGTCGGTATGTTGGATCGCTTCGATAGCGTCTGCCTCTTTGGTCAGCAATCCGAGAACGGTCTTGCCCTCGCTGCTTGCGCCTGCGTAATAGGTAAGATTGCCTTGCGGATCGAGATCGACAGCGAGAGTTTTTTTGCCGCGGGAGTTAAGTCCCGTCCATAATGCGGCGGCGGTGGTGGTTTTGGAAACGCCGCCTTTTTGATTGACAAGTGAATAGATCATGTTTGTAAACTCCTTAGTTTCAAAAATCAAAAAAACGCAAAGTGAGGGTGGACACGGGATCCAGCGCCCGTGCGCTGGCGAGGGGTCTTGGGGGCGAGGAGCCCCCAAGCGGGGTATGGGGCAGAGCCCCATTTGCGCGTAAGCGCAACCAACGCAAA
>CACYSH010000031.1 GCA_902776945.1 uncultured Ruminococcus sp.
TGCGTTGATTGCGCTTACGCGCAAATGGGGCTCTGCCCCATACCCCGCAAGGGGGCTCCTCGCCCCCTTGACCCCTCGCCAGCGCACGGGCGCTGGACCCCGTGTCCGCCCCTTACTTTGCGTTTTTTGTGGGCTTATCACTATTTATAGTAACAAATCAAATCACCTCGCCATATTATATAGCGAGGTGATTTTTATGTGTGCTATTGCAGGAATAATTGGTTTCAGCGTCAACTACGAAAAAATCATCGGCGACAAAAAAGCCCGAGCCGCCGCGATGATCGGTGCGCTCAAAAGGCGCGGTCCCGATTCGGACGGCGTATATGAAGACTCGGGCGTGCTGATGATACATACAAGGCTTGCCGTCATCGACCCGAAAAACGGCGTTCAGCCAATGATCTGCACCAATCAGGGAAGCGAGCTGACCATCGTTTACAACGGCGAGCTGTACAATACCGACGAGCTTCGCCGCGAGCTGCGCTCTCTCGGCGCGGAGTTCACAACCTCGAGCGATACCGAAGTAGTCCTCCGCAGCTTTGCCGAGTGGGGAGGGGAGTGCGTTAAGCGCTTCAACGGGATTTTCGCGTTTGCCGTGTGGGACAGCGCCCGCAGGAGCCTTTTTCTTGCCCGCGACCGTGCGGGGGTAAAGCCGCTGTTTTTCTCGCACAGGAACGGCGTGCTGTATTTTGCTTCCGAGATCAAAGGGCTTTTCGCGGCGGGCGTTCCCGCAAGGCTCGGCGCGGAGGGCGTTCGTGAAATAATGCTGCTGGGTCCCGCCCGAACACCCGGCTGCGGAGTTTTCGAAGGCGTGGAGGAAATTCTGCCCGGTGAATGCGCGGTCTATGATGAACGCGGTCTGCATCGTGAGACTTATTGGGATATGTGCAACGGTCGCGAGGTCGTCGCCGATAACTTCGAGCAGGTGCGCGACCGCACGGCGGAGCTTGTTGCCGACGCTGTGCTTCGTCAGACGGTATCCGATGTGCCGCTGTGTACGTTCCTTTCGGGAGGGCTGGATTCGAGCATTATCTCGTCGATAACGGCGCGGCGCTTTGCGGAGGAAGGCAGGCGGCTGAAAACGTTTTCTGTTGAGTACCGCGACAACAAGAAATATTTCAAGGCGGGAAAATTTCAGCCGAACGCAGACGATGAGTATATCGACGAAATGGTGAGATTTCTCGGCACCGAGCATACCCGCGTGGTGATCGACACGCCCGAGCTTGTTGACGCGCTTTACACGGCGACGGAAGCCCGCGACCTTCCCGGAATGGCGGATGTTGACAGCTCGCTGCTGCTTTTCTGCAAGGCGGTGCGTGAGCATTCAACAGTGGCGCTTTCGGGGGAGTGCGCCGACGAGATTTTCGGCGGCTATCCCTGGTACCGCGACCCCGAAATACGCGAAAAGGCGGGTTTTCCGTGGTCGCAGAGTACGGCATACCGTGCGTCGCTGATACGCAGAGAATTTCTTGAAGGCTGTCAGCCGGAGGAATACGTTTCGTCGAGATACCGTACAACGTGCGGGAAGGCGGCGGCAGACGATCTTTCCCCGCTTGAAAAGCGTATGCGGGAAATGATGCGGCTCAACACCGACTGGTTCATGCAGACGCTTCTTGATAAAAACGTCACAATAGCAAACAACCCGAAAAAAGCACATCTCCCACGCAAGGAAGATGTGCTTTGCTGTCCTATGTCAAATTTTGTAAATAATATCGATCTGATTGTTACGGATAACGACTTTTTCAATAAACGCGGTCGCAATGGCTTTCTTTAGCGAAAATTCAAAGTTGTCCCAGTCATCCAGCGCCTGTTTGATACTATCGGAAGTGATATTTCCCGGTAGGGCGGCAGTTTCCGAAAGCGTGGCTTCAATCTGCCTGCGTTCGGATTCGAGTCTTTCGATATTATGGTTGATGTGCTTCATTGCGGCTTCATTTGCAAGGGGGATACGGCTGACGAACGCCTGGATCTCCTCGTCAATGCGGGCAAGTCGGATCTTCTGCTCGTTCTGTCTGCTGTCAGGTTCTTCCATATGGCTGAACGTAGTTAATTCGGTAACACGAAGAAATTCGCGGAGGTCGTCACGGACGGCAGCTTCAACCTCGTCAAAGGTGATGCGCGGAGAGGGCGCAGAGCATATCTTGTCTTTTCTGCCGCCGCAGCTCAGATAACGCCTGCCGCCGCGCTGACCGTTCACGACCGAAATTCCTCGTCCGCACCAGCCACAGACAGTCAGCCCCGTCAGCCAGGTATGAGTACCCTTGCCGCTGTTGCTGATCGGCTTATTTTTGTCAAGCTCCCTCTGCACGGCGAGCCAGGTTAGCGAATCTATAACGCCCTCATGACTGTTCATCTGCACAAATTCGCCGTCAAAGCGAGTGAATTTTCTATATGTTCTGCTGCCGCTTTCGCCGTAGACGGTGCAGCCGTAAACGCCGATATACTGCTCCGGCGGCTGATTCATGACAGCTCCCTTGCTTTTCAGATATTGGTAAACATCAAAATCGGCACGGACGTACACGGGATTTCTGAGTATTCTGCCGACCGAAGTTCCGGAAAAAGGCTTGCCGCGATTGGTCTTACAACCTGTTTCGTTCAAGATTCTTACAACTTTTCCAATACTTCGGGCATCGAGATATTTGTTATATATCAGCTGTACTGTTTCGATCTGCGAGGGAACGGGTTCAAGCATTTTGGTATTCACGCCGCCGATGACCGCGCTCACCTTTTTGAAGCCGAACGGCTCCACTCCCGCGAGGAACAAGCCTTTTTTACCGCGCTCATAGAAATTATCACGGACGCGCTTTTGTATCATCTTGCGTTCAAGCTCGGCGAAGACCATTATTATCTGGAGGATCGCATTTCCAATATCGGTAGAGGTGTCAAAATTTTCACTGCAAGAGTCAAAACCGACGTTATGCTTTCTGAACTCGCTGTAAATATTTACAAAATCCTGCAATGAACGGCTTATCCTATCGACCTTATATACTATCACTTTAGTAATATTTCCGTTTCTGATGTCGGTCATCATTCGTTCGAAGTCAGGACGGTTTGTGTTGGCACCTGTGTAGCCTTTGTCACGGTAAACCTCGAAAGGCTCGCCGAGCGTGCGGGGTTTACAGTAATCCTCCTGCTGTTCGATGCTGATGCTGTCCTTTTTGTCAACGGATTGGCGGCAGTAAATGGCGATCATATCTCAAAGCCTTCCTGCCGCTCTGAGTATACGGACGATCTCCCCGCTTATCTGCCTGCGCAGCTCTTTCTTTTCATCATCGGCAGAAATTTTAGAAAAGCTGTTTACCTTCAAGCCGTCAACGTATGTAAACGAACGTTCTGATTTGTAGGCGCTGCCGTCAAAATTACAAACGTTGCTATTCTTATTCTTCATAATATCGCCTCCTGCATTATTATATTGAGAAAATGCGGATATTATGCAGTAAATAACAAAACCGCGGCAGAAGACCTTACGTCCCCTGCCGCGGCAGTTCATATTTTCATAAGATAGTGCAGATTAGCCCTAAATTACTTGATGGTAACAGTGATAGCTCTGCTCTTGATCTTGCTGGTATCCCACTCGCCGTTTACCTTAGCAACAACAGCGATCTGGTACTTACCGGACTTAACGCCCTTAGGCGAAGTATACGAGAGAACATTGCCCTTGGTCTGAGCCTTGCATCTCCAAGAACCATTCTGATACAGTGCAATACCATAAGCGGTAGCATTAGGAACAGATGTCCAAGTCAGTCTGAACTGCTTGCCGTTTACTTCGGAGGTAGCAATGGGATATACATGTTCTTCACCGCCGAACTTAGGAGCTTCGTCCATCATGAAGGTGGTCATCCATACGAGCGGAGCGTTCCAGTTGATGGTAACTTCGTTTACAGACCAAGCCTCAGCGCTGTCTACGTAGCACTTCTGGTTTGCAAGAGTACCTCTCTTGTAGCCGAGACCGCCAATATACGGATCCTGCATACCTGCGCCAGGACCGCCGGAGAGAACGCCGTTAGGAGCCTTCGGGAAGGTCTCATCGAGTCCCTTGGACCAGAATCTGTGGTGAGGCCATTCCATAGTCTTGTCGCCGTAGCCGGATACATACGAGAAGCCGAGACCGTTACGTCCGAAGATGTAGTCGAGAGCTTCAGCAGCACCGTTGATGTACTTAGCGCCCTTGTCAGTGCCAGACTTGTTTACATCATAAGCGTAAGCAAGAACCATAGCATTGTTGATTACGAAAGAGTTGGAGCCCCACTCATAACCTGTGATCTTGATGCCTTCGCCGATGTTGATAGCGTCCTCGAAGGTAGCACTTCTGTAAGGAATGCCCATGCCCTGATTGCCCATCTCAGTGAGATAAGTGTCAGCAGCTGCGGTGATGGACTTCTGAATGTTGGTCTTATCGGAGCCGGTTACTCTGTCGCTGAGGTAGAGAGACAGGGTTCCGAGACCGCTGGTGCAGCCCCAGTTGAACGAGCTGAAGGAGCCGTTGTTCTCGCCGCCGCCGAGGTTGGTGGTTATGCTGTAAGCCTTATCATTCTTGGTGCTGTCGTTGGGGTTATTATAGGACTTGAGGAAAGTAAGATAATCGGACTTACCGGTTGTAGAATACAGTTCGCAAGCTGCCCAGTAAGCGTCATCAACAACATAGGTGTCGCCGTAAGCGCCGCCGCCGATAGCCTGATCGAGGGGAGCGAAGTAAGGATCCTTAGAGGAATCGCCGCTCTGAACATCCCACTTGGACTTCTTAGCATAGATAGCCTTCCAGCTGCTCTCCGCGTGCTGTAAGCACTCGTTAGCAAAGCTGTCATCTATACCCTTCCACAGACGGGAAGCCTGAGCCGCGCAAGCGATCATGTTGAAGGTAGCTGCATAGGTTGCGGGCTTAACGATACGAGTGGTCTTCCACTTCTTCTCGTAGTCCCAAGAATGTGTAGCAAGACCTGTCCACTTGTGGTCATGCAGCTTGTGATATACGAAGCCGTCGCCGTCGATCATCTTGAACATCCACTCAAGCTCTACTCTTGCTTCGTCGAGAATATCAGGAGCCTTGTCGGTGTTCTCGGGGATAGCGATAGTGCCGTTAGTCCACTTAGCGGTGTTGCCGTTCTTCTTGGTGAACTCATAAGCGTTCTGGAGAGTCCATACGGAGATACCGCCGTTTACAACGTATTTACCGTGGTCACCGGCATCGTACCAACCGCCGGTACCGTCGATGGTCTTGCCCTTGTCGCCGTCAAACTCGGAGGCGTAGGACTTAACCCATTCAGACTGAACATAAGCGTTATCGGGATTATGACCGTACTCACTGTGAGCCAGTTCGCTCTTGTTGCCGGAGGTGATGTACTTCTCAAGTATCGGAACACCGGAGCGGTTCTGATAGTAGTAGTTCATCGAATCCTTAAGGAGCTGATTGCCGTATACGCTGTCAGAGATCTCGAACTCATGGCTCTGGTTCATTACATAGGTCTTCTTGGTCTGCGGATTAGTCCACATCAGCTTGTCGCCGGAGAGCTTGGTATCGTTAGCGCCCTTAGCAAGCAGAACCTGAGTGCCGGAAACGCCGGTGGTATCCTTAACGAAGATCTTGTATTTACCAGCAGTCTTGAAGCCGGAGAAGTCGATGATATGTACATACTTACCGGAGTCCTTGAGTCTGGTAACGCTCTGATTGCCGATAGCTACGGTCTTGGTGGTACCTGTACCGGAATCTGCATCTTCCATAACCTTCGAGGTCTTGCCGGTGTACTTAACAGCGCCGGTCGAAGCGTCTCTGATCTCGAAAGTAAGAGGCGAAGAAGCGTCTGTTACATAGGAAGCCTTCTTATTGAGGTTGGTATAGTAACCTACCTGGTTGAGACGAACGTTGCTTTCGGGTCTTACAACACCCATTTCATTGGTGGTGTCATAGTCGTTTACATCAGAAGTAAGGTCGATCAGCGAGAGGTTGTCGAACTTCAGAACGGTGCCATTCGGGAAGCAGTCAACATCCTGGAACTGACCCTTACCGCCGTAGTGGAATGCCCACTCAGCAACTTCTACGGTCTTGTCAGCTTCGAATTCTACTTCGAATTCGTTGTCGCCCTTGTTGATCTTTACGCAGCTCCAGCACTGGTTAAAGTCGCTGGAACCCTTGCAGTTGTTGTGCCAAACTTCGATGTCACCGCTGTAATCACCGATCTTGGTGTACATTTCACCGGCTTCGGAAGCGTTTACTTCCCAGTGGATCTTGTACTTGTGACCGCTTTCGATCTTAAGACCTCTGTGACGGAGCTGGAGATCCCATCTAGACTCGGGACCGTCGTTGTTTACGATCTTTACGTTGTAGCTGCCGCCGGAGATGTCGAACTCCTGCTTAGCCGGGTTAGTTTCGCAAGTATGCCACGGAAGACCTATGCCTGCGTCAAAGTCGTTCTGTCCGAGCTGCTGTCCCGCGAATGCGTTCACAGAACCCATTGAGGCGACAGTAGCCAGTGCCAGAAGTCCGCTTGTTACTCGCTTAAAAGATTTGCTCATAATAAATGACCCTCCCTGAAAAAGTTAAAAGAAACGATTGAATAATAACGCCGCAGCGGTACATCTGCCGCGAAAACGATTGCGATAATTATTCTAAAAAAAGAACGTCAGCCGACTTAGCCTTGTACCGCGTTCTTTTTCTTTACAAATATATTATAATACATCTCATAAAAAAAGTCAATACTTATTACAAAATTTCATTGATTTGGACAATTCAGGCATATCATTATTATGCACTTCTTACAACATACGAAAAAAAAAGAAAGTACAAGCTACTTTTTTGAGAACTTCATTTAAACCATATATTAAAAAACGTTTTCGAAAAACAAAAATATACCAATTAACCATTTATTCTTATATTCTTTTGTGACCTTTACTGAGCGCAAGGACAGAATGTCCATGTACTGGGGGCTTGAGGTGCGAGTGCCTTTCTGCGACCACCGTATAATGGAGTATCTCAGCCGCGTTCCCTGGAAATTCAAGGATTGGGAAGGGCGTGAGAAGGGCTTGCTGCGGGCGGCTGCGGAGTCGAGGGGGCTGCTGCCCGAGAAAGTCCTGCGGCGGAAGAAGTCGCCCTATCCGAAAACGCATAACCCGGCTTACGAACGGGCGGTGAGGGAGCGTCTGGCGGAGGAGCTTTCGCAGGTGGGGTGTCCGCTGCTTGCGCTGGTGAAACGCAGCGAGATCGAGCGGCTGATGTATCGCGGGGAGCATACGGCGTGGTTCGGTCAGCTGATGAACGACCCGCAGATCATGGCGTATCTCATTCAGATAAACCATTGGCTGAGGATATATAATATCGAGCTGGTATGATATTTCAAAAAAGAGCAGTCTGCGGGAGTTCGCAGCTGCTCTTTTATAGTTAATAGTTATGGCATCGCCTTCGGCGATGCCATGCGGCTGCATGAGCTTGTTTATGCAGCCGCACATAATCTCGTTTCGCTCGTCATTTTATAATTTTATAATAATCACAAATCATTGCCGAATATTATGCGGAGCGAAGCGAACGCAATAACGTCCGCGAAGCGGACACCTTAACTGTTCACTATTAACTATTAATTCTTCGCTGATTATCAATCCATTGCCACGATTTCCTTGTAAAACTCGGCATAATCGCGCCTGCCGTCTTTCGTGAAGGCTATCGCGGTTCTCGGGTGCTGGTTCAGAAGCCCCGTCATCAGATACTGAAGATCGTAGCCCCATACCATTCCTTCGTCGCGCAGCTTGTTGACGTGCTGCTCGATAAACTTCATCACCGGGAAAACGTTGTACTTCGGGTTTTTCAGGAATCCCAGCAGCAGTTCCATAGCGCAGTTTCCCGCACCTCTGCCGAGCGCCGCGTATGTCGCGTCGAGCCAGTCAACGCCGTCGCCCACTGCTTCGATAGTGTTTGCAAACGCCAGCTGCTGATTGTTGTGCGCGTGAATACCTATCTTCTTGCCGTACTTCTCGGCGTACTCGACATACAGCGCCGCGATACGCTGCATCTGCTCGGGATAGAGCGCCCCGAAGCTGTCCACGATGTAGATAACGTCAACAGGTGTTTGCCCCAGAATGTCGAGAGCCGTCCGAACGTCCGCCTCCTGCGCCGCCGAGATCGCCATGATATTGCAGCTTACCTCGTAGCCCTTGCGCTTTGCGTCCTCGATCATGTCAACAGCGGTCGGTATCTGATTCAGATAGGTCGCTACTCTGATGAGGTCGATAACGCTTTCGTCGCGGGGGATAATGTCCTGCTTGTAGCGGCATCTGCCAACGTCTGCCATAACAGCGAGCTTAAGATCGGTGTCATTATCGCCTACGATAGTTCTCAGATCAGCTTCGTCGCAGAATTTCCACTTGCCGAATTTTTCGGGGTCGAACATTTCCTTGTCGCCCTTGTAGCCAAATTCCATATAATCCACGCCCGCCTTGATATTTGCGAGATACAGTCCGCGCACAAAGCTGTCGTCGAAGCAGAAGTCGTTGACAAGTCCTCCGTCCCGTATAGTAGCGTCTACGACCTTGATGCTGTCGCGGTATGTCATGAGCTTTGATATTTCTTTCATAATAGTGATTCCTTTCTGAAACTGAGCCTGAATTTCCGACTGAGATATTATATCACAAAAGATAAGTAATATCAAGCGGATATTATTAACTTTTTGGGATAATTCGCCCGATTTCCAGCCGAATCGGAATCAGATCACACACAAATGTAAAAAATATATTAACATAGCACCTTTGGACTTGACTTCTATGCGTTATTGTGATATAATTACACTGTTGTATTGAAGCTGGTATGGCTCAGTTGGTAGAGCAGCGCATTCGTAATGCGCAGGTCGTCGGTTCGAGTCCGACTACCAGCTTTAAATCTCACCCGATTTCATGAGTTTTCGTGCAGTCGGGTGTTTTTGTTGTCTAAATATAACAGCACTGCACCTGTTGTCGGATACAGTGCTGTTATATGAGCTTGAAACAGTTACACAATTCGTCAAAAGACCAATAAAATTCAATCTCTTATGTAATTTGTGAAAACACGAGCCTCCTTGTCGGGCAGACCGTATTTCTCCTTGCCAAGCGCTATCGCTTTCATAAGGAAGGTCATGTTCCTCGCAAGAATCCTGAGCGACTGCAAGCCCTCAGCGTCCTGATCTGCTTCGCCGGGAAGTCTGCCGTGAACGCTGTTCCAGTAGCAGCCTGAAGCCACAGGCATACCGCTTATCGTGAAATACTTGTTCAGCTCGTCAAATGTGGCGGAGCAGCCGCCGCGCCGCGCTACCGCCACCGCCGCGCCGACCTTCATTGTCTTGTCGAAGGGTGTGCTGTAAAAGAGTCTGTCCAAACAGGCGATAAGCGTGGAATTTGCCGACGCATAGTAGACCGGCGAGGCGGCAATAAGCCCGTCAGCCGTTTCGAACTTCGGCGCGATCTCGTTCACGATGTCGTTGAAAACACATCTGCCGATCTCTGCGCATCTGCCGCAGGCTATGCACCCGCGCAGAGCCTTGTCGCCGATACGGATTACCTCAGTTTCAACGCCCTCTGCCGCAAAGGTATTTTCAAGCTCCTTTATAGCCGTCATTGTGTTCCCGTTGGCGCGGGGACTTCCGTTAAGAATAATCACCTTCATAAGACACACTCCCTTTCAATTTTGGTTGATAATATTATATCATAAATTTTTAAAATTACAATATCCGAAAAAAGGTATAAAATTATTTTATGAAAAAATGCAAGTCTTATCTGACGGGGTATTTAAGTCTGTTCTGAAGTCTGAAAAGCCTGACAGTATTTTCGGCAGTTATCCGCATGACCTCTGCGGCTGAAATATTTTTAAGCTCTGCTATGCGTTTAGCGACAGCAGGAAGAATAAGCGAGGTGTTTCGTGCCTTTTGCAGCTGCCTTTTTGTAAAATCGGAGCAGGTCGGCTTTACATACGGGCTGTCAGTTTCGAGAAACAGATATTCAAGCGGTGTCAGCGCAACAGCTTGCTCCAGTTCCCTTTGATTCGGCGAGTCGATAAGCAGCGCTCCGCCGATGCCGAGCCTCAAGTCCAGGTCTGTGTATCGGTGTGCAGTTTCGGCAGAGCCTGTAAAACAATGGCACACTCCGCCGTGCAAAAGCTCTCTGTATCTTTGCAGAATTTCAAGCGCGTCGTCGTCCGCATCGCGAATGTGCAGTATAACGGGCAGTTTAAGCCTGTGAGCCAGTATGAGCTGATATATGAACCACATTTTCTGGTGCGTTCGGTGCTGTTCGGTTAGTTCAAGGTGATAATCAAGACCGGTCTCGCCGATAGCAACGACCTCCGGCGACGCGGCGCATTTTTCCAAGATCGACCGCTGTTCCCAAGTGAGCCTTTGTACAGACGAAACCCCGTGATCGTCGTAAGAAAGTAACCTGAACGTGCGGGTCGGATGTACTCCGACGGCAGGAAACAGAAAACCCTTGTATTTGTCTGCGAGGGCAAGTATCATTTCGTTTGTGTTTATCTCTATGCCCGGCTCGATGCAGGCGTATATTCCTGCAGTAATAAACTGCTGTATCAATTCGTCCAATGTTCCTCTCTCGATCGAATACTTATCTTCTTTAAAGGTGAGATATGGAAATTCACCTTGATACTGTATTCTTGAAAGATGAATGTGAGAGTCGATCATCGTTTGTGTATTCCTCGCTAACTATCAATAAACGCAATTATTGTTCGATCAAGTATTATTATATCACAAACAGTTCTGTGTGTCAATGTTTAAAATGTTAATATTGTACAAAAGCAAGGCTCGGCAAACGGTCGAACCTTGCTTTTATTGTTTCGGTTATTATTTGTTCACGCTCCGGCGGCAGTCCTGCCCGGATAATTCTTCCTGAAAACATATCTGCTCACGGCGTTCCTTATCGGCGTGGAAAACACCCCCACTATAACGCCGATTATCCACAAATACCCCTTGCCAAGAAATACCCATGTCAGAGCCACAAGAATAACGACTGCTATGCGGAAAACCCACATATACCTGCCGCTTTCGCTGTTGAGGGCTTTCAGTGGGTCGGGCGCGTCGGAGGTGTGCGGCGCGTTCTCAATGAACTCTGCGGCTCCGCTAACGCCGGGACAGGCTCGCAGCTCGTCGCAGCATTCACGCGCTGCCTTTGCAAACGCGGCGTTTTCAAGAATATTTGTAACGGCGGTTTTAATGCCGTCTGCCGAATCGTCTTTAAGATACTCGCCCGCGCCGATCTCGCGCACCCGCCTTGCGACAGCCTCCTGTTCGCCTGTCTGCGGATAAAGCACCATCGGTGCCGCCATGTAAAGGCTTTCGGAAACGCTGTTCATGCCGCAGTGCGTGATAAAAACGTCCGCTTTCGACAGCACATCGAGCTGATCGACAGTCGGGTACATACGGATATTTTCGGGCAGGCTGCCGAACGAGGAAATATCCACCGTCTTTCCGCAGGAGATGACAACGTCGGCGTTCATGCCGCCAAGCGCCGCTATGCAGTTTTTGTAAAAATCGGGGCGGTCGTTGATGACCGTTCCCATTGAGATATAGATAAGCGGGCGGGGCTTGTCCTTATCGGGAGCGGTATTTGTCCGCAGCGAAGGACCCATAAACAGGTAGTGATCGGAGAACGTTTCGGCGAACGGCTGAAAGCCCTTTGAGGTGTATACCACCGAATCGGTATCGTTGTCGCTCGCCACCAGCGAAAGAAAGCCCTTTGTTTTGTAGCCGAGCGGTTCGAGCTTTTTCATTTCGGCGTTCATTTTAGGCAGACCGAAGATCAGGTCAGCCATTTCGGCAGGGGAGTGCTTCATATACTGCGACGACATTTGATTAAACGCAAACGTGCTTGTCGATACCACGAGCGGCACGCCAAATTTCCAGGCGTTCAGTTTTCCCCAGAAGCAGGCGGAATCGCTGTAAACTACATCGGGCTTGAAGCCCGCAAATTCCTCCGCAAAAAAGTCGTTGAGAAGTATGGTTATGCGAATATCCTGTTTGGTCATTTCGGTTATCTTCACGGCTTTAAGCCCCTGTTCTTCCTTTTCGGTGAGGTCGGGAAGAAAGCCGCTCAACGAAACAAACTCCGCGCCTGTGGCGGCGATCTTCTCGCCGAACTCGTCGAAGGAGTAGAAACGGACGGTATTGCCGCGTTTTACCAACTCCGCCGCGACGGGCAGCATGGGGTTGGTGTGACCGTGTGCGGGAATGCAGAACATGGCTATCCTTTTCATTCGTCGTCACTCTCCTTGTCGCTGAATGCCTGTTCGAGCAGATGATTGAACGCGCCGTTCGGCGGGATAGCTATACCGCGTTTTATGTCGCCCAAAAGAACGATAGTATCGCCCGGATTTATCCCGAAAATATCGCGTGCCTGTTTTGGTATAACGATCTGACCCTTTTCGCCGACCGTAGCCGTCCAGACAAATTTTCCCTTTGGTGCCTTCATATTGACCGCCTCCCGTAAAGTATGCTATGTTGAAATAGTGAGTTATGTGCATTAAGTATGATTTGTATAACTTATTATACCACGTTACTCACGCTTTGTCAAGAGAGAAAAATATAAATAAGCACTTTTGTCAAAATGCACAAAGCAAAAAAACGCACAACGCGGGCAAACCAAAAGTCTTAGGAAGGGAGTGGCACGAACAAGTTCGTGCAAAGGGTCTTCCCACATAGACTGAGCGGTTCAAGCATCATGAAATCAGCAAGGATCCAAGCCGATTTTATTTTGCGAAAGAGCGAAGCTATTTTCGCAAACGAATTGCGCGAATGTCAGAATTTCCGCACGGTAGGGAAGATTCACGGGGCGGTTATCCTCTCTCGGCGGGATTCCTGCCGCCCCGCGTTTTTCGTAGGCTTTGCGGTTCGTAATACCTTTTATCTTTCTTTATATACTGCCCTCTATTCCAAATGCCGCAATAGAATAGAGGGCAGTATAAAAAACGCCCGCGAATATCTCGCAGGCATTTCTACTATTTATATATAGCTATCAACACCGTGACAAGCACCGTTGCTACCGGCACCAACACAAACAACGCTCTCGGCAGCCGCTTTGTTAAGATACTCACCTTCTGTGACATCGCCTTACCCTCAAAATCGTCCCTCGCACGGAAATACGCCGATGTGAAAATTATATAGACGATTATCGCCGTCGGGATTATCCAAATCCGCGTCCAGTCAATGGAATAACTGTGCTTGCCGCATTTTACGCAGACAAAATTCGAAAAGCCGGGTATATTCAGATTGCCGATCAATCCGCGCTGTTCAAAATTGTGCGGCTCGGGGTTAAGCCGCTCGGTGTCGGTCACTTCGCCGCAACGAACGCAGTGCTTGTACCGCTCGCCGCCCGAATCGCAGCTGCCTTCGGTCTTGACCTTCCACTCGCTTTCCTCGTGTGCGATAAACTCGCCCTCGTCGGATTTGCACACCAGTTCCCATTCACAGACAAAGCCGATGTTAATGTAGTATTCCGACTCGCGGCTGATAGTTCCCTGTGCAGGTTCAGCCACCCACGAACCAATGTCGTATCTGTTGGAGCCGGTATTTATTACCGCGCAGACCGCTTTCTCTGAGGTATTGTCGGAATTTTTGGTCGTCCAGTTGGAATAGCCGTTTATCCTTATGCCGTTCAGCCAGTTCCAGCGGTTTTCGCTTTTTTCGGCACCTATCCAGTACATATTGCGCTTGCCTGTCTTGGAGATCATGTCGTTGACGAATGCCTGTTCCTTTGCGTCGTTGATGTAGACAAGATGTCCGCCCATATTGCGGCAAAATTCGGCTGCCTCGTTCTGCGGCAGGGGATTGTTGAACACGCGGTAGTAGCTGTCGCCGAGCTTGTCGAGCTTGTTCTTTTCAATAAGGCGTTCCGCGTCGCCGATCGCCGCTTCCGAGACCTTCGTGCCGCTGTCCCATTCGCAGACATAAGCGCAGCTGTCAAAACCGAACTGCGTATCGTTCCATTTCCTTAGCGAATAGAGCTTGTAATATTGCCCGTAGGGGTCTTCGCCGCCGCCGTCGGGATTGCTTTCGCCCCAGTTCGAGTAAGCAAAAGGCTCGTCATTGACCCACCGCCATTCGCCGTTTTCGAAATACAGCCCGAAGAAAACGCTCTTGAAGCCCTTGCCCGAGAGGTAGTCCGCGACAAATTCGTCCTCGTCGGGCGTGGTTATGACGGCAAGATGTCCGCCGCGCCGCTTGCAGAATTTGCTGGCTTTTTCCCACGTCGCCTTTTTGTTGTCTTTAAGATCGTCGTAGACCTTATAGAAATGCCCCTCGTATTCCACAGCGTCGTCGGGGATCAGCTTTCCCGAGATCGTGGCTTCTGCCGGCAACTCTCCGAATGTCATCATGAGCAAGACTGCGGAAAGCATGACGGTTATTCTTTTCACTACAGATTTTATTTTTCTCCGCGTTTCTTTCATGATGTTCCTCCGATGAAGTATTGTTTTTCATTATTTGCCTGTAAATGAGCGAGCTCTTGCAGGCGATTTATTGTACCGCATAAAAATTCATTCACAGATAATACCATTTCGGTGACAGTTTTGCCGCTTTTGTGACAGCTCGTGACAAAAAAATTAAAAATTGTCACGCATAAAACCATTGAAAACAGGGCATTTTCGGGTGTAAGTGACAATGTAACAGAAAAAATATACTCTTTACACGGAAGAAAAGTTTTATGTATTTCTACTATAAATGAGCGCGTTTTGTCAAATTGCGTAAATAATCATCGTTAGATAAAGCCTTTTCACGAGGACGGCGGGAGCAAGCCCCCGCCCTGCAAGCCTTGTGATAGTCAAGTTTTGTACAAGTTGACGGCGCTGCTCATTTATAGTATTTCTATAATTATATATATAAAAGAGTATAGAAAAAATCTGTCACATTGTCATGGAGTGGCGCAAAGCCTTGATTTTCAAGGCTTTTAGGAGCTTGCAAAACCGTCACCGCGTTGTCTGCCCAAACGTAGGACATTTGTGCAAAGTGACATAAACGCTCATTTACTGCGATATTGATTTTTAAACATTTATTGCAGCCCGTGAATCACCCAGCCGAATCGAATTTACCGACCGCCCGCACAATGCTTGTAGGGCGGGGGCTTGTAGGGCGGGGGCTTGCTCCCGCCAGTCCGCCCGCAAATACTGACCCAACCTTGAAGAATATGCCTGTCACGCGCTTTTCTCTGCGAAAATCGGCAATTTATTCGTTTCCGTCACATTTTGCAGAGCTATTCATTTGTGTTTTTTTGTGGGCTTTCTCTTTAAATTGCCGATTTTAATTTTGACCGCTCAACTCGCGGTTATTCCACAGTTTTTATAGGAGTCGCGGAACGAACGAGTTCGTGCAATCGTGCGGTTGACCCCTCACCGGCGCACAGGCGCTGGACTCCGTGTCCGTCCCTTGCTTTGCGTTTTTCATGGGCTTTGCGCTCTTTATCTTTTATCCTTTATCTTTTTTGAGTTGCCGAGTTTTGACCTTATCTTCCCGAACGGCGATTTTACCGCCCGGCTCTCATATATCGCGGTTATCTCGTCCATTAGCTTTTCAAGTCTGCCAAGCCCCGCCGTACCGCCCAACGCTTTCAGACAGCCCCTCTCAAAGACATAAGGACGTATCTCATCGGGCGTGATGCGCCTTTCAAACAACACATTCCCGAGCAGCAAGCCCCCGCGCATAAACGGCGAGGACATTGCCATCACCTGCCCGATCAGCCGCAGATACCCCGCCGGACGTATCGTCGCCAGTTCCTCCGCCCATGCCGCAAATATCTCCGAGATCAGCCTGTCATTGCGGTTTTCCCCCGTGTCGATGAAGCGGCGAAACTCCACATCAAGTGCGCTGTCAAGAGCCATACTGCGGCGGCAGAAGGCATTCCCAAGCTCGCGGACGCTCTCCGAACGCTCCGCCTCAGTCATTCCGCCGAAGTCGATAAACGACAGAATGCCGGGCGGGGGATACATATTTGTCGTTTCGCGCTCCTCCGCAAAGACCTTAGCGAAAATGAGCGATTCCACGCTTGCAAGCTCGGGCTGACCGTCAAGCAGCGCCGCCGGGTCGCGGGCAAGGGAAGTCATTTCAAGCAGGCGCAGACCTGTCTCCTCATCTATCGAATAGCGCCCCGAGACCTCAGCCGCCGCACGGAAATACTCGTTTATCAGCCCGTTAAGCGTGGTATCGTCAAGCCTTCCTGCGTCATAGGTAAATTCATAGCGGATATATATGCTTTCGGGCAGCTGTTCCTCCGTATCGGGGATAAGACAGCGCTCAAAGCTCTCGAAACGGTCGTCAAGTCTGCCGCCGCTTTGCCTGATAAGCTCCGAAAACAGCCTTGCGCGTTCGTAAACCGTAAGCTCTTCCATAGCGGCTTCGGTCACACTTTCGATAGTGCTGTCAAGTATATCCTCTTTATCGGCAAGGGCGATAAGCTCGGCAAGAGCGTTACCACGCGAACGCAGACAGAGCCGCCCCAGACAGCCGCCAAGCTCGGCGCGTATCTCGGGTTTATCGGCAAGGAAACGGAACACCGCACAGAAATAGCTTATCGCCGTGTCGCCGTTAAAGCCGTCCAGAAGCGCCGACATCAGCCCACTGCGGTCGTTCTTTTCGGAGATTATGAGCCGTCTGCTTATCCGCAGCAGTATTCTTTCGAGCTTTGCCGTACCGAAGGGAGCCGTTCGTTCCTCCGCCGAAACGTGCCGCGAGATCATGCCCGCGAGTTCCGCCAGCCGCCAGCGCTTGCAGGGCGCGGTGCAGTAGCTTTCAAGCTCGTCATGCGGCATTCTGCTTAAAAAAGCCCTTTCGAGAGGTATGCCCTGTCTGCCGAGCGCTTCTTCAAGCTGCTTTTTAAGCCCGTAGTAAGCGCCGCGTGAGGTTTCCTCCTTGCGGAAACAGTTCAGCAGCGTTCCCGCGGAGCTTTCCGCAAGCTGTTCCGCGCTGATGAACCCGCCGTCTGCCGCGCTGCCCGCCGCCGCAAGAAGTTCTCCGAAAAGCCGTTCCGCCTCGTCGGACTCGAACCCGCAGGCAAAAGAGATGTCGAGCAGCTCTTTCAGGTCGGCGGGGGTCATGTATTTTTGAGCAAAATCAACCGCGTCGGCGATATAGCGCAGACTGTATTCATTTTTCAGGCGGGTAATTGTGTAATAGCCGTAGCCCTTTGCGTAATCGCTGCCAAGCGTGCGGCAGGAAGTCCTTTCGGCGATGAAATCCTTGTAGCTGTCGATAAGCCGAAGGTCGGTCTCGAAAGCGCTTTCAATAAACACGCCGAAGTAGGCGTTTTCGTCGGTATCGTCAGGAAAAATGCCCTGTTCGAAGTCGAAAAGCGCGGTCTCGGTGTTAGCCTGTTCTGCCGACGGCTCGTAATTGGTGGCGCGGCGCGAGACCGGGTCGCCGTTGACGGTCGGGGTATAAACGCCGCAAAGCATAACATCGTCGTAAACAGGGGAGAAATCGTCGGGATTGCCGCCTAAAAAGCTGTAAGTCGAGAACGTCAGCCCGAGCGCCGTTTCTCGCGGATAGATGATCGAGAGCGCGGCAGTCCAGTAAATAATATTTTCCTTGCAATCGCAGATGATTATGCGTTTGAGCTTGCCGCCGTCGTTTATTTTCATCAGGCAGTTGAGCATTGAGCGCAGCAGCGGCAGGCGGTCTTCGTTATTGATGAACTCAGCCACCTCGTCGGGGTCGGGAGCGCTGCCCTTCGGTATCGTGTCGGGGTTAGGCAGATCGGGGGCTGGAGCACCGTCGGGGAAGTCTGCGTTTAAGAAAAATCCTCTTTCGCAGTCAATGAAAAGCGCGGTACTGCCGTAGTATTCGTAAGGGTAGAGTTCGAGCGCTGCCGGGTCGGCGGCTAAGGTATTCACGAGGATATTGCCGTCGCGGGTAAGCGGGGAGAGGTCTCTGCCAAGATTCCTGCCGTAAATAAGCGCCGAGAGCTTTCCTGCATTGGTATCGAAAAGCCTGTAAGAGAATGTTTCGGGGTGGTGCGTCCGAATGCGTTCCGATTCCAGTTCATCGCGGCGGGTAACGTCCTGTTCGTCAGTCACCCACCAAAGCTCGGAATTGCGCGGGGATATATAGTTCATAGAAGCGGCGGCAAGCAGGCGGTTTTCCTTAAAAAGCTGTTCCATGCCGGGCGTAAGCGAGTAGTAGCCGAAGCCGGTAGAGCGCGTATCCCGCCGAACCTTTGTATGCGTATATATCGACTGTTCGATTGTCATACATTCACCCCCGTGAAATCAAAGAAAAAGATAGAACTATAAATGAGCGTTTTAATAAAATGCGCAAAGCCCCGCAAAGTGAAGACAGGACACCGGATCCAGCGCCGGTGCGCTGGCGAGGGGTTTGCATGAACGCTTTAGCGTTCATGCCGGGGGCAGAGCAGCCCCCGGCGGGGCATGGGGCAGAGCCTCATTTGCGCCGCAGGCGTAACTAAGCAAAGCCAACAAATCCCCAAAAATACGCAGGGTTGAACGGTCAAAATTAAAATCGGCAATTCATTCGTTTCCGTACTGTTTTGCAGAGCTTTTAACTTCTGATTTTTCCCGGCTTTCTTTTAGAATTGCCGATTTTATTTTTGTCCGCGCTGTTGTCTTTCTCCGTTTTGATGCTTGAACCGCTCAGTCTCTGGGGGAAGACCCTTTGCACGAACTTGTTCGTGCCACCCCTTCCTAAGACTTTTGGTTTGCCCTCACTCCTGCTTTTTGTTACTTTACTATCATTCCCAGTTCATTCAGCAGCCACAAAAACGGGTCTTCCACTCTTTTCGGAACTACTATCGGCACATTACCGCGCTCGTCCGCACTTGCTCCTATCGCCGAGAACGCAAAGAAATTGACCTTCGTAAAGCTCTGTTTCACCCGCACAGTAAAATTCTGACACCCCCACGCCGCAAGCAAGCCCTCGATCTCAAGGCTGACATTCTGACAGTCTATCTTGCGGAAACCCTGCGAAAAATGCGGACTGGGTCTGAGTATCGCGCTGTTTTCGTCGGGGCGCAGCAGCGGAGAATTTTCGATCAAGTCCCACTTGGAAAAGCCTACCGCAAGCGGTATCTTTATCCTGCCCGACGAGCGCGTGTGCTGATGTATAACGCTTATCGTATTCGTGAGTATCGACTCGTAGGAAACGCTGTCCTTCGGGTCGCGCAGACGCATACGCGGATTTTCCTCTGCAAGCGCGTTATTGACGTAGGGTATCTGCGTAGGGTCGAGGAGCAGTATGATCGCGCTCGAATGGCTGATATATGGCGCTACATAGCGCATTATGCCTTCGTTCTCGAAATTCTCGCCCGCCGCGTCAAAGAACGTGAACGTGCGCTTTTTCAGGTGGCGGTCGGTAAGGTCGCAGAGGATAGGCAGATTCGCGCCGACGATATTCATGTTTTCGGCGGGCGGCTTGGTCGCTGGAACAGGCACGCCGCGCTCGAAATTGCGCTCGAACTTGTTTTCGTACATCTCGCGGGATTCAGTCGTGGTGAACTGCATACCGCAGGAGAACGCCGAGAGCTTTTCGTTGAGCTGTTTGAGCAGCGTGCCGACGAAGTAGCTCTTGCCCGCGCTCGGAGCGCCGATTATGGAGATAATGATATTCTCATCGGTCTTGGGGAGAATGCTGTGGCACTCGGGGCAGATCGCGACGTTGGTAAATTCGCCGCACTTATCGCATTGAACAAAGCCGTTTTTGGGCTTACCTGCGGTGATGATATGCGGCATACGGCGGGCGGCGGCTCCGTGAACGTCGTGGTACTCGCTGTATTTGCCGTCCTCTTCGAGATTTTCGGGTCTCTTGCAGCTGCCCGAGCTGCACCGCCATATTATCTTCGAGTTAGGGAATTTGTTATAGCAATACGGGCAGACGGTCGATCTTACCAAATCCATAGTCTTTCACATCTTTCGTTTTTCGTTCTATAAATAAGCATTTTCGTCAAAGTGAAGGCAAACCAAAAGTCTTAGGAAGGGTTCACCCCAGAGACTGCACGGTTCAAGTCTCGTGAGAAGCAGCAAAAATCAAATCGGTACAAAATTAAAATCGGCAAATTCAAGAAAATCTAACAAAAACGCAGTAATGAATAATTCAGCAAGTCAGTATTGTCATTCCTGATTTTTATGTCTTTTGGCGGCTTTTTCCCTGCACGAAAGCAAAGATCTGTACGGCTTGAAAAACAGCTCGTAAAACCCGAGCTTATCGGCAATAATACCGAAAATCAGCGGCAGAGAGGTACTGATAAGCAGATTCAGCATCACGCTTATGTAAAAATTATTTATGCCGAGCTTTGCGAATATCGTTCGGTTGCCTGCGGTCAGGAAGCAATGCAGCAAATATACTTCAAGGCAATGTCTGCCGATATATGGCAGCAGTTTAAGCTCGCTAAAGAACCTGACAGCCGAGAATAAGCATATCAGTCCGACCGAAATGCCGAACGCGGTCACGGTATTGATGACCGGGACGTTATATACATATCTGCTGTCATTAAAGAAAAGCGCCGCCGTAACGCACGAAAAGGCAAATACCGCCGCCGCAGGAACTGGCGAAAAGAGCTTAATGAGGTCTCCGTTTATGTATGAAATGCCGAGAAAGAAGAACAGTCCGTTGAACAGAATGTGCTGCACCTGGAACCAGTCGCGAGTATCGGCGTAAGTTCCTGCGAAACTCATGCAGAAAAGTATCGGAAAAAGCACCGTGCTTTTCATGCAAATAACGCGCTTTATACTGAATACCGCATAAAAGACCGCCAGTACATAAAAATACCAGTACGGATAAATCGGCTTTCCCCACAACAGCAGCAGGTCTTTAACGCCGACAGGCTTGTTTACCGAGCCTGAAAACATTATTTTGAAGCACCCGATCAGCAGGCAGTAGAAAAAGTAAAGCAGCATGATATTTATCAGCTGTCCCCGCAGCCTTTCGGAGCGCCCTTTTTCTCGTATTTCGGAGCCGTAGGCGGTCTGAAAAGCCATTCCGCTGAGTACGAAAAACAGCGGCATATGAAACATATAGAGCACGTTGAAGACATTGTTAAGAACGCTCCCGTGTTCGGGGAACAGCCCCGCTCCGATGTAGCCGTCGGCAACGTGTCCGAGTACGACGCAGACAGTCGCGAAGCCCTTCAATGAATCTATCCATTTTATTCTTTTATGTTCCGTTGCCGCGGTATTGACTGCTGCTGTCATATAAATTTCATCTTCCTTTGAGCTTGGGACTTTTCCCCTCGTCGAGCAGGGGAATAAAGCGGTTCTTGTCGGCGGGGGATTTAACAAATACTTTTGCGCACATATTGTCGGCGGGTCTTACGTCGGTCAGTTTTGAGAGGTTTACGGAAAAGCTCTTTGACGGCGTTTTATCGGCGGGAACAGTACACAGCTCCGAACCAAGCTCCTCGTTTACGGGAACAGCCCCCAGCATATAACGCACGGTAAGCTCGGGCAGCTCCGATGACTCGCGGAAACGCACATTCAGCCGCAGACCCGAAAGCATACTGTACGCGAACGAATACATAAGCTCGGTCTTAGCGCCGCCAGCGTATATCGTGCGGAACACGGCGCGTTCATTGCCGCCCGCACGCACAAAGCCCGTTATATAGTAGTTTTTCTGCTCTATGCTGCGGATAACGATGTTCTCGCGGCGGTAGTTCGAACTGTTCACGCGGAGCCTTGTGCCGTCGCTTATGCTCTTAGGATAGCCGTCAAAAGAGTAGGTGACAAACAGCATATCGGCGTTTTTTGGGAAGTATTCAAGCTCGATATGGAGCGCCGTGCCGTCGTTTCGAATGGACTTTACGGGTATCATCGGGACGTTTTCCACAAAAACCGAATCACCCGCGACCGCCGTGCCGTTCTTGACGTTCATCGCGTAGAGATAGCCCGCTTCGCTCTTGTCAAGATTTATGCGGAAATTGCCGTGCGAAAGCTCGCAGGCTTCCATGCGCTTCATACCCAGCATACCCGTCAGGCGGTCAAGCTGCACGGTGCTGCCCCTTGTGAGCGCCCTGTCCTTTGCAAGATAGAACTGCACAGCGCTGGTCTGCTCTCTGCCTTCGGTTATTTCTATTTCATAGCCGCCGTTATCATCGCAGGCACGGACTTCTATCGCAAGAGGACTGCTCCTTTTCGCGGTAAATCCGCTGACGCACACAGGCTCGGAAACGTAACGCTTGCCCTCTGACGTAACGGTCAGGAAAATATTGTAATAATACTTCTCGCCGAGTTTAAGCCCGCTGTCGGAAAAGCCGTTCACGCTGGTCTCGCGCACTCTTACGCCCTTGCCGTAGCGTTTTTCCATAGGGTCGGAAAGCCTGAACACCTCGCAGGACATCTTTCCCGTACCGCCCGCCCACGAGCATTGAATGGCGGTCTCCTCGCAGTTGATGACAGGCGGCGGCAGCACGGGGTAGATTATGGCAGGCTCGGGCGCGTGAACAAGCTCCGAACGCTTGCTGCCCCTGACCGCCATTACCGAGTAATAATACGCGGTGCCTTTTTCTATGCCGCTGTCGGAAAATGCCTTTCCGGCAGTTTTTGCGACCTCGACAGCCTCCGTGTCATCCTCGCCAAGACATCTGCCGAAAGCCTTTCGCATTACGATATATTCGGCGGTTCCGGCTTCGTTGTCGGATTCCCAAACGATGTCGGCGCGGCAGGAGTTCTGCTCGCTCGTCACATTGACGTTTTTTACACCGCTCACGGGGATAGAACCCATAAGCGCGTCAAGCTCGGGGAAATCGGCAGTCAGCGCGGAAATCTTCACAAGGATTTTCAGCCGTTCGTTAGGCAGATTTTCCGCTTCAAACTGAGCGAACAGCTGTTCCGATTCTGCGACAGAGCTGTTTATCTTCGTTTCGGCAGACAGATCGGTATAGCCGGGCAGCTTTTTCCGTATGTCGCCGAGCAGCTCGCGGGCAGCGTACATTCTGTTTTCCGCGAGAGCTATGTCAAGCTCGGTGCGCAGTCCGCCCACCAGCTTTTTCTTCGAGGAAATGAGCGAGCGCACTTCGGCGGTTCGCGGGAAGTCTTTCCACAGCTTTTCAGCGTCACCGAGCAGACTTTCGGCGTAATCAAGCTCTAAACTCTGCGCAAAGCGTTCCGCGTCGGAGCATATCCTTTCGAGAGTAAGATAGATGTCGAAATTGAATCCGCAGCATTCGCGTTTTTCGGCGTAGTTGACCTTTTTGCCGCATTTCGGGCATTTCATGATAAATGACTTTCCGCAGACAGGGCAGCTTTCGGGCAGCTTACCGCCCTTTTTGGCGAACGTATTATCGCAGAACGGGCAGACGGCGACATTCGGCAGCGGCAGCGGCAGAGCTACCTTTTTCTCGGTGCAGTATTCTTCGAGAAGGTCTTCGGCGGCGGCGCGATCGGCGCATACACCCGTGAGCTTTGAAACAAGGTCGGCGCGGACGTT
>CACYSH010000032.1 GCA_902776945.1 uncultured Ruminococcus sp.
GTTTGGTGGTACTTACATTATAACTCATTTTGGAGCGGTTGTCTTTATTTTTTGTGCAGTTTTTTGGACTGCTCATTTATAGTTTATTATTATCGTTTTCATACGCAACACTCCTTTCACAGTTAAATTACGATTTACACGAGCAAGCCGAAAGCCTGCCCTCATCAATAATTATACATCATCACCGCCTATAAGTCAACAAGTAATCAACAGAAAGAAAAATATTTTTACATCAGAAAGGAAAACAAATATGAGCAAAATAGGTTATATCCGTGTTTCTACGGAGCATTAGGAGACAGCAAGACAGCAGGAGATCATGTGCGACTATCAGGTTGACCGTATCTTCTCTGAAAAGCTGTCAGGGGCAAACGCAGACCGCCCTCAGCTCAGGACAATGCTTGACTATGTGCGTGAGGGCGATACACTCTACATTGAGAGCATCAGCCGTCTGGGGCGTTCAACAAAGGACTTGCTGAACATCATCGACACCCTCAACGAAAAGGGCGTTACCCTCGTTAGCCACAAGGAGAATATCGACACCGATACTCCGTCAGGCAAATTCATGTTGACCGTGTTTGTCGCCCTCTCTCAGTTGGAGCGTGAACAGCTCAAACAGCGACAGCGTGAGGGCATCGAGATTGCTAAGACACAGGGCAAGTACACGGGACGGAAACCCACTGAGATCGACTGGACGAGGTTCGGTCAGCTTTATGGGGAATGGAAGTCGAAGAACATCACGGGCAGGGACTTTATGCGGAGAATGGGCTTGTCGGCTAACACATTCTATCGCCGTGTCAGGCAGTATGAAGCCACTCACGGCATCACCGAGCCGACCTCTGCTTGACAATAGCCGTCAGCGGAACGGAGAATCCCCACAGCACCGTCCGACCTTGTGGAGCGGAAAACTAACCGCCTGAAAAGCAATGCCCAATATTTTATTCCTTCGGTTGTACAGAAGCATATTCCATTGCCTGCTGCATCTTTTTATCAAACATCTCCGAAGGGACAAGGGCAATACCTTCCTTATCATCTGTCAGAACGACCAGTCTCTGACCGCCTGTCAGCCCGAATTTCTCCCTGACTTCCTTGGGGATAACAAGCTGACCTCGCTCGTTTATGACCACAGAACCCCAGATATTCTTTCCCTTCTGCGGCGGAGGGAGAATACCTTTACCGTCAAGTGTGGTTGTTTTCACAAGGCTGTCTATGGTCACACCGTAGACCTCGGCAAGGCGCATACACTTTTCTATATCGGGAACGGTAGCGCCGTTCTCCCATTTTGCGTAAGCCTGCCGTGATATGCCGATCTTCTCGGCAATCTCCTCCTGTGAAAAGCCGTGGATATTGCGAAGCATGATAAGGTTTTCTTTCAGCATGATATTACCTCATTTCAACAAAGAATTGATCGCATTGATATAATCGTCCCTGTGTGCAGTATGGATAGTATGGGTGTTGTCGCTTGTTTCGGTAAGACGGCAGTTGTCTCCGATATACGATACCGCACGTTCTGCCTGTTCACGGGAAGCCGCACAGAGATATGTCCCGTCCTCAGCAGTATCTTCCTTTGCATGGATATAAACGCAGGGTACGTCAATATCGGAAAGTATCTGCTCATGTGTAAACCCGTGATTCCATGTAAGGTCATAAAATCGCTCTCCGTATGCAAAGTCATACTCCTGTCCAAATTGCAACACATACCATATCGAGGACGGCAGAAAACCTATCTTCACAGGCTCATCGGGGTGCTTTTCGTGATAGCTCTGTGCATAGTCTGCTATGCTCGGCATGGCGTCTTTCATAAAAAGCTGTCCCCAATAACAATGACGAAGATAATAGGCTTCCCAGCACTCGGACTTATCCGAATTATTGTAATCGTGGAGATTTTTGTAGGTGTCAAGATATGCGAAGCTCTGCTCCCAGCCTTCACCTTGCGTGGAGAAAACAGGCGGGTCTTCCAGCACTGCACCTGCGATATTCTCTCCGCCGTAAGCCGCAATGTAGGCGGCAGTCAACGCACCATTGGAATGACCTGCAACAACTGTCGGTTCGCCGATTACCTCATTGATGAATGTGATAATGTCATCGCCGTTCACATCAATATAGTAAAGGCTCTCATCGTGAGATGAACCGCCGTGTCCGTATACATCGACCGCATAAATATGCCAGTTTTTACTTAGCTCAGGCATTACGAGAGCATAGTCCTCCCATACACTCATTTGTCCGTGAATAAGAAGAAGTGCGGGCTTGTCGTTTTCTACTTCACCGTAATTGATGATATTACCGTTTGGCAGAGTAAACTGTTTTTCCTCAGCAACGACCTTATCAAGTGCTTTCTGATACTTGTCATACCAGTGCATATTATTATGCCAATAAACTCCAAAAACTACTAACAGAATAATTATCAGCGAAACGATAACTATTGCCGTGATCTTCAATACCTTTTTCATAGAGATCCTCCTTTATACGGTTTCTATGAAAAGTATAACACGGCATTCGCAAAACGTCCACCAATCAAACTTGTCAAAAAAATACGTTTTATGTTGCGTTTGGTTGCATTATCATTATATCCTATCTGCAAGGTTATGTCAATAACCATAAAAAGCCCTGAGAAATGCTTGCTGTCATTTCTTAGGGCTGTTTAACTATTCAAATTCTAACAGGGGCTTAACCTATCTTTGAAAAGAAAAACAAGGTTATGGTATTATTAGTCATGAAGCACCTTCATCAATTCCACGCCGTCCTTGAAGCCGACCTTATAGGCAGTTCTCATTTCAGCGGCGGCGGTATCGCTCACGCAGTCAAGGATTTTGTGGAATACATCAATCTGCTCCTCGTTCAGTGAATTTTCAAAGGGGATACAGAGCTTGTTAAACTCGTCCGAAAACTCAGTGGCGTGAATATCGCCTACACGAAGATTATAAATCCTATCAATCATGGTAATTCGTCCTTTTGGTTATTATCGTAAAACCAACCGTCCAAACTTTACCAAATGATCGTTGATAAGGTGTTGCTTACGGCACCCCCTTAGCAAAATCAAATAATGCTTTAAGCCTAATTATTTCCCAATTCTCCGGTATCTCCCCGATCCATTCAATACCGCTGTCCTTCATCTTCCTCATTCCTTGCCACCCCCGAACAGAGCGTCAAGGCTCGACTGAATGTCGGACTCAATCGCGGTCAGCCTTTGCATGATGTCCTCAACACGCTCGGGCGCCTGATATTCGTAGAAATAGCGGGTCATGTACTGAAACTTGTACCCGCTGAACTGGTCTTCCGAAAGCGTGTCACCGAACCGCATATTGTTCGGGTCACCGCCCCTTATCATCATGTCAGCCTTAGCGATAGCGAATGTGGAGGGGTTGAACTCCTGCCCGAAGCAGGTGACGTCCATCTCTGAATTGAGCTCATGAATGCGCTCCTCCATACAGCCCAACATCTGCGAAGTACCCATAGCCATATCGTAAACGGTCACGTTGCCGCCCCTCGAAAGGTCAGCGTCGGAAAGCAGCAGGTCGGTCATGAGGTAGATAATGTCGCGGCTGGTGAAGTGCGCTCCCGCTTCCTCCCCGATGGACTCGGAAAAGCGGCGCACAAGGTCTTCAAAGATATAACCGCAATCCACCGCGCTTATCTTGTCCGCCCCGAGATAGCCCTTCTGCGAGTTGAACTCCTTGATAACGAGATACAGCGTGTTGCTCTCCATGATACAATCTATAAATGAGCAGTGCAGTCAATATGCACAAATTCAGACTATCACAAGGCTTGTAGGGCGGGGGCTTGCCCCATACGCATTAACCTAACACAAAAATATTGAAAATACGGTGATTTAGTGGTTATTCGGGCGAAACAGGCGGGAGCAAGCCCCCGCCCTATACCTGATTTTGTGCGGGTTACATATTGTATGGGCGCGCATTGCGCGTCCGTGAACGCCCTACAAAATCGCGATTTTTACGGCATTTTAGAACAATGCTCATTTATAGAATAAAAATATATAACACGGAGGTACAGACAATGCTGAAAGCAGTTGAAAGAAACAGAGTGAACGTGACGGGTGGAATTTTCAGAGAGCGCATGGAGCTCAACTGCCGCTATCTTATGGAACTCGATACAACGGCACTTTTACAGAATTTCTATGTTGAAGTGGGCATAATTCTGCCTGGATTGCAGACTGTATATGACCCCGCAAACGCAAATCTGCATTGGGACTGGGAGGCTCCCGTTTGTCAGCTCCGCGGGCATTTCCTCGGGCATTGGCTCTCGGCTGCTTCAAGACTTGTGGCAAGCGAGCACGACGAGGAGCTGCAAATAAAGCTGAACAAGATAGTCTCGGAGCTTGCCCGCTGTCAGAATTGAAACGGTGGCGAATGGGTTGGCTCGATACCCGAAAAATACTTCGACCTTATGGCAGAACCCGACTACATCTGGTCGCCGCAATACACCATGCACAAGACGATAATGGGGCTTGTCGATGCGTATAAATTCGCTGGCAACAAGCAGGCGCTCAACATCGTTGATAAGCTCGCGGATTGGTACATAAAGTGGGCGGAGCGAATGAAAGCCAAAGACCCGAGCATCACCTACAAAGGCGAGTCGGGTGGTATGCTCGAAATGTGGGCGGAGCTTTACTCAATTACCAAGAACGAGAAGTATCAGACGCTCATCGGCTTGTACAAGGACAGCGGGCTGTACAGTCAGCTCACACGCGGTGGCGACGGACTTTCGGACGACCACGCGAACGCGAGCATTCCGCTGTCCCACAGCGCAGCGAAAATGTATGAGAGCACGGGCGATGTGTATTGGAAATACATTGTTGACGCGTTCTGGAAGACCGCGGTAACGGACAGAGGAATGTTCGCCACGACGGGCGCGAACGCGGGCGAGTTCTGGGTTCCGCTGAAAAGACTCGGCGCATACCTCTCCGACCGCGATCAGGAATTCTGCACGGTCTATAATATGGTTCGCACCGCCGACTACTTCTACCGTCGGACAGGCGACACGCGCTATGCCGACTACATCGAGCGTGCGCTGTACAACGGCTTCCTCGCACAGCAGAACAAGGAAACGGGAATGCCTGCGTACTTTCTGCCGCTTATCCCCGGAGCGAAGAAGAAATGGGGCAGCAAGCGCAACGACTTCTGGTGCTGCCACGGAACAATGGTGCAGGCTCAGACACTTTACCATGAACTGATTTATTACACCGACGAAAGCACTGTTTCGGTAATGCAGTATATCCCGTCCTGCGTGCAGCTTGAACTCTGCGGCTCACAGGTCGTTATCGAGCAGTCCACCGAGATTAAGAACTACAACAATCAGGTGTTCTTCGACGACCACAAGGGCGGCGACAAATCGCGCTGGTCGCTGAAATTCACGGTAAAATGCTCCGATCCGACGAGGTTTACGCTGTCGCTGCGTATTCCGGCATGGTGTAAGGCGATACGCTCGCTTGTTATAAACGGCGAAAAGACCGAGCCACAGATCACCGATAACTGCATAAACATCGCCTGCGAATGGTCGGACGATACGCTGTTCATTGCGTTTGCGGATTCAATAGAAATGGAGCGACTGCCCGATATGCCGGAGCTTGCCGCCGCAGTTGAAGGTCCGATAGTGCTTGCGGGACTTGTCGAAAAAGACTGCGAACTTGTCGGTGATTTTAATGATCCCGAAAAGATACTTGCGCCACGCTGTGAGCACACTTACAGCACGTTTACTTGGAAGCAGAACTGCCACACAACGAGAAAACAGCCGGAGAATTTTGACTTCGTGCCGCTCTATGAGATCACGGACGAGACTTATACAGTTTATTTTTCAGAGAAAAGCGACATATAAATGCAACCCAAATCCGCAAAGTTCACGCAACAAATGAGCGCCAAAAGCATTGATATAGCGTAATTTAGCGCCATTGTTATTCGTGTATTAAAATTCACCCATTGGGTGAATTTTTCAAGCACTTTCAAACTACCCTAAAATGCTGTAATTTCAAGGGCTATCACTATTAAGCCGCATTTGAACTTTGCGGATTAGGGTGCAAATTATAACACAAGGGAGAACAGAATGGAACTTCGCTTACTGGAATACTTTCTCACCGTTGTGCGTGAGGAGAACATATCAAGAGCCGCCGAGGTTTTGCACGTCACCCAGCCCACACTCAGCAGGCAGATGAAGGAACTGGAGGACGAACTGCATACCACGCTCTTTATCAGGGGCAAAAGGCTCACGCTGACCGATTCGGGCGTGATGCTCCGCAGACGTGCGGAGGAAGTTGTCACCTTGATGAAGAAGATAGACAGCGACTTTCAGGAACAGGAAGAGATCAGCGGTATCATATCGGTCGGCAGCGGAGGTCTGAAAGCAGCGGAGATACTCCCCGAACTGATCTCTCATTTCCGTGAACGCTATCCGCTTGTCAGCTTTGATATTCTTACAGGTACGGCTGACCGAGACAAGGAAAAGCTCGAACATGGACTGCTTGACTTTGGTATCCTGTTAGAGCCTGTGGATATAGAGAAATTCGACTATATCCGACTGCCGGCAAAAGAAACGTGGGGATTGCTGATGCCTGCCGATCACCCACTTGCGAAAGAAAAAGCAATTACCCGAAAGCAGTTAAGGCAGTCGTGCAGGAAAAGCTAAATAAAACCGAGAGCAAAACAGACCACAAGTCAGGGGATAAACAGTACGAAGCTGTTACTGATACCGCCGAGCCGAAACAAACCGAGCAGGCTTTCGATAGCACAAACGTCCTTGTAGCGTACTTCTCCCGTGCCGATGAGAATTATTCCGTCGGAACGATAGAGGTCGGCAATACGCAGATACTCGGAGAGTATATTGCAAACGAGGTCGGTGCGGACAGCTTTCATACAAAACATTATATAATAGACCTGTCCACTAACCCTCGCACAGCGTATGACAAAATCTTTTACCATGCTGCTGCGTTGTCCTCCTCACCGAGCGACAGCCCGCTTTCGTCGTCCGCCTTGCATCATGGCAAAATCCTTTGCCATACGCCGCACGATGGTTAGCGGACAGGTCTAATCTTTTAAAGACGATCACAATAAATTCAAATTATCAGGAATTATGCATTTATATCACAGCCTATAAGGAATCTTCATCAGGTGACGTTATTTCTGTTGACTCCTTTTGTGAAGATGATACTACTCTGCTATAAATGAGCATCTTTGGTTAAATTGCATAGATAACCATTGTTAGATAAAGCCTTTTAATGAGGGCGGCGGGGGCAAGCCCCCGCCCTACAAGCCTTGTGATAGTCTGAATTTGTGCATATTGACTGCACTGCTCAGCACTGCTCATTTATAGTACTCTGTTTTATGATGTAAGTGCGTACGATTCAGCAGATACAGTATATTCTATTGCAAGCAGCGAATATTCTGATTTTCTCCAGTATTCTGTTGATGATGAAACAATAAAGAATTGGTGCTATGATTGATGTGCATACCATATCCGCAGTTACCGCACTTCATCATACCTACAAGCCATTCATTTTTCCGTTTGTACTCCCTCCATCAACAAGAACATCTACCCCTGCAAGATAGCCATTACGCTCATCCGCTGCCATAGCGATGGCAAAACCCAGCTCCTCCGGAGTTCCCATTCGTTTTTCGGCGGTGTATTGCAGCATCGCTACACCCTCGCCTTTTTCTCGCTCACCCATGTCCGTGGCGATCAGTCCCGGACTGAGTGAGCATACACGGATCCCACGGCTGCCCAATTCAAAAGCAGACTTCTGAGCATACCATACTGCAAAATTCTTTGACAGCGCATAGGCAAGCCCTGCGCTTTTGTATCTGTCCTTTATAAAACCGCACAGCCTCAGCAGCTTGTCAAGAAATTCCTGCTCATGTTTTTCAGCTAAGAGGTAGGTCTTTCGAGGAGTCATGATCTTCGGGAGCTGATAGGCGGAGTTTGATGAAATGTCAACGATTACGCCCTGTTTCATGACCTTTGCAAACTCCTTGTTGACATAGACTGTACCGAGTGCATTTACTCTCAGCAGCTTTTCAGGATCAGCCATTGACGGCGAAAGCCCTGCTGCATTGATGACGTTTGTAACATCACCGAGCGATGCGGCATATCTTGCAAGCTCGTGTACTTGCTTTCTGTCCGAGGTATCACAGGTCTTGACGTAAGCCTGCTTACCCTCCACTTTCAATTGTTCTGCTGCCTTGTCAAGCTTCTTCTGTGTTCTTCCCGACAATAGGAATATACTGTCATTAGGCATAGCTCTTGCGGCTTCAAGCCCCATTCCGCTGCCGCCGCCTGTTATCACGCATACTTTCATACCTCACCTCACGCTATCTTTCCGCTTGCTTTGAGCCATTTGATCTCATCGTGTATAGTTTCTCTGTATGATCTTGTTTGGTAGCCCAGCTCATGCTTTGCCTTTGAGGAATCGAACTCATTGTTCCGCGCAAGATTGTACACCGAGAATGTCGTCATAAGGGGCTTTACGCCTGTTCTTTTGGCTCTCATTTCGGAGAGCTTTGCGATCAGATTGGCAACGGGTATCGGCAGAAACGCCTTCGGTGCTTTGCAGCTTGCTTCCTCGGAAACGAGCCTGCAAAAATCCTTGAAACTGATTGCTTCGTTGCCCAAGATGTAACATTCGCCCTGCCTGCCATTATCGGCGGCTGCGATCGTTCCTGCGGCAAGATCACGCACATCGCAGAGATTGAATGTTCCGCTGATGCCCATCGGCATTTCGCCGCCAATAATCTTAATAAGAGTTCCCGTTGTTTCTCCGATTGCAAAGTCTTCCGGTCCCATGATGCCGCTCGGATGAACGATGCAGGCATTCATCCCCCGCTCTTTCACGGCATCCAGCACTGCCTGTGTCGCCATCGCCTTTGACATGGAATAGCAGCCCTCGACCTTATCCTCATCAAAGAAATTCACCTCTGTGATACGCTTGCCCTTCGGTACTTCGGGAATAGCTCCCGTGCTGCTGCAATAGACGAGCTTTTCACACTCGGGGTGAGCAAGGCACATATCAATGATGTTCTTAGTACCGCCAACATTCACATCAATGATCTTTTGGTTATAGCCGGGGTCAACGGTCACGATGCTTGCGATATGAAGCACAATACTTTTCATGCCCACGGGTACAGTAAACAGCCTTTCAAGGCTCTCACTGTCGCAGAGGTCTCCGTAAACCACTTCTGTCCCGTCAGGGATATACTTTGCAGCCGGGTCATTCGGCAGGACGAAAGCCCTTACCCTTTCCCCACGCCCGATCAGCTGACGGCATACTGTACCGCCTAAAAATCCTGCTGCACCTGTTACGATATAGATCTTTTCGTTCATTCCAAATTTCTCCTCTCATGACTGTGTTTGTAAGTGAGTATTGTCATTTTACGCAGTATGTTGAATTTTCAAAAGCTTATCACGTTTTGCAATACTTCTCTGCATCTCTTCCTCTGCAAGTCTGAGCTTGGCATCTGCCACCGTTTCGCCGTCTTTTAACAGGAATGCTTTGACAAAGGCATTCTCGATTGCTGCATATGCGCCGATGGTCTTGCGTTCTACAAAACGAAAGGCATTCACATTCGCAGAAACCGTCTTCTCACATAGGCTCTCATAGCCCGTGTCAATGACCTTTTCCGTCGGCATATCCCTCATAAGCGTATCGCAGGGTGTGGAAAACTCTATAATGTCGGAAACAGCAAGTTCAACAGCCGCATTCTCAAACTGCTGTGCGAGAGCTTTGACATATTTATCACCCTCAAAATCCTGAACAAAGTCTATGCAGAAATATCCGCACTGGCAGGTCATGTTCATAACAAGTCCCGAGGAGCAGTCGGAATACAGATGCACCGATTCTACATAGCGCTCGTTTTCGTTAAATCCGAACTGTCCGATGTAGCTTATCAGATAGGTCTCGAGCTTCAGGTCGTCAAGCATTTTCATGACTGCACGCTTTTTGCCGAATGAATGAAGATGGCTCACAGCATTTAGAAGCATGATGATCTTGTTGAACTCGTCCTTGCAGCGTTCGGGAGTTCTTTGTTCATTCATAAGATGCTTGTAATAACTGCAAAGCTCCTCCGTGGACATCTGCTCCTCGTTCTCTCCGTAGGGCAGGCTGATGCTCTTTACGCAGTTTTTATAGGTTCCCTCACAGCCGAGCGCAGCTCTTGCATCAACAGGAAAATTGCTGTTGATGACCTCCCTGCTTTCGGGGTAAAGCTCACGGATCGCACGGCTCATCATAATGCTGAGCATTATCACAGGAGATGCACCGTTCGCCTTGCACAGTGTGATATAATCCTCCTGTGAAAATTTCAGCTCGTAGCGCCTGTGTGCAGTTTTCGGCGTTTCTGTTTCAGGAAGTGTAAAGCCTTTTTTTGAAACACCTTTGATCTTTGTTAGGGCACTGCGGTCGAACTTGTATTTACTGCCGCAAGGCTCTGCGATCTCCGTATCAGTTATCGGAACATCATCGGTCAGTATGCCCTTACTGTCTGCTGTGCTGCCGTATGCCGTCTTACAGTAGTGATAGATGAGTGTTTCAACAAAGGTCTTGACACCTCTGCCGTCAGCAAGCCCATGGTGAAAAGAAACAAATACGCTTCTTCCGTAATAAGTTACACCGATTAGGTAGTAATTGTTCTCTGCGCCACCCAGTGGGATCAGTTTCTCACTCTCGTATGCTTCGATGGAAAGGTCATTTTCCACCGCATAAAAATCGCCCTCATGTTCTTCATATCTCACCTTGAAATAAGGATAGCGCTCCATCGTCAAAGCAAGTGCTTCATTCAGAGCGTTGTGCTCCACGTTGTCAGTCATTCTGATCTCATAGACCTCACTGGGGAGACCGTTCTTTCTGTAAAGATAAGGCTGTCCTGCTCTTACCTTTTCCGCTGTCATAGTGTTGTTCATAACATAATCCTCACTTTCGGTTCGTTATTATTTGTTTCATTGTTTGTATTATATAGCCCAAACGTTTGCGAGTTGTTTCAGAAATGTTTGAGAAATGTTAAAGCAGACAAATAAGAAAACCGCCTGCCTTTTCAGACAGACGGTAACATTCAGCTTCCGCTTTTTATTTTTGCACTAAGGGCGAGAATCTCGTCACGGTATCTTTCGCGGTTTCTCTTTGTGACAGCCTTGCTGATAGGAGTTGCTGCGGCTGCGATACCAAGCCCTGTAATACCCGTTATCAGCCCGGGCACAAGATATTCATAGCTCGCCACAAGACCTACCCCAATACAGATAACCAGCACGCCGAAAAGTCCCGCCGTGATACCTGCAACTGTTCCGGGAAACTCAGCTTTTCGGTCAAGCCGTTTCAGCCGTTCAAGGTCGCTGTCGGCTTTTTTTCGGACAGTGATGTATTTGGCGGCTATCCTGTCTACCTCCTCATTTTTGGCAGGAGAATAGCTGTATGTGAATTTTTCATCACTCATTAGACTGACCTCCGTTTCTTGTGTCATAAAGTATGACTGTGAATGTGCTGCCCCTGCCGACCTCTGAGCTTACCAGTATCTCACCGCCTGTTATGTCGATGATCTGCTTGACCAGTGCAAGCCCCAGACCGTTGCCATGTGCGGAATGCGAGGTGTCGCCCTGATAGAATTTATCGAAAATGTGTCTGCCGGTCTCGCTGTCGATGCCGCAGCCGGTGTCGGAAACGCTTACCTCTGCGCCTGTATCAGTGTCTTTCACGGATACAGAAACCGTTCCGCCCTCATCGGTGAACTTTATTGCATTGGAAAAAAGATTGTTCCACACAAGACTCAGAAGCTCGGGGTCGGCGTTTATCGTGATCTCATCGTCAATATCCGTTTCGATATTTATGCCTTTTCGCTCCCACTCTGTCTCAAATTCAAGCATACATTCGCATATCAGCTCGCTTAAATTCATAACTTTGTTCTCGGGAAATATCTGCTGATTTTCCAGCTTGTTCAGCTTCAATATGTTCGTGATAAGTGCCGTCAGACGTTCGGTCGCATCAGATATTGCATTTGCATACTGTGTTCTGTCATCATCGGATAACTCCGGAGAGCGAAGCAGTGCCGCATAGTTCTGAATGACCGCAAGGGGCGTTTTCATTTCGTGAGATACATTGGAAACGAAATCCGTCCGCAGGGTCTCAACGCCTGCAAGTTCATCTGCCATTTTGTTGATACGCTCAATGATCATATTATACTGATTACTGCCAAGAGGGTCGGCAAAGGGTTCTATCCGCTCGGTAAAAATGCCCTCGGTCAGCCTTTCAAGTCCGTCCGAAATGCGCTTTACAGGGCGGTCTATCATGATCTTCTTCCGAAGTTTATCAAAAAGCCACACAAGAAATGCGATAAACAGTGCATTCCCAAAAGTCAGCAGAGCGCTTTTCCATATGATGTTCTCAGAAAGTTCGATGCCGTGAAAGAAAAGTGCAAATGACGCTGTAAGCACCGATGAGATAAAAAACAGTATCCCGAAATATTCAAGCAGACTCAGCAGTTTGTTTCGCCAACCGACTTTCATTTCAGCACCGCCTTATAGCCCAGTCCGTGAACGGTGACTATCTCAAATTCACCGCAGTGTTCAAACTTTTCCCTCAGCTTTCGCATATACACGTCCACCGAGCGCAGTCCCGATGTTGATTCAATATCCCAGAATTCATTCATAAGCTGTGAGCGCGTGAAGGTCTTTTTCGGGTTTGAGAGCAGCTTATACAGCAGATTGAATTCACGAACGGTAAGTGCTATTTCCTTACCGTCATATATGCAGCTCTGTTCGTCCTCGTTCAAAGCGAGCTTACCGACAGTCAGCGACTTATTTGCACTGATATTCGCACGGCGGAGAATCGCACCGATTTTCAAAATAAGCTCCTCCAAGTTGACGGGCTTCACAAGATAGTCGTCGATACCGAGCTTATAGCCCCTTTGCATCGAACGCATATCGTCCTTTGCAGTCATAAATAGGATAGGTATATCCTTATTCAGTCCTCGCACAGTTTCTGCAAATTCATAGCCGTCGATCTTCGGCATCATGATGTCCGAGATTATCATATCAAAGCTTGCTCCGTACATCTCGTCATAGGCATCTACTGCATTCAGACAGCCGACAGCTTCAAAGCCGTTAAGACTCAGATATTTGCATACAGTGGCGTTAAGCTCCTTATCGTCCTCAACTACAAGGATCCGTATCATATTATCAGCTCCTCAGAGATAATCTACTTTTATTATAGCACACTCGTCCTATGATATCAATGTCTCTAAGATATTTTAACATTTCTCAAACATTTTGTTTTTACACTGTGGACAGGAGAAATATAGATGAGTACTGCAAGTTGATACGAAACCACGTTGATCACAAATGAATAGGTTTCTGAAAAGAAAAATCAGGGCTATGCCTTCCGTACATGATTATGGAGGACATAGCCCTTTCCTTATGCTGTGATTATATCAGTCCTGAATCTCCTGCATCATAGACGCACCATCCTTGAAGCCGACCTTGTAAGCAATTCTCATCTCAACGGCGGCAGTATCGCTCACGATGTCGAGTACCTAATGTATCAATCTGCTCCTCACTAAGCGACTTTCCAAACGGAATACAGAGCTTGTTGAACACGTCAGAGAACGCGGCGGAGTGAATATCGCCTACACGAAGATTATAAATCATATACGCCGTGCAATGCAGCTTCTTATGCACACATCAATGAGGATACCGGCAAAGACAGTCAGGGACGTTATTCATATGAGTATATCCTTGCGGGGTACTATATCAATCTCGCAAAGAACAAGGGCGCGGTTCCCGTTCTAGTAACGCCGATAACACGCCGCGCTGCCGACGGTCAGGCAAATTATCAGCAGCATACACCCTATCAGCAGGCTATGAAACAGCTTGGTGAAACGTTTGATGTTGCCGTTATTGACATGAACGCGCTCACAACACAGCTCTATACAAACCTCTACAATTACGGCGGCGCATCGGAAACAGCCAAAATGCACTGCTACACCGACACTGCTAGTGTAAAGGCACATTGACATTTACATAAATTCTATGTTCTAAAACAACTGAATTTTCAACAATTTTAGAACGAATGGTTTGTGTAAATGTCATCGTGACAGTTCACTAGGACTACGCTTGACAATACTCACCTCAGCAACGCGGGAACATATAAGATAGCTTCCATGATCGCGGAACAGACCGAAAAGCTTGGGCTTTCCATCTCCAAAAATATCAAGAGCAAGGTTATCCATTATAGTATAATCAAAAGAGAAAGTATGTTGTAATTACAACATTTCGGAGGCTTTATGGATATTTTTGTTTTAAGCGATTCTGCACTTTTCAATGACTTTGATGAAACTGAGATAAATGCTCTGCTCACCTCACTAAACGCAAGAGAAAAGAAATACAGAAAAGGTGCAATGATATTCCGGTCGGGAGATGTTATCAGTACACTTTGCTTTGTGACCGCAGGCAGCGTGACTATCGAGAGCAACGATATGTGGGGCAACCGCACGATACTCAACCTTGTCAGCAAGGGGCAATTCTTCGCTGAGAGTTATGCGCTGCTTCCGAATGAGCCTATGCTTGTTGATGTCTGCGCCAACGAGGACTGCACCATTGTTTATCTTGATATGAAGTCTGTCGGCAGGCTGGATGAAAGCATGAGGGTGAGACTGCTGGCGAATCTGTTGACCATAACCACAATAAAAAATCTGCACCTGTCAAGCAGGAGCTTTCATACTGCTCCGAGACAGGTGCGTGGGCGTATTATGGCGTATCTGAACACTGTACTGTAACAATATCATCAGCACCATTACTTCACAGTGACCGTCACAGCGTGCTTAACAGCTCCGTCGATAGTCCACCCGCCGTTCACCTTAGCGGCGACAGCAACCTTGTAGATCTTGCCGGGAGTAAGATTTTTCGGCGTGGTGTAGCTTGTGGTTGAAGCGGGAATATTCGGAACCTGCACTCTCCACTTGCCCGCAAGATATACCGCAATACCGTAGTTTGTCGCACCGCTGACAGGCTTCCATGTAAATCTGATCTGATGATACTGCTCATTGTACTCGATATTCGTTATCACGGGATATGCGGAAGCTGCTGTGTTCGCGGCAGTTGCAAATACGGTATAATTCACACAGCCCGAATTTTGCCCGTTCGTGCCGAGAGTTACGAGTGTGCCGCTTTTAACGTCTTTCTTATACAGGTCGAAGGTCACGGAATTGCTGTTCTGTACGGTCATGGCGGTCTTTGTATAAGCGGACAGCCATGAGGGAACGGTCGTTACCCTGTTGTCGAGCGAAACGTATACCGTCATATCTTTGCCGGCCTTGAATGTCGCAAGATCGGAGTCGGTCTGCTTTGAATCGCAGGCGGTGACGAGATATTCCGCACCTGCTAAACTGTCCGGGAGTGTAATGTATGTCACATCGCGGTCGCCGTAAAGCAATGCACCTGTTTTCAGGTCTTTTGAAACTTTCCAGCCCGATTCATGCGCGGTATCAAGCACCGTCAGCTGCTTGAACAGCTCGCCGTTCAGATCGGGATTTTCCGCTGTCTGCGGAGTGATGCCGTCTGTTGCAAGAACCATATAATTCACGCAGCCTATACTCTGTCCGTTCGTACCGAGAGATGTCTTTTCACCCTTTGCAAGCTTCTTTCCGTACAGCTTGTAGGTCACGCCCTTGTTGCTTTCAATGGTGCTGTCGTAAGTTCCCCATGTTTTCAGCCATTCGGGAGCCGTGGTCACTCGGCTATCGAGTGCTACGATAATCGTCATATCCTTTGCAGCCGTCAGCACCGCAAGCTCGCTGTCGGTGTTCTTTGAATCGCAGGCTGTCTGCACGATCTCCGAACCGATCAGAAAATCGGGTATCGTCAGATATACAGCATCACGGTCGCCGTAAATAAGGTCGCCATTTTTCAGACCGTCGGACAGCTTCCATGACTTGTAATAATTCTGATCCTTTAGTACAAGAGAGCCGATCAGTCTGCCGTTTAGCGAGTCGGGTCTGACAGTTACATTCCAAACCGTATCGTTGCCGCCGACGCAGTCCTTATCTTCGGAGGATCTCGTACAGATCACATAGCCAGAACCCTTTCTGACAAACTTGTACTGCTCACTGCCCGAAAGATTTTTGCCGTCAGCTGCGGAGAGTATCTGATAATAACCGTCTCCGCAGTCTTTAAGTTTCCAATATTCTGTGTTTCCAAGTAGTGCGCCGTTTGCTGAATTTGTGATCTCGTATTTTACGGTTGTGTCCATTACCGCGCCCTGTTTTGCGGAACTCGTTTCGGGCGAAAGCTCAACAACACCCGCAGGGAAAGAATGGGCGGTAAGGTCGTTTAAGTAATACTCAATGTTCATGTATCCCCGACCGCAGTAATCGCCCTTGTAGTCGTCAGGAGCTGTCGGATCAAGACCCCTTGCAAGCTCCCAGCTGTCGTCCATGCCGTCGTTGTCATTATCGGTGATCTCTTTTTTGGTGACGGAAGAGGGATACTCGTACTTAACGCCGCACGCGATATTATACTTACTAAGCTCCGACTGCGATGAGCTGTAAGCGTCGGTTCCGCTGCATGAGCCTGTGCCGTTTTTGGTTTCCTCGGCACATTGCCTGTCTATCCTGGTGCGTTTGTCGGGAGAGATTCCGTTTCCCGCAAAGCTGATAACGTGATCGTAGGATTCAGCCGCGCTTTCGCAGGTCAGTGCAGTGGAGATGTTCTCGCCGTCAGACATGATCGTGAAAGGCGTGGTCGATTCGGTATTGCTTCGGTTTTTATCGCTATGACTGTATGATATTGCAGACCAGTTGTCATTCTCTCTGTTGCGGTAGGAATTGTCCTTATTGATTATGCGGTTTCCACTCAGATACAGCTTGAATTTATCGTCCGACGACACCTGTACATAGTGATAACCGCCTGCCGTTGAGTTGCCTGCTTTCAGTGTGTTATTGACATAGTTCACATGACCTATCGTGCCGTATGCGGTCTGATATCCCCAGTCGTAGATGATATTGTTTGTAAAATCGGCTGTTTCCGTGCCTACGACCTTGCCTCGGAAATTTCGGGAAACATTGTGACAGATGAGGTTGTGGTCGAAAGTCAGATTGCTTCGTCCCATCATCAGCCCGAAACCGTGAACGCCTTTGACATGACCGCCCCACGAGTTTGCGGGACCGATAACCGAATACTGTACCGTGTAGTGGTCGTTATTTGAGTAAAGCCCCCATTGTTCGTCGGTAGTCCAGCCGAGGGAGCAGTGGTCGATAATGGAATTGGAACCCTTTGCGCCGCCCCACGCATCGTTTCCGGAACTTGTAGCCTTGTCGGGTCCCGGGCGGGAGCTTAAATATCGCACGATTATATTGTCACCGCCCATGCCGAACTTGTAATCCTTGAGCGTAATGCCCGAGCCGCCGGGGGCAGTCTGTCCCGCAATAGTGATGTTGCTGCTGCAAACAATGTTGCTTTTCAGCGTGATAGTACCGCTGACATCGAACACAACGATACGTCCCGATTTGCTCACCGCGTCACGCAGCGAGCCTGCGCCGCTGTCGTTGAGGTTGGTGACATGATAGACCTCGCCGCCGCGCCCGCCTGTGGCGTATTTACCGCCTCCGACTGCACCCGGAAAGGCTAAGAGCTTGTTTGAAGCCGCCGAAGCTGTGACAGACGTATCCGTCATGGGAACTGAAGTCGCCGTAAGCAAAGCGCCGAGAACCGTTGCGACTCCGCGTTTGAAATGTGTCTTCATAAAATATCCTCCGATTCTGATAAAAAGTGATACTGTTCGGAATCTCCCGCAAATTGTTCCGGATTGTACGTTTTAATGTAATATTTTATACTATCATACCACGTTTCGGCAACATTTTAAATGGCAGATACAGCCGAAAACCTTGCATTTTTATACTCGCTAAAATATGATCTGACAGAGAAATGATCTTACAAACTCCTCAAACACCGTATACCGGAGTATTATACGGTCTCCTCGTGTAAGGTCAGGGCATTTACCCTTCTATAATGACAGCCGAAATTGCAAGGTTCTGAAACGAAAAATACATTGAAATATTGCCGATAGTATGGTATATTTGTTGAAAATACGGAACGTTTTCAAAAACAGGTCGGTTATTCTATGGACAGGTCGGTTATTCTATGGAGGGATAGAAATGGTTACAAGAAAACTCGGAATTGCGGCGGCTGTAACTGCGCTCATCTGTTCGTTTGGCGGGGCAGCTTTTCCGCAGAATATAAATCATTCACACGTTCTTACAGCACAGGCGGCAGCTTCCGAAACGGGTTCACGCATTCGTGTTGACATCAACAGAAACGACGGCAGAAAGGCTTCTTATTCGCAGAACGCCGAAAACTGGATACTTGTGGACGGCTCGTCCGCTTCGTACAAGGTCGGTAATGTATCTTTCACGCTGTCGCAGGGCGGCGGCTCGGGGAACGGCGTATGCGGCGCAAATAACAAGAAACTCCAGCTCCAGAGCGGCGTTTATCCGCGCATGACGATGGACGGCGCAAAGATCAAGGACGGCGACATCGGCGGCGTGCTGAAGCTCGAAATCTCGGGTCTTTCAAACGGCTCACATTCCTTGCAGATGTGGCACTGCAACACCGACGGCTATACCAACAGCAAGCTGAGCATTTCGGTCAATGGTAAAAAAGTACTTAGCGGCGTGAACTGCCCTACAAACGTTAAAAGCGAAAATGATGCGGGCATTTCCTACGTCACATGGACGGGAAGCAGTGTAACGATACTCATAACGCCCGAGGGCGGCGGAAAACAGAATGTCGCATGGCTCAACGGCTTCGAGCTTGACGGCAGCGATCCCGTAAACGGCGTATCGAATATGTTTCCCGCCGATCAGGAAGATCATCTGAATTTAAGCGACGGTTTGTCGTGGAAAGCGGGTAAGAATGCAAGGTCGCACGACGTTTATATCGGTACGAGCTATAACGCCGTGTTCAATGCGAACCGTTCCTCCGCCGAGTTCAAGGGTAATCAGAGCGGTACAAAATATGCCCTTGACAGCAGCTGTTCTTCCATTCCGACATACTACTGGCGCGTAGATGAAGTGACCGACAGCGGCACTGTAAAAGGCGCTGTCTTTTCATTCCGGGTGAACCGCCTTGCATTTCCGACCGCCGAGGGATACGGACGTTTTGCAAGAGGCGGCAGGGGCGGATATGTTTACCATGTCACCAATCTGAACGACTCGGGCGAGGGTTCGCTGCGATACGGTCTTGAAACGCTCAAAGGAGCGCGGACGATCGTGTTCGATGTGGGCGGAGTGATCGCTCTGAACTCGGTGCTTTGTATCCCCGAGGACGGCGGTGATGTTTATGTTGCGGGACAGACCGCTCCCGGCGACGGTATCACGCTCATAAATTATACGTTCGGCGCGATGGGTTCGAGCGATGTTATTATCCGTGATATCCGCACCCGTGTCGGCGACGTTTCGGGAAAATCAATGGGCGGTATGGGTCTTAGCAGCTGCAACAATTCCATTATAGATCACTGCTCCATAGCATGGGCGACCGACGAGGGATTCTCGTCAAGAAGTGCGGCGAATATCACATTCCAGTGGAACATAATCGCCGAATCGCTGAACAATTCCGTTCACTATGACGCGAATGACAGAAATAACGTTGAACGGCATTCCTTTGCGGCTTCGATAGGCGGCTGCACAGGCTCGTTCCACCACAATCTGCTTGTGGACAATACCGGGCGCAACTGGTCGCTTGCGGGCGCTATGGAACAGGACGCTGTGACCTACGGCGGTCAGCTTGATATCAGAAATAATGTTGTTTATAACTGGCGTGACAGAACGACCGACGGCGGCGCAAGACGTGTGCAGTTCGTCAATAACTACTATAAAGCAGGCTATTGCAGCAATACAGACCTGCATCTTGTTTCAGTGGACGGCAACGAGCTTAACACCTCGGATATGCAGAAGCTCTATGCTTTCGGAAATATGAAAGTCGCCCGCGACGGCAAGGTGCTGATATCTGCCGGGACTGACGAATGGAGCAGCGGCAAGGCAAAGTCGGGCGGCAAAAACTCCACAAACGACACCGTCCGCAGCAATACGCAGTTCTTTGAATCTTACGTAAATACCCACTCGGCAGAAGAAGCATATTCGCTCGTCACTGCCAATGCGGGCGCTAATGCTCCCAAATTCGACTATCTCGATACACGCTATCACAAGGAAGTCAGAGAAGGCAGCTACACCTACACGGGCAGCAAGGATAAGCTGAAAGGTATCATCGACAGTCAGACAGATGTCGGCGGCTACCCGAACAGTTCCAACTTCAAGGGCGGCACTGTGCCGACAGACACCGACCGTGACGGTATGCCCGATGAGTGGGAGTCCTCGCACGGTCTGAACCCGAATGACGCAAAAGACGGCGCAGTCGTATCGCTTTCGGGAGACGACTACACCAATCTCGAAATGTATCTGAACGAGCTTGCGGGCGATAATGTCAGCTATAACGGCACACCCGTCACCTACGACCCGATATGCGGCGATCTGCTGACGGCAGAGATAATTGATACCGATTATTACGGCAGCTGGTCGGTCGATAAGGCGCTTGCCGCAGGCGATACTGTTTTCGGAGACAGAGCAGCCGAAAAGTGCGCGGTAAAAGACTTCCCCGAACAGCTGAACGGCGCGGAGATACTTCTGACCTCCTGCAACGCCAAGGCTTCATCAAAGGATCAGGCATTCGTTACCGCGAACAAAGACCTGACGCTTTATGTCGGGCTTGACAGCCGCGTGACTAATGTTCCCGCATGGCTGAACGGCTTTACAAAGACAAGTCAGACGATCGGAACGAGCAACGATGTAACATTTGTTCTCTATTCAAAGAAAATGAGTTCGGGCGACACCGTAACGCTCGGCGCGAACGGTCAGTCATCGGGCTGCATGAATTATATCGTACTGGCATCGACCGCCTCAAATACATCGGTTTCCGCATACCCCGAGATAACAAACGTTGAGTACAACGAGAAATATCATCAGGTACGATTAACATGGAAACCCGTCGAGGGTGCCACAAAATACGGCATTGCGGTATATCTTGCAGGCAAGTGGAGAGTGCAGGAGTCAAACATTCCCGCTTCGACCACAAGCTACACCACGCCGAAAAATCTGACCCCCGGCAAGAGCTACAAGGTCGCGATTGCCGCCAAGGTCAGCGGCGTTTGGACTTCCGAAAAGGCTGTCAGGCACGCCGTAACTGTTACGGTAAAATAAAAACAACGCAGAAAGGCGGATAGTAAATGAAGAAAAATACTGTAAGACGTGTCGCTTCCGCGGCAATGGCACTGATGATGTGCGGAGGGTTGGTCGGAGGAAACGTATTCCCGGTGATGAATCCGACGGCAGAAATACGTGCCTGTGCCGACTCGGTCAATGATATACCCGGTGAATATCGGACAGCTTGTGACTGGATATGGCAGAACCGCATTGAAACGGAGAGATCATGTGAAGCGTGGTCTACGATCTACGATCAGATAGTCGCAGGAAACGGCACACTTCAATATATCCTGATCTGGCAATCCTATGAACCGATCACTTTGGCACAGCGGCAAAAGCTCCCGCAGATGCTTGAAGAAGCAGTCAACAAGTGGAACGACTGCCTTGTAGGTTATGATGACTGGCCTTTCGATCATGTAAATGTTAAGATCGTCGGATATGCCGTACTCGATGAGAGCTGTATCCTTGACCGCCAACCAAACGAAGTAGTATACACTCAGACCGCAGATTCATGGCTGCGTGATGACATGGTTTCAACCGGCATGGGCAATTCAGGTGTTCCGGGTATACAGCCCGCTGAGCCGACTGACCTTTCCCGCTATGCACACTGGAACGACAAAAACTGGAGCTACAACGGCAGCTACGACAACCGCTATGATATGTACCTGCATGGCATCACCGGCATGATCAACATGGGAGGCTACGGCTATCATTACGGGCAGATCCTCTCCGATCAGTCGGTGCTCGGACTTGCTGACGGTACGACGGGACAGCATATTCTGCTGCACGAAATGGGTCACGGATTCGGATTTCCCGATTATTACGGCGGCGAAGGAGAATCCGACGGTTTCCCGCCCGGAGGTTTTCCCGGCGGTGAAGGCTCGATCATGATGGCTGGTTCGTGCGGCTATATCAATACCTTCGACAAATATTTTGCCCGCTATACATGGAGCAAGCTCAAAAATGAAGCCGGAAGATTCGACCTGCAAAACATACAGCCGTCACAGCCGACGACCGAGACTGCCGAGTTCATAGACACGATAAAGAGTATCAACGTTCAGAGCAACGGCTATTCCACCATCACTTTCGGGAACAACGGCACATACCGCTTCCCGTCGCAGGGATATTTTGACAGTGACAGCAAGAACCTTGCGTTCTATGAAGCCGGTGATAAGGTGTCGGTCAAATTTACGTACAATACAGCTGACAAAGAGATCAAGAATATCGAGTCGCTTCAGCTGATCGATAATTCTCACACCGACACCAGCTACGTTACAGATGTGAAGGTCGAGTACAGCGAGAAATATCATCAGATCAGATTCACATGGTCGCCCGTTGAAGGAGCCACAAACTACGGTATCGCGGTATATCTTGCGGGCAAATGGAGAGTACAGGAGTCGAGCATTCCCGCTTCGACCACAAGCTACACCACGCCGAAAAATCTGACCCCCGGCAAGAGCTACAAGGTCGCGGTTGCCGCCAAGGTCGGCGGCGTTTGGACTTCCGAAAAGGCTGTTAAACACGCCGTTACCGTCACCGTAAAATAACAGGAACCAACACAAAAATAAAGTCCGGGATGACTGCGGTTCGTCCCGGACTTTGCTGCATTCTACCGATCGTTCTTTCGATACTGTGTCGGTGTCATGCCGAACTCTCTTTTGAAAACGCGCATGAAGTTATAATAATCGTAACCGCACCGCTCCGCGATATCGGGCAGCAGAAGCGTGGTCGAGGTCAGCAGATTTTTTGCACAGTTCAGTCTGCTTTTTTGCAGATCCCGGATAAAGTTCACCCCGAATGTCTGAATATATATCTTGTAAAAATACGACTTGCTGATATTCAGTTTTTGACTGCATATATCGCCGCTCCAGTCGCGTTCGGGGTGGATAAAAATATCTCTGCGGAGTTTGAGGAGTTCGGAATAGTGAATATGGCTCGAAAACTGTTTTTCGGCTCTTTCGTCAATGGCAGCGAGCATATCCTCGATGAGCTTTGCCGCGCCGTCTGCGCCGAGAGAGGTTGTATCCTCAATTATCATAGATTCTGTTCGGGCGTAGAGAATGTGGTTTTCACTGCTTGTGATCGTGTGCTTCCACATCTTTTCCTCGATCCGCTTTATGTATTCATCGACACGCTTTTCGGGTCTGCTGTCCGAGCCTATCATAACAAAGCTCCTGTCTGCCGCCTTGAACAGTCGTTCACGGCTCCGACAGCTTTTTGAGAGAATGTCGGCAATCATCATTATACACTTATCGCTTTCGACCGAGCCGTATTTGTTTTCGATATGCCGTATCCCTCCCGCGGTGATAACTACCATGTAGAGCTGTTCGCAGTTTTCTGCCGCAGAATCCCGCAGCTCCTCCCACATATTTCCGCAATTTTCAAATACGTATAATCCCGTCAGCTCATCTCTCGACATACTGACAGCCTGCCGGTACAGCAGACGTTTCAGTTCGTTCTTTGTACTCAGATATTTCAGCGCATTGTTGACTTCTCTGCAATACTTGATATATTCCATGTTGAAATTATCAATATTTTCCTGAAGATCAAGGGCTATATACCCGTAGCACTGATCCTGAAAATGCACGGGAAGAAAAAACGTTGCGGAAAAATCAGGCTTATCGAGAGCCTCGGGAAGTATCTCGGTCAAGCGGAAATCGCATCGGCTTCCGTCCGAGCCTATCAGATACATCATATCTGAATAGCCGTCCCGCCTGTATTCGCTGCCGACATTATCCCAGTCGCTGCAAAGGCACAGAAACAGGCGGCTTTCCTCGAATCTGTCATTATACATGAACTTATACCGCATGGAGATCATTTCGGTTACAAGCTCGTCCAGTGTTTCCGCATCATGGAACGCCGCCGATACCACGCAGTCCATGTACCCTTCCTCGGACAACCTGTGCTCGGAATCAAAAGGATCGTCTTTTTCGTGACAGGAACTGCAGCCGCAGCTCTTGCGGCAGAGTATAACACCATTGTCCGTTCTGACAGGTTCGGAGTGTTCGCCCGTGATCTGTTCGTACAGCAGGCACACCGATCTTCTGCCAAGCATTTCCTGTGAGGTGCGGTATGTCGTTATCGAAGGAACGTGCAGCCTCGTTTCGGTAAAGCCGTCGTATCCCGTGATACGGATATCATCGGGAACGGAATAACCGCGTTCGGTCAGCGCATCGCAAAGTGCGATAGCCATATTATCGTTTGTACACACAACGGCATCGGGCTTTTCTCTGACACGACCGGCGATCTCTGCGGCGAGCTTTTTCGGGGCATTTATCCAGAAATCACCGAACACTATATCTTTGTCTGAATATTCAAGCCCCGCTCTTTGCATAGCGTCGATGAAACCCTTTGCTCTGTTTTGTGCTACGGGCAGTTCCTCGGGACCCGTCAGACACAGAAGTTTTTTGCAGTTATGTCCGTAAATCAGGTGCAGGGTGATTTCGGCGATCTCGCTTCGGTCATCATACCAGACAGGCGTAAACCGTTCGCCCTCCAACCCCACACGAACGACAGGCTTCGGGCAATGCTCTGCAAGATATTCGTCGATATACCCGTAATAATCGTATGAGCAGAATGTATACGGGGCATACACCACGCCGTCTACCCGAGAAAAATCAAGAGCGTGAAACAAATTCTTCTCGCCGTGCGAGATCCTTTCGTTGTCGCACGCCTCGTTGAGTGCAAAGACAAAAACGCTGTAACCGAGAGCTTTTGCCTGTTCGAGCATACCGCATATCAGGTTTTTATTGATTTTCTTGTATATCCTGCCCATGATAATTGCAATTCTTTTCTTTCGTGCCAACATCGGTCACCCCGCTTTAGTGTTATGCTATATTATATCATATTCAAGGTGCTTTGTCAAACTTGTACGGCATATCCTTAAGCAAATTTGTGAAGTAAGGTTCACTGAAGTTTTACAATGTCGAATGTAGGCGGGTGAGCTACTTGATAACAAATAAAAAATGAATAAATCGACAGCGTTCCCAAAACGAGGAACGCTATTTTTGTAGCAAAAATCGAATATTGCATTAAGCGTATCAAGCGTTTCTCGAATGATTTTGGAAAACGCTTTTTTATACTCACCTCTATTCTAAATCCGATAATAGATTCGTGCAGAGACGGATTTTAGATCCTGTTTCAAAGCGTGAACCGAATATCGCTTACAAGGTTGAGCAGAGCGGAATGCTCGAACAGTGGACAGAGTTTTATTACATAACGAATGACAAAAAGTATCTGAAACTGATAGACGCTAAAAAAAGAGCCGTTATATCTGCCATGTCGCAAACAGTGGTATATGTTGCACAGACCTATGTTGTTGACGAGGAAAAAATATCCTATACCGTACCGCGAGCCGCCAAATCTTCCCTGTATTCTTTTGGCGATATTCCGCACCCCTGCCGGAAAACTCTGCTGAAATAGCTGCTGTCCGTATAACCGCACCGCTCCGCAATTTCCGTAACGCTAAGCTCTGTTTCGGACAATAACCGACAGGCAGTATGAAGCCGCAGTCTTGTGATGTACTGTATCGGGCGGTATCCCGTCGCTTCCTTGAACAGCCGCAGAAACTGGCGTTCAGAATAGTGGGTGAGTGCCGCAAGCTCGGTGACTGTTATTTCCTCCTGAAAATGCCGTTCCATATACGCAAGTGCGGGCGCAAGTTTTACAATGCCATTGTCGTTTTCGATACGGCTCGTATCGTACATTCTCGAAAGCTCTGCAACAAGGCGTATGAATCCCGCACGCACCATTGTCTGCCACCCGGGTGTTCTGCCACAATATTCCGAATGCAGCGCCGCGATAATTTTCTCTATCCGCGGCTGTTCATCGGGCAGCAGTTTCAGATAGCTTGTAAAGCCCTTTCTTTTCGACTGCTGCGGTTCAAGAACGAACAGCGCCTGAAATCCCGGTGTTCCGGCTATGTCAAACGAAGCAAAGTCCATAAATCTCTTGCGGAACATGATGTTACAGATGTGAAAATTTTCGGGTCTGTCATAGCCGTGTTCGGTCTCCTCAGCGATGACGAAAACGTCCCCTTTTTGTATCGGATAGTTCTCACCGTCAACGATATGTACCGCACTGCCCGACAGCACTATCACCAGCTCGACGTATGCGTCGTGCGCGTGCAGAAAAAGCGGCTCATCATGCTCTCCGTACTGGATAAAGAATGGAAAATCCTCGTCTTTTGTAAAAGCCTCCAACGGCATACGAAACATAAATATCACCTTTTTTCACTTGAAAGCTTCATGTCGGTTTTGTCCTGTTTTGTGGCGGATTTTTTACTTGAATTCAGATCGTATCGGTGCTATAATCAGTATAACATATTTTCACCTGAAAAGCAATAGGACGGCATCGTGTATTTACGGAGGGATATCAATGAAAAACAAACTGACAGCCGCTATCCTGTCATGCGTAATGGTATGCGGAACAATGGGATCGATTCAGTCAAGCGCTTTGCCTGCGAAAAACGGCGGTATGCGCAGCATGACAACAGCCGAGATCGTGCAGGATATGGGTATCGGCATAAATCTCGGCAATACAATGGAAGCCTGCGGAGACTGGATAGAAGATGTTGACAGGCAGTGGGGCGACGGAGTCCTTCAAACTAAAGATTATGAAATCGCCTGGGGAAGTCCGATAATAACCAAGGAAATTATTGAAGGCATGGCAAACGAGGGCTTCGGAGTTGTGCGTGTTCCCGTGGCATGGTCTAACATGATGGACAAGAGCACCTACACTATCAGCCCCGAGTACACCGCCCGCGTACAGCAGATAGTTGACTGGGTTATTGACGCGGATATGTACTGCATAATCAATATCCACTATGATAACGGCTGGGTGAACAATTTCCCCTCGGACGAGGAAGGTTCCATGAAACGCTATGAGACGATGTGGAAACAGATCGCCGAGGCTTTCAAGAATTACGACGATCACCTCATTTTCGAGTCGCAGAACGAGGAACTCGGCTGGGATTCAATATGGAATCAGTGGGGCGGGACACAGGCGCAGAAAGAAAAGTCCTATGAGCTTTGCAACCGCGTAAACCAGAAGTTTGTAGATGTTATCCGTGCGTCGGGAGGCAATAACTCCAAGCGTCACCTGCTCATTTCGGGTTATAAAACAGATATCACCCTCACCTGCGACCCGCTGTTTAAAATGCCCTCCGACCCTGCAAACCGTATGGCAATATCAGTGCATTATTATACTCCGGTAGGATTTGCAATTCTCGAAGATAAGGACGAATCATGGGCGAAGGCACGTTCGACATGGGGCACTGACGAGGATTACCGCGAACTTAACGACAATATGGACATGATGAAAACCAATTTCGCGGACAAGGGTATCCCCGTTATCATCGGTGAGTATGGCTGTCCCACAAAGGGCAAGGAGACCGATTCGGTCGTTCGTTTCCTTAGCGCTGTCTGCAAGGCTGCCTATGACCGTCAGATGTGTCCCGTACTTTGGGCGACTCCAAACGGCGATGATGAATACAGCGGTCACTATGATAGAACTGCCTGCAAGATCAGTAATCCCGATCTGAAAAAAGCCTTTGACGAGATCACCGGTTTTACAGGCAAGACCTCTGTCGAACCCTCTGTTTCCTATCCCGTTGTCAGCAAAGTAGAATACAGCGAGAAAAATCATCAGATAAGGTTCACATGGTCGCCCGTCGAGGGTGCGACAAATTACGGCATAGCGATATATCTTTCGGGCAAGTGGCGTATTCAGACTCAGAGTATTTCTGCTTCGGCTACGAGCTACACAACGCCCAAGCACCTGACCCCCGGCAAGACCTACAAGGTAGCGATTGCCGCTAAGGTTAACGGCGTGTGGACAACCAAGCAAGCTATCAAACACGCTGTGACGGTCACAGTAAAATAACAGAAAGCCCTCTCAATATATCCCAATTTACAAAGTCCGAGATGACTGCTGTTGTCCCGGACTTTTTTACCATCATTCTCACGGCAAGTATTTGCGGGTCACATCGTCTCGACCGTATCAAGAGCCACTTTCCCCTCATGCACGGTAACGCGGAGAATGTCCGCGTTTTCAAGCTCAAAGCTGTGCCATAGAGTGGCACGATGAACCGTGTTGCGGACACTGACCTTGTCGGCAATCAGCCTGCCGTCGGATTCGACCGAGATAACGGTTCCCTCGGACAAAGCGATCACAGCGGCAGCCGTTCTTGTTCCTCTGACCTCAAAAAACGCTTTGCCGTCATTTTCGGCGTAGGTGCGGTTGTGGAACATAAACGAGCCCATTGTGTTAAATTTCCAATTTCCAAAATAGGTGATTCGGCGGTCAAGAGCATCAATCCGTTCGGTATAAACCGGAATACCCGCAGGCGTGACGGATATGTCTGCAAAAGCAACGTTGTGATAGGTCGAGAAAAGCGAAGCTCTCCCCGAAAAGATCAGTTCATTTCTTACTGTCAGAATTGCAATCTCACGCCCGTCGATCGAACATGATATTTGAGCATTGATACAAGTCAGAGAAAGGCGGTGCCAAACATCGGGAACAAACCGCTCAAACCGCCCCTCCGCAAGGATCTTCATCATCGAACACAGCCGCCAGTTGCCGTCGCTGCCGATCTCGAAACGGTAGCCGCTGCGTGACTGTTCGCAGGCGCTCAGCTGATACCTTACACCGATTCCGGCCTTGCAGTCTTCGTCGGCGGTAAGCCTGACATCGGCGTTCAGAGTATAGCTCGTCCAGCGGTCATCGCCGAATGATGTCACGGGATCCGGTGTGAAGCCCCATTCGGAGCCGCGCAGTTCCTCCGTGATCGTTTGGAGCAGAACTTTTCTTCCGGCATCGCTTTTGACCTCGAACGCACCGCCCTGATCGGTCATATATCTCGGCGCAAATCCCCTCGAAGAAAGGAAACCGTCCCCGTACCCGAGGTATGAAAAATCGTCATGATACGGGAGTTCAAGCGATTTATCGGGCAGGGGTTCGTCAAGCTGCATGGGCTTTGTGTCAAGTGTAGTCGCGGTGACGATCGAGTACGGGCGTATCGTAAGGCGATAACTATTATTCGTAGGGACGATCTTTTCGCGCAGTTTCAGATAATTCTCGTCAAAGCTGCCGTTGTCGGGGTTGCGTGTCTCCCAGATTTTGACCTCCGCACAGGAAATGGCTTTCAGTTCTATGTCATAGCAGCGCACGTCCGGAGTATTGTTGACGAAGATCATAGAATAATCTGCGGTCTCGGGGTCACAAAGTACAAGGCGGTTATCGGTCGTATCTCGCAGGACGTGTTCACGCTCGATTCCGTCTCCGAAACAGGCACTTTGAACAAATTGCCAGCCCCTGCGCGAAAATCGCGCAAAATGCTGTGCCATATACAGCCCCGAGCCGTATTCGATATGCCCCGACCACGGCTCATTTGCTCTGATAAGCTGCTTCGGGAAGAAATTTACGCCACTGTAATACGCAGCGATCGCAGGCTAAAACTCGTAAGCCGTGAAGCCGCCGTTCGGATACATATTGACTATCCTGCCCGCCACATCAAGTGCGCCATTCACGCCGCCGAGACCGTTCCCGTCGTGATTGACAGCCAGTCGGGAAACGTTTGCGGGTGCAAGCCCCTCGCTGTACCAAAGCTCTTTGCCAAACTCGTCCTTGCAGCGACGTGTATTCTCATCGGTCGTTGAAATGTAGTGTATTCCGATGACATCGACCGCGTTCATAAGCTCACTGTCGTGCAGCATATCGCCTGCGGCGTTGTAACAAGCGTCTTCGTCGGCAATAACGATCTTTATCTTTGAATAGGGATAGGGGCAATCCGTTTCATTTTTGAGCCGTGCGGAAAAGTATTTTATCCATTCCTTTTCGACTGCACGTTCGTTGATATTTGGAGCGACGGGTCGATACCGCCCTGATCGACATAA
>CACYSH010000033.1 GCA_902776945.1 uncultured Ruminococcus sp.
TCTTCTTCGCTCATTTGCTATCGCTCCTTTGTTGGTTGATAAATCTTATTTTATCATAGCAAATTGAGTTTGGGAAGTGGGGTGGGATTTGACGGTTACTATAAATGAGAGCAAACATCGCAAGTGAGGGCAGATACAGGGTCTGCCCTCTGCTTTGCAGTTTCGGCGTTTTTGCGCAAATTAACGGTATTATTATGATAGATGTCGTGAAAGGAGCGGCAAAATGAAACAACCTTCAAATTACGCAAAAGGCGAATACCGCGTCGGTACACATTGCTTTTCGTTCACCGACAAGGGCAGAAAAGAACTTCTCGGAAACGCGGACGGCGACAGACATATTTCGGTAAGAATGTATTACTCTGTAAACCCCGCCGATATAGCGGGCAAAAAACGCGCCGTCATGCTTTCGGGCGGGAAAATGAAGGCGCTCAGAAAGTCAATGCTTATGCCTAAGCTCACCGCCGAAGAACGCACTGCCGATTATTACCATGTTCCGATGATGAACGGAAAGCGCTTTCCGCTTATCGTGTATAATCACGGGCTTGGCTCATACATCGAGGCTAACACGTTCCTGTGCTGTTTTCTCGCGAGCCGCGGATTTATCGTAGCATCGGTCGGTCATGCCTGTGAAGCTGTTCATACCGATTACGGGCGCGGCGTGTTCGATCTTATGGATAAGAGCGTACAAAAGAAAATGTATCCGAGCGGAGTGATAGGCGCGTTTGTGGGTCAGGAACGTCTGATGAAAGCTAAGATCAGCCGCGAACAGGCTATGGCAGACTTTGACAAGTATCAGAAAAAGTATGCGCCGTATTTTGCGGAGCGTATCGACGAGTGGGAAAAGGACGCTCTTGCGGCGGTCGGCGAGATAAAGAAACGCTATGCCGAAAGCCTTGACTTAAGCCGCGGAATAGGCGTTACGGGGCATTCGTTAGGCGGCGACCTTGCATATCGGCTCTGCCTTTATCACGATGAATTTACCTGCGGGATAAACATTGACGGCGCGATTTTCGGGCGTTACGACGATACCGCCATGACAAAGCCATTCTGTCAGATGTGTTGTAAAGAGAACCTGAACGTGATGACCCGCCCGCTTGTCGGCAGCAAAGCGCCCGTGTGGCTCGTGACGTTTGACGATATGAAGCACCTTGGATTCAGCGATATGATATTTTGGATAAATATGGGTTCGATAGTGGGGAAGATACCCGCAGACGAGCTTTTCGCGGAGCTTTCCGAAAGTCATCTGAGCTTTTTTGACAGGTATTTAAGGGACGGCAGCGGCGAGCCTTCAAGGGTGAAAAGCCTCAAAGCGCATTACGAGCGTATCGACCCGAATTAAAAAAAGTGACAAATGTAACTGTGCAAAGTGACATATGACATCTTGCGTTTGCGTTTGCGGCGCGGTATAATTGTATTGGAACAAAAGATATATATATCGCCTTACGGAGGACACCCTTATGGGAAAAATAAAAAGAAACAGTCTTCTGAGCGCTTATCTTGCCAATGTGCCTGTAAATGTGAGCGTTTGCTCAAACTTTTTTGCCGGCGCGGTATGTCGGCTGATATTGTCGGCTTTCCTTTTGCAGACTATAAACGCCCTGAATGTCTGCCTTTGCGCGGCGGCTATCCTGTTTTGTGCAGCAGCTATAAACGTTACCGTGTATTTTATGTGTATGGCGCTGTCCTTCCGCCGCCGCGAGAATACCCGCGTCCATGCGGTGACGGTCGGCTGTTCTGCCTTAGCTTTTGTGATAGGAGCCGCCATTGCGCCGCAGATGATTAGTTTGTTGTTACATGGGTAAAGCAATGCACAAAGTCACAAAAAAGAGCAAAGCAAGGGCAAACCAAAAGTCTTAGGAAGGGTGTGGCACGAACAAGTTCGTGCAGGGGGGAACCCTTCTTCAGAAGGGTTCCCCCCAGAAAAGCCGGCGGCATTCTCAAACTAACGGTAAAACGCAAAGAGAATAGCTCAAAATTAAAATCGGCAATTTAGAGAAAAACTAACAAAAACAAGCAAACCGATAAAATCAGCAAAACATTACGGAAACGAGCAAATTGCCGATTTTCATTTGCGAAAGAGCGCAGCGATTTTCGCAAATGAATTGTGCGACTGTCAGTATATTCCTATATAGTATAAAAGCAGAGCGAGGTTTTCACCCCGCTCTGCTTTTTTCAGCCCTGTCCGCCCAGCCCGAAGGACACCGAAAGCGCCGAATCGACCTTATCCATTGAAGCCGTGTCAAGTTCGCCCATACGCTCGCGCAGACGGCGCTTGTCGAGCGTTCTTATCTGTTCAAGCAGGATTATCGAATCCTTGGCGAGACCGCTTGTGCCGCCTGTCACGGTGATATGCGTGGGCAGTCTTGCCTTGTCGCGGCGGCTTGTTATAGCGGCGGCGATCACGGTGGGGGAATGTCGGTTGCCAACGTCGTTCTGCACGATAAGTACCGGTCTTATCCCGCCCTGTTCCGAGCCGACTACCGGGCTTAGATCGGCATAATATATTTCTCCTCTGTGTACGCTCATTTTATATCTCTCCTTTTGGGTTTTGTTTTCAAGAATATATTGCCCGCCTGCGGACAAGTTTATTCATACGGATAAGGAGCTTTTTTGTCGAAAATGGGATATATCACATTGTATGAGCGCGATAATAAATGTGCTAAAAAACATAAAGACGCGTAGCGAACGAGCGGGTCTGTGCGCCTTGCGCTTTCTGCACGGTGTGGCAAGGCGTAATTTTTTTTAGCAAAAATCGGCAATTTATTCGTTTCCGTCACGATATGCAGATTTACGCAATTGTGCGTTTTTGTCACTTTTTCTTGAAATTGCCGATTTTATTTTTGTGCCGAATTATTTCTTGCTATTTCTCATGATACTTGAACCGCTCAGTCTCTGGGGGAAGACCCTTTGCACGAACAAGTTTGTGCAAGAAGAAGGGTTATCCCCCTGCACGAACTTGTTCGTAACACACCCTTCCTAAGACTTTTGGTTTTGCTCTTAAAAGAAATAACCGCGTATCCACTTGGGACACGCGGTCTTTCGTCATTTAAACAGTTGGTATATATCCGGCTTGAAATTCTCTATCAAACAATACCCTGCCACAGCATTGCATTCGCAACCTTGAGGAAGCCTGCAATGTTGGCACCTGCAATAAGGTCGTCGCCGAGACCATACTCGTTCGCAGCCTTGATCGAAGCCGAGAAGATGTTCTTCATAATGCTGTGCAGCTTCGCGTCAACCTCTTCGGCAGTCCAGTTGTATCTCATAGAGTTCTGGCTCATTTCAAGACCCGAAACAGCAACGCCGCCCGCATTAACAGCCTTGGAAGGAGCAACGATAGCACCATTAGCCTTGAGATACTCAACAGCTTCAAGAGTGGTAGGCATATTCGCAACTTCTACATAATACTTAGCGCCGTTCGCAATGATGTTCTTAGCGTCGGCAAGCTCAACCTCGTTCTGAGTAGCGCAAGGCATATAGATGTCAGCCTTAACTTCCCAAGGTCTCTTGCCCGCGAAGAACGGAACGCCGAACTTGTCAGCATAGTCCTGAACTCTGTTGCGGCAGCTTGCACGCATTTCGAGCAGGTAATCTACCTTTTCATCGGTGCTGATGCCGTCCTTGTCGTAGATGTAGCCGTCGGGACCCGAGATGGTGACAACCTTGCCGCCCAGCTCGTTTACCTTCTTGATGGTACCCCAGGCAACGTTGCCGAAGCCCGATACCGCGAAGGTCTTGCCCTTGATGCTGTCGCCGAAGTGATTGAGCATTTCAACGGTGTAGTAAACAGCGCCGTAGCCGGTAGCCTCGGGACGGATAAGCGAACCGCCGCATTCCATGCTCTTGCCGGTGAGAACGCCTGTAAACTCGTTTCTGATCCTCTTGTACTGACCGTACAAGAAGCCTATCTCTCTGCCGCCTACGCCGATGTCGCCTGCGGGAACGTCGGTGTTAGCGCCAACGTGCTTGCAAAGCTCGGTCATGAAGCTCTGGCAGAAACGCATAACCTCAGCGTCGGACTTGCCCTGCGGGTCGAAGTCGGAACCGCCCTTGCCGCCGCCCATAGGAAGGCTGGTAAGGCTGTTCTTGAAGATCTGCTCGAAGCCCAGGAACTTGATAACGGAAGCGCATACGGTGGGGTGGAATCTTAAGCCGCCCTTGTAGGGTCCGATAGCGGAGTTGAACTGGATCCTGTAACCGCGGTTTACCTGAACCTTGCCGTTGTCATCTACCCACGGAACTCTGAACATGACCTGACGCTCAGGCTCAACTATTCTTTCAACAACGCCAGCCTCAACGAGGTCGGGTCTTCTTTCGATAACAGGCTCGATAGTGATAAGAACTTCCTTAACAGCCTGTAAGAACTCCGGCTCACCGGGATTTCTTTTTTCTACCTTGGCAAAAATGTCAGCAAGGTACTGATTTTTGAATTCCATGCAGGGATTCCTCCTTATATATTACAGCATTTGGCAGCTAAATAATGCGCTGCCTGACATCGAACGTTAATATTATAACACACTAACTCAGCTTTGTCAACCGTTTTTGAAAACTTTTTTTGAAAAATTGCAGAAAAATATGATGTTCGGCGCGTTTTTGTTTAATTTCTGCAAGTTTGAAGAATTGCTCCGTCATTCATTAGTCACTTTGCTAATGCTTTAAAGCATTTTCAGATAAAAAAGAGAGGGTCGTGCGAACCTCTCTTGCATAAATACACATATTCAATATTCGCGGGTGAACATTGCGCGTCCGTGCGCCGATATTGAAGTTTTGTAGGGCGGGGGCTTGCTCCCGCCGTCTGCCCAACGTATATACCTTCTGTAACGTGCTGAGAGCCGCTTTAGCGGGTTTTCGGGCGAGGGGTATAAAATTTTACCCGCCCACGCCGTCAAGCGCTGTATAACCCATTTACGCGCCTGTGTACGCATTAATTTAAAAGCATTGAAATCCCGCAAAACCCGTGTGATTCGTGAATTTGCCCCGTCCTGCAATATGCGTTATAAATCCCACAAAACAAATGGGCGCACACACAGGTACGCCCCTACAATTCACAAAATCAAGAAATATCTTTTATTTATATAAAGCCTTCCTGCATCAAAAGGGGATACAGTTCAGAGTATCGCCTTGCTACGGGGAATGCTATTTTTTTCTGCGCTATCATGTTCTCGAACTCTGGCTTGTTCACAAGGCGAACGTCTGCGGTCTCGCCTTCCTGCAATACTATCTCGGAAAGATCAACGTCGCGGCGCAGAAAATAACAGTCGATAAAGGCGTTTTTTTCCGTCACCGTGCCGAACTGTTTAAGCTCGCCGGGCTGCGCCCTGATGCCCGTTTCCTCGCGAAGCTCCCTCACCGCCGCCGAGAGACTGTCCTCGCCGGCAAGCACCGAGCCTGCCGTAAGCTCCCACACGCCAGGGTACGAGGGCTTTTCGGGCGAACGCAGCGTACACAGCAGCCGCCCGTGCGAATCCATTGTGGCGATCATCACGACCACATGATATTCCCCCTCGTTAAGCGCACCGCCGCCGCGCCGCGCCTTTCTGCCTAAAGGCTTTCTGTGTTCGTCGTATAGATCCCAATATTCCTCCATAATGCCGTTCACCCCCTGCGGACGATACTATCTTTTCCGCAGCTCCCTGAAAAAATCTTTTAGGAGCATTACGCATTCGTCCTTTAATACTCCCCTTGTGACCTGCGGCGTGTGGTTCAGCCCCTGCGCAAACACATTGAAAAGCGACCCGCACGCGCCGAAACGCAGCTCGTCCGCGCCGAATACCACCCGTTCGATACGGCTGTTCACAATGGCTCCAGCGCACATCACGCACGGCTCCAGCGTCACATACAGGGCGCAGTCAACGAGCCGCCAGCCGCCCAGCCTTTCCGAAGCCTGCGCTATCGCGATAAGCTCGGCGTGTGAAAGCGAGGATTTGTCCTTTTCGCGTCGGTTATAGCCCTCGCCGACTATCTCGCCGTCAGCCTGTCTTACCACGACCGCGCCTACCGGAACGTCGCCGTTTTCTGCCGCCAGCGCCGCAAGCTCGATGCAGCGCCGCATATAAAATTCGTCATTTGATACAGCCATGATATTTTACACCATAAATCTATATACTGCCCTCTATTCCAAATGCCACAATATATTCGCACATAGGCGAATTTTCAAGTATGAGCTTGCTCATACTTGCGTTTGCACGCCCTTGAAGGGTGACAGCCCGTCTGCGGGCGTGCGCCTTGATAAAATCCGCCTCTGCACGAATCTATTGCGGCATTTGGAATAGAGGGCAGTATAAATGAGCAATGCTTGCCCATACATTATTCGCATTATAGGTTACATAACACATATTGCAGGGTCGGGGCTTGCCACGACCTGTCCGTGTATATCAAACGACCGTTTTTTTGACTATCGGTAATAAGGTGGGGGAAAGCTCCCAACCTACAATATACGTTATTTGAACTGATTTCATGCAGGGGCGTACCTATGTGTGCGCCCATGTGGCTTTTATATAAACGTCACCGAAAGAATCGTTGATAAAAGCATACAGATAAGCCATATCACCGTCCAGCTTGAATTTAACAGCTGCCGCACTTTCTGCTGAAACGAAAGCTCCGTTCCGTCCCTGACCAGCTTGAAGGGGTTGTCAAAATGTATCCGCATGAATATCAGCAGCAGGAACGAAACGCAAAGCATGACAAGGCAGACGCTTATTTCCGTAAGCCTGTTGCGGATAAGGAATTTTTCCTTAGCTAACGTATTAAGCAGCAATGTGATGTTCGTAAAGAAAAGGTTTGTCACTATCGCGGGGATAAGGCTGCCGTTTCGTATCGTGAACACTCCGAGAGCTATCCCCAGCGTGAAAACATACAGTATCTTTGTAATATCGCGGTAGCAGAGCGCCGCCGCAAGCGATGAAATGAATATGGCGTAGTTGTCGCCGAACTGCCTGAAAAGCTGCAATATGCAGCCGCGAAAGAAAACCTCCGTGAGTACCGGCACTATTATCAGCTCGCAGATAAAATAGCATATCTGCGCCTGTTCGGTGTCGGTCTGTATATATGTGTAGAACGTAACGTCAATGTTTATCGACTGGAGCATATACGTCAGCATATAGTCAAAGAATCTGAAGCAGACGAAAAGCATCAGCGCTACGGAAAAGCCGTAAAAGACGAGCCGTCTGTCGAGCTTCATGCGCGGTATAGCCACCTGCGCGGGCAGTCTTACTATTTTAAGCATGACGATTATCGGGAAGATAAGCAGCGCTATCCTCACCAGGCAATAGACGTACATTTGTTCGGAGCTGACAGAATAGCTCATACTGCGCAGCGAGTAATAGGTGCGGTTGATGAACACATGATCGTAGCGCGTTTTCATGAACATAAAGAAAAACTGTTCAAAGGCGAAATACATCATCATCAGCATACTTAGGAATTGCAGGCAGCCGTGAAGTGAGTTTATCTCCGCCGTCACCGCCTGTTTATCGGCAAAGCCGCCGCCGTCAACGTAGGTATGTTCGCGCCTGTCGTGTACGAATCGGTAGCCCAGTTTATTGGTGCCTGTGTTTCTCCAGCGGGTAAAGGCGGCGTGATAGTCCTCGTTCTGATTATTGTATATCCTGTCGGAGGCAATATCTACCATATAGCTGTTATGCTTATGACCTTCTTTTTCTGTTTCTGCCGCCGTTTCCGGCGATTGTCCGGTATTCTCCGCCATGACGTTCACCTCCCTCCTGTTTTCGGATAAACCAATTTTATTATAGCACATCATTTCCGTTAAGTCCAGTTCAAAAGCCGCAGTTTAACGCTTTTTTAACAAATTTAGCGTAATATAAAGCCGTCCGTGTCTTCGCACGAACGGCTTGTTATTATTAACTATAATGGGCGTTCATGCCGGCGCACCGGCGCTGAACCCGGTTTATGACCTTGCTTTGCGGTTCGAATATCTTTTACAATATTGTGTTCGGAACCTTCGCCATTACCCATTTGCCTTCGCTCTTGCACACGACAAACTCCCTGCGCTTCGTTTCGCTCCTCATACTTCCCTTAATGGTATAGCTTACCACAATATCATAAGCCTTTGCTATCTCTGCATCGTCGCCCAACTGCTTTTTAAGCCCATTTAGCGCCGATTCGTCAAGCCTTACCCGCTGTTCCTCCCGCATACTTAGCCTTATGCGGTCGCCGTAATCCTCTTCAAGCTCCGCCAGCGATTCTTTAAGCATATTCTCCTCATAATAATCCGCCGGACGTTCGCCCTTGAAGTCGTCTGTCACCCACGGCGGCAGACACTCTGCGAAAATCTCGCCGTCGGCAGTCTCCACCGAACGGAAAAACTGTTTTATCGGCTTCACACAGGCGTTTCTCACGGTGAATACGGCGATCAGCGCCGCCGCCAGGACGATAATGGCGGCAGTTACCGAAAGTATCAGCAAGGCACGCTTTTTCGGCGGAAGATGCACCCTTTCTTTTATGGTAACGCTTTCGGCGGTTATGTCGAGTATATCTTCGGAATTATTTTCCATAACGATCAGCGCTGTGCGGGAATGATGAACAGGTTCTTTGTCGTCTGCGGAGGCTGTGTCTCGGTAGGCTCGGTCTCCTGCGGCGGCTGAGTTTCCTCGCCCGTCTGGTCAGGATCTGTTACGGCAGGCTCGGTCTCGGAAGGTTCGGTTCCGTTCGGGTCAGTGAAATATGTCTGCGAATTTGATTCGGTCGGCTGATCGGTCGGCTGAGTTTCGGGAGCCTGCGTTTCGGTCGGCTGAGTTTCGGTAACGTTCGCGTAAGGATTGAACCCGCCGTCGTGATTTCCGGGGGGCGGATTGCGGTCAACGGACATTGATGTTTCGCTTTCCGCGTTCATCTGATCTTCATTCATCACCGTCGTAAGCGTAATGCCCGAGATCTTCTTGTTTTTGTTGTTGCTCGTGGTGACTACTTCGGGGAGCGTTTTCTTTGTTACCTCGCCGTCGTCGTCGTCCACATAGCTGCTTGAATCGTTATTCACAGGGATATACTGGTTTGTCTGACTTATGCTGTAAGGGTCGTCCGCCAGCCGCTTGCTTTCAATGTCGATAAGGTCTTCGGTGGAATTGTCTAAGCCGAAGCAGTATTTGATAAGAATGCTCGCGTTGTGGAACTCGTCCTGAAGCGGAAGCTGGGCGTTGAATTTCTTTTCGATGTCCGCAAAATAGCTGCCCTCGACAAACTTGCCGAACTTCACGGCGGCGGAATCGGTATTCTCGGTCATGTCCTGATGATTTGTCAGCGCCGTGAACACCGAGCCGAAAAATAATATAACAAATGCAATGATAATAATGGTCAGCGCATCGGAATGCGCCTTTGTGTCCTCTTCCGAGATGTTGCCGAGCCGTTTTTCCTCTGCGGCAGCGGCAGCGTTTTCCTCGCTGTCGGCGTTGACGGCGTTTTCCAGAAAATAATTTATCTCGTCTGCGTCCGTGACTAAATCGTGGTCTTCAAATCGTCCCATAGCTGAACAGCACCTCCTGTTTTAAGCCGCAGCGGTATTGGCGGCAAGAAGTATAAAACTGATCGCAAGGGCAGCTGCGGTAAGCACCGCCTCCGTTACCCTTACTGCGGTATAATGCCCTGCCGAGCGCTTCGAAAGCCTGTTGGCGGCGTTTTCGATAAGCGTACCTATCGGCGAGACAGCCGCAAGGCATATAATGATTATCAGCAGATTGTTTTTAACAAGCCCGAAAACGGCTGTGTTTGTCTCGCTGCTGCCTGCCGCTATCCCCGAAAGCCAGCCCGTCCATTCGCCGAAGCTGTCAAAAGCCAGCGGGCTGAACAGCGCAAATCCGATAACAGCTGTAACAATTGCCTTCACGGGCGCGGGGAATCTTTCTATCCTGTCGTAAGCAAACAGATATTCGCCCGCGAGAATCACACCTGTTATAAGCCCTACCACAAGGAACACGGGCTTCGGCGAATAAAATGCCGCTCCGCAGACGGCAAGGATCACCGTCCATACGGGGGTAGCCGCGCTGTCGCCGCGAATGTCCTTAAACAGATTTACCATAGACGTATTGTAGCACTTTACAGCGCCGCCCAGCATCAGCTTTGAATTAAGCCGCGTATAGTTCAGCGGAACGTCAAAGCCGTTCATGCAGGCGATACCCGTTCCCATGTCAGACATTCCCGTAAAGGTGAACCACACCGCGCAGAACTTAGCAAGCATACCCACAAGCGAGCCAACGCCCGCCGCGTTCTCTGCGTAAAGTCCCGCATCGGCGATCGAATTGAATACAGGCACCGCTATCACCGACTTGATAAAGCCCAGCGCAAAGCTCTTTACGCCCCTGCTCATCAGCGCGGCGGTGAGCTTTCTGTCGCGCAGCTGCGGAGCTATCTCCGAATAGCGCACGGCGGGACCCGCAAGCATAAACGGATAGCTCATGCCATAGGTTATAAAGTAGAAAGGACTGCTTTCTGCCTTGCAGCGCCCAGAGAAAACATCATAAACGTAGGCAAAGTTTTTAAGCGCGTAGAACGCCGCGCCGACTGGCAGGAACAGGCTGTTGATATGCAGTCCGCTGTCCTCGCCAAAAATCTCGTTGTGCGCGATGAATACAAGCACCGCCGCGTTGACAAGCAGATCGAGTACCAAAAAGGTAACGGCGCGGCTTTTGTCGCGTTTAAGGCTGCCCTCAACGGCGAGCGCAAACAGATAATCCACAATGCTCGTAACGAATATCGCCCCCGCCAGCAGATGATGTCCCCACGTTACGAACAACAGCGAGGTGATGCAAAGGCAAAGGTTCTTGTACTCCGATGAACGGTCAAAAAACAAAAAAAGCACCGACAGCGGCAAAATGACCGACGCGAATATCAGACTTGAATATGTCAATTTAACTCCGATCTCCTATCACATTAAAACCCGCAAGCGTTTGAAATTTGTACGGGTTTAATATTTTTATATTTTCTGTTTTTATAATATTGTTAATGGTAAAGATACAGCGTGTTAAAAAATGGGTTATAATTAAAATTAAGAACATTGGCTTGAAGTTGTATGTGTACATCTTATACTATTGTAACACATTTCACAAATTTTCGCAAGTAAAATTATGAGGAAAATAAAACTTTTAGGAGTTTGTTGAAAAAACTATTTGCAAAATGCAAAAAGTATGGTATAATATAATAAAGCAGTTAGAATTTTTTGATAAATTTAATATGTCTTTTCTTCATATTGGGAAGAGCAGACAGCTTTATCAAAAAATGAAAACGTTTTCAAGAGTCCGGAGCCTTCCCCCGCCCCTGTTCGCCCACAGTTCGGGAAACGGCTTGTAAACGCGCTTTCTTCGCCGCGTGTGAGCAGCCTTTGGTCTCCTCTGCTTGAAACGTTTTCTGAATAGATATATATATAACATTCATCTGGGCAGAACCCGCGCTTTCAGACTTAGGAAAGGATTGAGAAATATGGCAAATGTAATGGTAACAGGAGCAATGGGCAGGATCGGCAGAGAATTAACAGACCGCCTTATCGAAAAGGGTCACAACGTTTTTGCAGTGGATACCATGTTCAGTTCCCGCGCTGACGACGAGCTTTTCCACTACACCAATTGCGAGATAACAGACGAGGAAACCATAACAAAAATCATGAATGAAAATGCCATTGACACGGTTATCCATATCGCCTATACGGTAGACAACGATCTTGGCGAAACAATAGGCGACGCTGAGTTTAAGGCATCAAAACAGTCGGATAAGTTCATCTATTCCGCCGCCCACGCCGCCCGCGTTAAGAACTTTATCCTCACAAGCACCACACAGATCTACGGCATACAGAAGGGCAGAGATCCAATAAGAGAGACAGCCTCAGAAAAAGGAACCAGCATTTATGCCGAAATGAAGCTCAATTCGGAAAAAATGATGCTCAAGGCTTTCAAGAAGTCCTCAACGGTTCCGGTAATAGCAAGGCTCGCCCCGATCTATACGCCCGAATTTACCGACAATCTGCTTGAACACGTTATTGACCGCAAGAACAATTGTTCGTATGTCTACGGTGAAGGCAACTATTCGTTCTCATTTTGCAGTCTTTACAACTATATCGAATTTATCATCGGTATAGTGAATATCCCGAAGTGCCGTTACGAGGGTATATATAACATCTGCGATAAGGATAAAGTAACGGCGAAGGAGATACTGCATTTCGGCGAGGAGAGTCTGCGTTTGGGTACGCCCGATGTGAGAACGCCGCCGCGTCTGGTAAGCTATAATAAAGCAAAGGGCAGGAACGATTATCGTTATTTTGACCCCGATGCCGCGCTTGCAAACTGGAGTTACGACAATACTAAAGCGCAGCGTATCTCCACATTTCGCTGGAACCTTTCAAATACCGCAGTACACGCATAGCAAAAATATAAGCCCCGGAAAACCCGGGGCTTTTGTAGTAAAGTATGTGCAAAGCCCACGATTCCCGCAAAACAAGGGCAAAAATGGGTTCAAGGGGGCGCTTTCCCCTTGCGGGGGTTCTTAGGGGGCAGCGCCCCATATGCGCCGCAGGCGCATAAAACGCAAAACCAACGGCAATTTCAAAGTAAGGTAATAGCCGCAATCCGAACGGACAAAAATAAAATCGGCAATTTAAAGAAATCCCCACAAAAACTCACAATTGAATAGCTCTGCAAAACGCGACGGAAACGAGCAAATTGCCGATTTTCACGCAATAGAAGCGCGGAGCGGCAGAAATCCCACCGAGAGAGAGCAATCCCCCGTGTGAAAGTTCCGACCTTCGCGCAATTTATTTGCGAAAATCGCTGCGGTCGTGCGCCTTGATTGACGAAACGCTATCCGCCAATCTTATCTACGCATTGATGATTAAATAGTATAAAAGGACGCGACATCACAAACTGATGTCAAGCGTCCTTTATTTTTAATGCTTCATTATCTCGCGCAGTCTTTTATAATCGGGGCAACAAGTCGCCACCAGCCGCCAAAAATCCGCACCATGATTCATATGCTTTAAATGACAAAGCTCATGAACCACCACATAATCTATACACTCCTGCGCAAAGCATATCAGATCGAGGTTTATCGAGATATTCCCGCCCGACGAACAGCTCCCCCAGCGCGAGGTCATGCGCTTTATCGTGATCTTCTTCGGGTGCAGCCCCAGACGCGGGATATACTCGTCAAACGCCTGCTTCACACGGCTCTCGCAAAGCTCGCAGACGTACCGCGAAAACTGCCGCACCGCGTCGGAGCGGCTGCCGCCGTTCGGCACAAACACGGTAAGCTCGTCCTCCGTGAGGACAGGCTCGCGGTATTCGGGACTTTCCTCTATCCTCAGCCGCCGCCGCTTCCCGAGCAGCGAAAAGTCCTCGCCGTCGGTAAAGCCCTTCGGCAGATGCGAACGCTCCTCCGCGTTTTCAAGGCTTTTCTTCACCCAGCCGATGTTCCTGCCGATAAAGTCCTCCGCCGCCTTGCGCGTGCCGCCAAAAGGCAGCCGCACCGTCAGCACGCCGTCCTTAACGCTTAGATAAGCCTTCGAGCGCTTACCGACATCAAGCAGATAATCAAAGCTGTCGCCGCCGTTATTATAAGTATAAAGAGCTTTCATCTGTCAGTTTAATACAGATATTCGTAATATATCCATCCGTCGTAGGAGTAATACTTAACATGAACATACTCGCTGTTCGCGGGGCGCTCGATGACCTCGACCTGCTCGCCCGCCATTACCGAAAGCAGCGGTTCGGCGTTCATATCTCCCGAAGAGCGCAGATAAGCGGTCTGCGAAAGGGTCATCATCTCGCCTCTGCGTTCCTCACGCGATGAGGAATCGCTCTCCGACGACGAGCTGTCCGCCTTGTCCGTCACTATCACGGGGGCAGTCTCGGCGGGAGTGGTCACGGGGGGAGGCGTTGTCTCGGTAACTGTGGCGGTATCGACCTCCTTGGTCAGCTCCGGTTCATTGGAAGGAAAAAGACTTTTAGCCAGTATAAGTATAACGCAGACGACAAACACGCCGACAACTATTACCGCGGCGAATCCGGCAACTGTAAGCCTGTCGCCCGATCTTGCATTTTTACCGTTCATTCCGCTCATTTTATCAAATCCTTGCTTAGAAAAATGTCATGCGCAGAGCGCAACTACTCACTATATATTATAACCTATTTTTCTTTCTTTGTCAACAATATATTTGCAGATTTTCTATAAACCGCAAAAGCGCAAAGGGGTTATTCAGCCCAAAAGCAGGCAAATCAAACCATACATTGGCAAAACGGCTTTTTTCTTTGATTAGTCAAGGACTTTTTAACCATTATTTTGTGTTGTAAATTGTATAAAATAAACAAAATGCGGCTTTTGGTAATTATTTTTTTGAAAAATGCTTGATTTACAAAAAGATTTGTGATATAATATATATAGTTCAAAAAGCTGAAAATGCTTTGAAAGATGCAAAACGCATGAAGATAGAAATAAAAAGGAGTTGTTTACATTGGCAAGTGCATTTAAGATCATTGCAGGACTCGGTATCGCGGCGGTAGGTGTTGCTGCGGCAATTGCTTACAAAAAGCGCAAGGAGCTTGAGGATTACGATTACGAAGAGCTTGACGACGATTTCGATGATTGCTTTGTAGAAGATACGGCTGATAAGGCTGCCGACAGCGTTGAAGAAGCCAAGGAAGCTGCCGAGGAAAAGGCAGAGGAAGTCAAGGAAGCAGTAGAAGGCGCTGTTGACGCTGCTGCCGACAAGGCTGAGGACGTTAAGGAAGCTATCGCGGACGCTGCCGAAGAGGCTAAGGATAAGGTTGCCGGCTTTGCTGAGAATATCATGAATAATCTTAACAAGGAAGACGACAAGAAGTAATATTTATTTACGCATTCCCGAAATTTTTTCTTTTTCATACTTTCCTTTTGAGAGACCGCTTAAAAGTTTTTTTAGGCGGTTTTTCATTTTGATACGGAGGGATATTCTTTGAAACTTGCTTTGCCCGAGCATATTGATTCGGCTATTTTCGACCTTGACGGCACGCTTATCATTTCGTCGCATATCTGGGGGGATATTGACAGAAAATTCCTTGCTAAACGCGGCTTTGAAGTCCCCGGGGACTACGTTGCCGACATCGCCTGCATGAACTTCCGCGAGGGCGCAGACTATACGATTAAACGCTTCGGGCTGAACGAAGACCCCGACGACATCATTGCGGAGTGGTTCGGCATGGCGCAGTATGAATACGCGCACAATATCCGCATGAAAAACGGCGCGGAGGAATTTCTGCGGGTATTAAAAAATGCGGGATTCCGCATCGCGCTCGCGACCGCTTCAAATCCCGCGCTTTATCTTCCCGTGCTTGAAAACAACGGCGTTTTGGACTGCTTTGACGCGCTTGTCTCGACCGAGGAGGTCTGCCGCAGCAAGCGCTTTCCCGACGTATATCTGCTGGCAGCGGGCAGACTTGGCGCATCGGTAAGGGACTGCGCAGTGTTCGAGGATCAGGCGCAGTGCGTGGAAAGCGCGAAAACAGGCGGATTTTTTGTCTGCGGCTGCCTTGACGATCACGAGATCAGCGACCATGACCGCATAAGAAGTTCAGCCGACATTGTGTTCCGCGAGTATTCCGAGCTTTTTTGCCGATGATCAGCGTTTTACTACGTCAATTACTCCCTGAACTATCTCGGGGTTGGGATAGCCCTGCTTATTCTGCCCCTCGATACCGTACTGCATAGCATACTTGAAGTTGTCAGCCATACATTCCTCGGGGTCGATAACATAGCCGGTATTTTTACCGAACAGCGCGTCGAAATTTGAAGCCTGCTCGGGCGTGTAATAAATATCCGTTCCGTCAGTGGGAACAAGCGCCGTCGTACCTACATTAAAGAAATCCGTCTGAGCCTCTTCATATTTCTTGGTAGTGACAAACGCTACAAAACAATCAATATCCTTACCGTCGATATTGAAAACCGCGTGTGCGTCGTGATGCTCAACGTCGGGGTTGCTTATAAAATACTCTTTAACGCTGGGTGGAAGCTCATAATCGGTGCCGGTAGTTTCGAAACCTATGATAGAGTACATCTGCGATCTGAAATCGGGATTGCACCTGGTGAGACAATGGAACAGCTCGTGCCATAACAGCTGTTCCATACCATCGCGGATAAGCGGAAGGCAGTTCATCAAAGAGATAAAGGAGAGCTGGCTTGAACTTAAATATATCTGGGTGCCGTGCGTATAGCCTGCTGCACCGCCCTCCAGCGCCATGTCGGTCTTTATGTATACTATCTCGTCGATCGGCGGAAGCTCATAGCCGTTCTTTTTGAGCTTTCTTTGCATTCTTGCGAGACCGTTATCAATGGCGTATTTTTCCAGGAAATTAAAATCCTTCACCTCATTGGCAGATGCGTCGATCAGCTCTTCTATCGTACCGCCGCTTTTTTTGAGCCTGAAATCAATATCATTCTGTGTAAAATTACCGTAATATTCGGTGTTGGAACGCAAAAGCTCGCGCCCCTCTTCTGCCGTAGCGAAGCGATGCTGTATCTTATTGCCATAGATCTTCGTTATGCAGAAATCGTAAATACTCATGACCAAAAGTATCGCAAGTATTGAAAGAAATATCCATTTAACAATACCTTTACCTTTTTTACTTTTCTTAGTTTTCGCTGTCATAATTTTCTCCTTAAACCTTTTTTGTGATATTATCGGGTCAGATTATCTTTGTCAGATACACCGTATCGCCCTCGACGCGGAACTTTATCTCGTACCCGTGAAAGCCGAAGCCGTATTCGCGCCCGGGGTCGTCGTGATATGCGGGGCGCGGGTCGTTCAGCAAAATCTGCCGCAGCAGAGGGCGCTTGTCGGCGGGTAGCTTCTCTATTTCGCTGCCAAGCTCCACCCGCGTTATCGCGTGCTTATCCTCCTCAAAACGCGCAAGACCGTCTGCCGCGTCGGGTACCGAATCGGCAAAGGCGACATACGGCTTTATGTCAAATATCGGCGTGCCGTTCATCAGGTCGGCTCCCGCGACCCTCAGCACCGTACCGTATGACGGGTGCTGTTCCGCGCCTATCAATCTTACGCACGAAAGCCCGAGAAAATTCGGGCGGTACGGCGAGCGCGTGGCAAACACTCCGACGCGCTTGTTCCCGCCGAGCCGCGGCGGACGGACGGTCGGCGACCAGCTCTTGCCCGTGTTTTCCGAAAACTGCCATATCAGCCAAAGGTGCGACCAGCCCTCGATGCCGCGCAGCGCCTCCTGCGAACGATAGCCCTGTTCGAATACTATAAGGCTTTCCGCCGCCGATACCATGCCGCTTTGTTTTGGTATACCGAATTTGTCCGTGTAGCCGTTCTCGATGTGAGCGACAGCCTCGATTGTGTACTGCAAGGAAATTCCTCCCGATCATAGTAAACGAAAAAACGCAAAGTGAGGACAAACCAAAAGTCTTAGGAAGGGGGTGGCACGAACAAGTTCGTGCAAGAAGAAGGGTTGCCCTCCCTTCCTAAGACTTTTAGTTTGCCTCTGCTTTGCAGTTTCTGTGTCTTTGCTCACGTTATCATAATTCGGGCGCGAACCTCGCCATTATCGCAAGCGCCGTGTTCACACCGTCAACCGCCGCCGACATTATCCCGCCCGCATAGCCCGCGCCCTCTCCGCAAGGATAAAGATTATCGGCACTTTCGGTCACGCCGCCGTCTGCACGGGGTATGCGTATCGGCGAGCTTGTACGGGTCTCGGGCGCAGTAAGCACCGCCCCGCCGTCGCCGTAACAGCGCATTTTACGGCTGAAAACATCAAGCCCCTCCGCAAGAGAAGCCGTCACAAAACCCGGGAAAAGCTGCCGCAGCTCGCAGGCGAAAACTCCCCGCGCATAGGTCGGCTCGACCGAAGCGCCCGAAAGCGTGGGCTTGCCGTCAAGAAAGCCCTTTACCGTCGTGGCAGGAGCCGCATAGCCCTTACCCGCCGCAAACGCCGCTTTTTCAATGCGTTTGGCAAAATTGAAGCCGTCAAAAGCGCCGCCGCCGAAGTCCGCCGGAGACACCGAGACCGCCACCGCCGCATTGGAATTTCTGCCGCTGCGTGCAAACTCGCTCATGCCGTTCGTGACAACTCCGCCGCGTTCGCTTGCCGCCGCCACGACCGTTCCGCCGGGACACATACAGAACGTATATACCCCCCTGCCCTGCGCCGTGTGGTGCGAAAGCTGATACTCCGCAGCAGGCAAACGCGGGTCTCCCGCGTATTTGCCATAGAGCGACTTTTCAACGTCCTCGCGGAGATGCTCTATCCTCACGCCGACCGAAAACGGCTTGGGTTCGAGAGCCACTCCGCAGCCGTCAAGCAGCCCGAAGGTCTCTCCTGCCGAATGCCCGCAGGCGATAACCACCGCCGCGCATTCCTCGTCGCCGCGAATGCTTTTTACCGATCTCACCCGCCCGCCCGAAACGTCAAGCCCCATGAGCGGCGTTTCAAAGCAGACCTCGCCGCCGCAGCTTATCACCTCGCGGCGGATATTTTTTACCACTTTGCAAAGAACATCTGTTCCGATATGCGGCTTTGCCTTAGTGAGTATCGAGCTGTCCGCGCCCGACCGCGCAAAGGTCTCCAGCACGAAGCGGCAGCGCGGGTCGCTTATGCGCGTGGTCAGCTTTCCGTCGGAGAAAGTTCCCGCGCCGCCCTCGCCGAACTGCACGTTGCTCGATTCGTCAAGCTCGCCCGTCTGCCAGAAGCGTTCGACCAACTCACGGCGCTTGTCAGCGTCTGCGCCCTTTTCGAGAACGAGCGGTCGGTAGCCGTACTTCGCAAGCACGAGCGCCGCGAACATTCCCGCAGGGCCGAACCCCGCAATGACCACCCGCCCGCGCTGCTTTTCGCTGCCGAATATCGGCTCGATACCCGAGACTGCGGCAAGGCGGCAGCCCTCCACGCGCTTGCAGAGCGCTTGTTCACGCTTTGGGTCGGCAGTTTCGATATACACCGAACAGACGAAATGTATCCCGCCGCGCTTTCTTGCGTCAAGGGAGAGCTTATGTATATCCGCCCTGACGATCTCTTCCTGTCTGAGACCGCATTTCCGTACAGCCGCCGCGACCGCCCAGCCCGCGTCCTCCGTGAGCGGCAGATTGATGTTTCCTACTATAACAGCCATATTTATACCGCTCCTTTACCTGCGGTCACGATTTGCCCGAAGATGTGCTGCTGACGGGCGTTACCGTCGTTATTTCGCCCACCGTTATCGAAGCAGCGTGCGAACCGTTATTCCAGATATTATGATACTTGTCGGAATATACCATTATCTCGTGGTTGAACGAGCCGTCTGCGGTGATGTCGGAAATATCGGCTACCACCTTCAAGTCCTCGGGCGAGAGCTTTTCTATTATCTCGGCGGGGCCTATCATTGTAACATTGTAGATGCTCTCGGTGTCGAGCTTTGCCTGTTTTCCGGGCGGAACGTTGCGGAATTCGATCTTATCCGCACCTATCGTGAACGTTTTTTCCGCGTAGTCGTCAAGCTCGAATTTTATCTCTATCTGCTTGATATTCGACATTTCCGATTCGCCCGACGAAAGAGGAATATCCCTTATCAGCGTGTGACCGCGCTGTATCTCGTACAGTGAAATAGCGTCAAGGGTGATTATCTCCTCGTCGCCCGCGTCAAGCAGCGGCGTGGCTATTTGCAGAGTGTCGTTCGAAAGAGTGTAAGGTATGCTGTCAATATCGAAATCGGGCGGCTGGTCGGTGAAATCAAGCTCGATTTCGGCTGCCACTTTCTTGTAAATAACATACTTTACAGTCACCTGACTGTCAGAGAGCTTAAAGTCCGTGCCGTCAAGCAGATCGCCCGAAGCGTCGTAGAACTTGAACGTGCTTGTTGTAATGCTCTTGTCCTCCGAGAGCTTTTCGACGCCTGAATATTCCGCTTCGACCTTTGCTATTTTTTCAAGCTCGTTTTCGGGACCCTCGATAGTCACGATAGCGGGATTTAACACCGCGGAGCCTAAAGTATACCCCTCGTCGGCGGCAACGTTCGGCGAGGAAGCCTCAACCTTCATTCTTACGGAGGACATCTGCTCGAACTTTACCTCGACGCGCTCGGGTACTACCGAGAGGACTTTAACGGTGTCGGCGGTATGGGCGCTTTTTACATCTATATCCAGCTGATAAGTTCCCGCCTTTGTCACGGGGTCGAGGATAACGGTTGCCACAAGGTCATTCTGGTCATAGGTGCCTATCTCGTAGTTCATGCCCTGAATTTCCACATCTACCGTGATGTCATGGTAATTGAGCGCCTGCAAGCCCTTGCTTTCGGCGGCGGTGCCTGCCATATTGAAATCAACGGGAATATTCGTAACCTTCTTGTTTATGTCGGGGAACTGCGTTATCGAAAGCAAAAACCAGCTGATTACGGCGATACACAGCGCGAGTATTTTCAGCCCGAAATCCGAAAGCGCCTCGCCGGTCTTGTGCTTTTTCTTTTTCTTCTTCTGTTCAGTGCTGTTGTTTACTGACGTTTCCATCCAGAGATCACCCTTCCGACGATACTGCCGTTCGTGCCCGCGTTTTTATCCTGGGGCATGAGCCTGTTTCTTAGTAGCTTTGAAAGACCGTCACGCGAATAGCCGCGTGTCAGCTCGCCGTTTTCGGCAACGGAGATAGTCCCCGTTTCCTCGCTGACGACGATTACGACCGCGTCGCTGTTCTCGCTCATACCGATAGCGGCACGGTGTCGCGAGCCTAACTGCTTTGCGATAAGCTCCTCCTTCTGCGGCTTCGGCAGAAAGCACCCTGCGGCTAATATCTTGCCGTCGCGCATTATCACCGCACCGTCGTGCAGGGGCGTATTCGGATAAAAGATATTGCCGAAAACCGCCGCGCTGGGGCTGCAATTAAGCAGCGTGCCTGTATCTATCTGCTCGCCGAGCCTTGTCTTTCGTTCACAGATTATAAGCGCTCCCGTGCAGGTGGCGGAAAGATTCACCGCCGCTTCGCAGATAGCCTCGATAGCGTCCGACCACATATCGGCAGCCGTGCCGCTTTCGGACGAGGAACGGAAGTCAAAGCTGACTATCCTTGTGCGACCGAGCTTTTCAATTATCCTGCGCAGCTCGGGCTGGAAGAGAATAACGACCGCCAGTATTCCCCACTGAAAGCAGTTTTTGAGCAGATACCTGATAGCCTGCAAATCAAGCAAAAACGCCACAAGATAAAAAGCCACAAGCAGCAGGATACCCTGCACCAGCTGCAAGGCGCGTGTTTCGCGTATCAGCTTGAAGGCGTGATAAAGAATATACCACAGTATAAGAATATCAATAATGCTGTTAAGGCGTATCGAGATAAAAACGCCCCATACTGCGTCTACAAGATCGCCGATACTGCCAATAGACTCAAACAAGATCATCACTCTCCAGTAAAATTAAACCTATCCTTTATTATATCACAAAAGGGGGCGAATGTCCAGCAAATTTTAATAAAGATTTAGTTTTTTGTGCGCCTTCATTCGCGGCAGCATATAAAATGAGAGAACCCGCATTGCCGCAGGCTCTCTCCTTCTGATTCATACTATAAATGAACAGCACCGTCAACTTGCACAATTTGAGAATATCGCAAGGCTTGCCCCCGCCGTCCCGGTGAAAAGGCTTTATAGAACAATGATTATTTGTGTAAATTGACAAAGAGCGCTCATTTATAGATTCATATAAACGTAAAACGAGCCATTGCCAAAATCCCCAGCAGTGCTGTGAATATCACCGCCGATATTACAGAGGTAACGGCGAGCTGGAATATCGTCAGCTTCTTTTCGTCAGCCGAAATTTGCTTACCGATAATTTCGGTCAGCCAAAAAGGTATCTGCGCGAACACCATGCCTTTGAACGTTGCAGGCAGTGCGTTTTGTGTGAGCGAGAACTGTATACGCTCTGCGAGATGCCCGTTTGCGTATTCGTTGTGTTTTGCGTAATCAATCTCCTCGTATGCGCAGTACCCGCCGACGATCGCGAACACCAGCAGCCCCGTTATCAGCGTTGCAAGTATCAGCCTTAGGATAAGTTTCTTTTTATTGGAATCCATTGTAATTTTCCTTTCGCCCGTGAATTGCCCGACCGAATCGAATTTACCGACCGCCCACACAATGCTTCGTAGAGCGGGGCTTGCCCCCATATGCATTAACCTAAGTTAAAAACAACCATTTGAAGTCTGACCCCTTTTTTTCGAGATTCAACATGAAATAGTTTTTTAAGTGCT
>CACYSH010000034.1 GCA_902776945.1 uncultured Ruminococcus sp.
TTCCTTATGATAATGGCGAGAACGCTCTTTGTTGACAGCCTGACTATACTTTGCTCGGTATGCTTCGGAGCGCTCGGCGAGACCATTTACTTCACGATAATCACGCTCCTCTGCACCTCGATAGCGCCGGCAATGATATGGTACACGCTCACCGACACCTGCGCGGGACAGACCGCCGACCCGAGCATACTTTTCTCGACCTGGACGCTCTCGTTCGTGCTGAACATCGAAACCGTGAACGAAGAAGACGGGCTGTTCAATCTCATGATAATAATAAACTGCCTTATATCCGCAGGCGTTATGGCGCTTATCTGCCTGATATACAATCGCCGCGACGCACGCACGGTAGGCACTCCGATCGCGAACCGCCTGTTCTTTGAGCTGGTTATGTTCCTGGGGCTTACCACCGTTTACAGCGTGTTCTTCTTCCACACCGAAGCGTACATCGGCGTTATAATCGTGGCGGTCATCTACATCGTTATCCACATCATCGCAAGCCGAGGAAAACTTGGCAAGAAAAACGTTATCGGCTGGCTGCTGAAATTTGCGGCAAGCACGGCGGCGTATTTGCTGCTGGCTTGGGGCGCTTATCAGACCGACGGCTTCGGCATTGTTTATCATCTGCCGAGTGCAAGTCTTGAGGGCGCGAGAGTAAGCATCAGCCTTTTCGGATACGACGATAAAAGCCGTACAATTTATAACTTTGACGCGAAGCTGAACAATGGCATCTCCGAGCTTACCGACGCGCAGGTGCGCGAGACGGCGAGGATATTACAGCGAGCGATCACGGAACGTCCGAAAAGTGTGGAAGGATTCTTCAGCCGTCTGAACGGAAGCGATTACGGTTACAGCACGAATGACGAAGATTATTATTGCCCTGCCAATATAGATATATGCTACGGCACCCGCGATCAGCTGAGAGAAGATAACGACGACTGGAAACACAGATCATCTTACGAGACGATGCACCAGAGAGCGGTATTTTATTCCAGTGAGGAGATCAGGAAGCTGGCGCAGGAGCTTGACGCGCTCGGTTTCCTTGTGAAGACAGGCGAGGTAGAGCAATACCCCGAGCATAAAGATTACGATTATTCAGAGGAACCTGAGTACACGGAGTATGAAGAATAAAGAAAGGGCGGGTATGCAAAAGCGCATACCCGCTTTTTATACTGCCCTCTATTCCAAATGCCGCAATAGATTCGCCTATGTGCGAATATATTGTGGCATTTGGAATAGAGGACAGTATATGTGCAAAAGCCGGTGAAGGCAAGCGGGCGCACACGCAGGTGTGCCCCTACAATAATTAACAACAAAAAAGCCGACCCCAAAAGGATCGGCTTCAAATCAATGGAAGTTATAGGGATCGAACCTATGACCCTCTGCTTGTAAGGCAGATGCTCTCCCAGCTGAGCTAAACTTCCGTGCTTCAACGATAAATATTATATCATAATATCGGGCTTATGTCAATACTGTACGACAAAAAAATTGTAAATAATGTTTTAACAGCCGTGATAATCTTTCGCAAATACCTTGACAATATGTAAGGATCGTGATAAAATTATTATGGGAAGGTTTTGTCTTCTATAAGCATCGGGTGCGGCGGCACAAACACGGCTCGTGCAGACAGCGGGAGAATATCATGAATCGTTTTAAGATCAAAAAATTACCGGCAAAGCTGCTGCATAAGTATCTTAACGGCGGAGGAGCTTTCACGCTCTTCGGTCTTATTACCGTGCTGCTTATTATCTCCGTGCTTTCGATGATAACTGCGTACTTCCTGCGGGCTGACAGGCTTATTAAGGAACATTGCTGCTCCGAGCTGGCGCACTCCGCCGACGAAGCCTGCGCCGATTTCGAGAATATTTTCCGCACCGACCGCGTTACCCTAAGCATGGTGGCGAGCGTACTCGTGGAGGAGAAATTCGCCTCCGAACGTGCGGGGAATTTCCTTGATATGTTCGAGACAAGCAGCGTAATTTCAAGCGCGGGGATCCTTACCGCAAAAAACACCGTTGTCCTCAAAACAGGCGAGAGCATCGACGTTTCGGGAAAGATAAGCTACGACGACGAGATAAAGCTCGGCGAACATATAAGCGGCTTGCAGACACCCGTGCTTATCGCCGACAGCGGCACGGTCATAAGAAACTATATACCCGTTATCCGCGGCGAAAAAAAGGTCGGAATGGTCTTTGCCGAAACCGACCCCGAAAGCATCGCCCGCATCTGGTCGCCGCAGATCTACGGCGGCTCCTGCATTTTCTGCGTTATCGACCGCGCAAGCGGAAAGACCGTGCTTTCGGGCAGCAATGACAGCGCGGCGTTTGATTCGCTTGAAAGTTTGGGCGACAGCGAGCTGACAAGGCAGGTCACGGAAGGCACTACGGGCTTTCAGACGGTCAAGGTGCCGAAAGGAAAAGGCAGAACCCAAACGTATTTCGCTTCGTTCAAGCCCGTTGAGATAGCCGACTGGGAAATACTTGTTATGGTGAGGAAGGAAGAGGCACTGGCTTCAATGCAGTCCTTTTCAGGCTCGCTTTATCTGCTGCTCTGCTGCATGACGGCTATCTTTGCGATATACTTGGCGCTGCTCGTGGTAGCCTACCGCCATTCGGTCGAGTATGCGGAGGTAAAGGCGAACGTAGACGTTCTCACGGGGCTTAGAAACAGAAATCTTTTCGAGCAGTACTGCGCGGGGTACGATTCCACGGGCGGACTGGTCTGCATATATATCGACGCGAACGGTCTGCACGAGCTTAACAACACACGCGGACACCTTGCGGGAGATCAGATGCTGCGCTTTGTCGCCGACGAACTGAAAGTAGCGTTCGGCGATGATACCGTGTTCAGGATAGGCGGCGATGAATTTATCGCCTTTTGCCGCGACACGGGCGCAACGGCGCTGCACGCTAAACTTGAAGCGATGAACAGGGAGATCGAAAATAACAGCTATCACATATCGGCAGGTGTCGGAGTCGGCGCTGTCGGAATAAATATCAAGGCGCTTATAAAGGTCGCCGAAGAGGAAATGTATGAGGAAAAGAAACGCTACTATGAAAGGATAGGAGCCGAAATGCGAAACAAGAAAGAAGAGCCGAAAGATGCGGAAGCATAATTTCATGTCTCTGTCAAGGCTCGTCTGCGCGGCGGCGGCTCTCGCAATGCTGCTGACAGGCTGCAACGATGTCGAAAAGATCATGTATACAGCGCCTCAGGAGGTCTTCCGTCAGTATTATGTCGCGGAATGCTCCACACTTAATTATCTTAAAACAAATATGTTCGCAGACACTGCCGTTTCCGCGAACATCATCGACTGCCTTGTGGATTACGACAATGTGGGAAATGTTCTGCCCGGGCTTGCCGAAAGCTGGGCGAGCAACTCCGATATGACGGAATGGACGTTTTTTATCCGCCGCGGGGTAAAATGGGTAGACTGCGAAGGCGCGGAACACGGCGAGGTTACCGCCGACGACTGGGTTACTGCGGCTGAGTACGTCAACAACGCCGCCAACGGTTCGGGCTGCCAATATATGTATTCATCAGGCTCGGTGATAAGCGGCGCTCAGGATTATTACAATTATACCGAGTATTTGCAGGAAAGCAACAACGGCAGGCTGACGGAGGATCAGAACGGCGAGCCTATCGCCGTGCCGCCCGCGACCGAGCCGGGGGACATCGGCGTTAAGGCGGTGGATAAATACACGCTGAAATATCAGCTCGACAAGCCGTGTCCGTTCTTTCTGAGCGTGCTGTCATATCCCGGGTTCATGCCCGTGAACCGTGCGTACTTAGCTGAAAAAGGCGAGTCCTTCGGCTCAGATAATAAACATTTGTTATACAATGGTGCGTATATACTTTCGACATGGCTGCCGTTCAATCGGCGCGTGCTGACGAAAAATCTTTCCTACTGGGACGCAGACAAAGTATACATAGACCGTGTTGAAGAATCCTACAAGCCCGAATCGGTGGGAACGCAGGCGACGAACTACCTGCGCGGCGATATAGACAGGGCACAGCTGAGTACGAGCGAGCTTGACGAATGGCTCACGGACGAAAAGCGGAGGCAAATGGTACACCCTGCGCGTTCGGATAACGCTTACAGCTATTTTTATTGCTTCAACTTTGACCCGCAGTTCGATGATAAATACGACAGGGACAACTGGCGGCTGGCGGTCAATAACGAGAACTTCCGCAAGGCGGTCGCCGCCGCTATGGACAAACGCACACTTGTGAGCGTTTACGACCCCTACGACCCCGACAGGCTCGTTTCGAACACCATAACGCCGAAGGATTTTGTTTCGTCGGGCAGCACCGACTACACCTTGCAGGCGCAGTTCACGGAGATAAATGCGAACAGCTCACGCAACGCCGAAGCCGCAAAGCAGTACGCGGCGGCGGCACGCAGCGAACTCAGGCAAAAGGGCGCGAAGTTCCCGATAAAGATGCTCATGCCTTACAATCCTTCTGTACTTGGCTGGCACGCAGAGGCAGACATAATCAAGCGACAGATCGAGGAGACTTTGGGCAGCGATTTCGTAAACGTTATCGTTGAGGCGGGTCCCGAAACGAATTTTTTAAGCACGATAAGGCGCAGCGGAAACTACGCTTTTATGAAGTGCAACTGGGGCGGCGACTATACCGACCCCGAGACCTTCACCGAGCCTTTCGATGAGGACAATGATTACAATTTCTGGTATCGCGGTGATAGCGAAACTGCGGCTCTGTTTGCCGAATGGGACAGCATAAGGACGGAAGCCGGCGGGATAAGCAACAGCAAATCGGCGAGATATTCGCGTTTTGCCGATGCGGAACGGCTGCTTATCGACCATGCCATAGCGGTGCCTGTCAGCGTGGAATGTTCGGGCGGATATATCGTGTCGAAGCTCGACCAGTATGAGAGCGAATATTCCGCGTGCGGCATAGCATTGCAGCGGTTCAAGCTGCTGCACCTTAATGAAACATCGTATGGTATCGAGGAATGCGAGCGGCGTTATCAGAGCTGGCAGGAAAAGCGCAGCGGAGAGCAATAAAAAAACACGCAAAACAAAGACATATCAAAAGTCTTAGGAAGGGGTTCCCCCAGAGACTGAGCGTTTCAAGTATTGTGAGAAATAGCAAGAAGCCAATCCGTACAAAATTAAAATCGGCAATTTCAAGAAAAAACTAATAAAAACAAGCAAATTGATAAAATCTGCAATACAGTACGAAAACAAGTAAATTGCCGATTTTAATTTGCGAAAGAGCGCAGCGATTTTCGCAATTGTGCGTTTTTGTAAGAATTTCTTGAAATTACCGATTTTATTTTTGTCCGTTCAACTCTGCGGATAATAACGATTTGCGTTATTTGTCGGCTTTGCCGGGTTGTGCCTGCGGCGCAAATGGGACTCTGCCCCATACCCCCGCGAGGGGGTTTCTCGTTTAGCGCGAACTTGTTCGTGCGGTTGAACCACTCGCCAGCGCACAGGCGCTGAACCCCATGTCCGTTTAACCGACAGCTTTGCGTTTTTGGGCGTACTTGCGCCCTTTTTATTTCCCGACGATCTGCTCGGCGGTTCTTTTTGTTGCTCTGTTAAACCGCCCGAGCTGACTCAGACACCCATAATCCCCCGCCGAAACTACATTGACCCGCTCCTCGCAGCCAAACGTCACCCGATAGCCCAACTCCGACACAAGCTCCTCTGTTTCGTCGCTGCAAAAGCCGTAAGGATAGACAAACGTTATCGGCGGCTGACCCGTCACCGCGCCGATTATCCGCCGCGAACGGTCAAGGTCGCTCCACAGCATACGGCGGTATTCGGTCGCGCTCTCGCCGGGCTTTCGCAGCACTCCCCGCCTGCGGGAAAGATCGTGCAGCGAATAGGTATGGTCGGCAAGCTCGACCCTGCCGCTCAGAAAGCACGTTTTCAGGTTATCCGCGTCCATGTAGGAATACACGGGGCTTGGCGCTTCCTCCGAAGCCGCCTGCTCCGTCCACGATGTCACGGGCGCAAATACCGCCTTCATGTTATACTTTTCCAAAAGCGGCAGTGCGTAGTAGAAATTATTATAACAGCCGTCGTCAAAGGAAAGCACAACGGGTCTTTCGGGAAGGTCTCCCTCGCCGTCAGCAAAGCGCACAAGCTCGTCGCAGGTCACGGCAGTCCAGCCGTTTTCCGAAAGATAGCGCAGGTCGGCTTCAAGCTCGTCGGCGGTGATAACGTAATCTCCCGCAAGCGAGGGGTCGCCGACGACGCTGTGATACATTATAATAGGCAGCTCCCGCGTGCCTTCCTCCGGCGTTGCGGCGGCTTCGGCGCGGGCAGCCGCCCCGATAAGCAGCGTACCTGCGGCGGCAATCGCCAAAAACGCCCCAAGGCATTCCGCTTTGCCGAGCTTTATCGTTTTGTACATGGTCATTTCCTCCTATCAAATTACAGTAAACATCGGAATAAATGCAGCATTGTGCAAAACCGCAAAGCAAGTGCAAACCAGTTGTTGCGCCTGCGGCGCAAATGGGACTCTGCCCCCTAAGAACCCCCGCAAGGGGGGCAGCGCCCCCTTGACCCCATTTTTGCCCTCACTTTGCGTTTTTCGGAACTTTGCACCTTACATTTTCTTCTATCTTTCTATGTAAAAAAAATCGGAATTATTCCAAAAAATTAAAATTTCCTCTTGTATTTTTTGTTTAAATCTGATATAATATAGTATAGAGCCGCAAACGGTCTAAATTCTTGGTAAAGTGAGGCTATGAACATGAAAAATCTGAAATCTAAAATACTTGTTGCCATGCTCGCGCTGATGGTCATTACATTCGGATCGCTGGTCTTTGTCTTCCGCTGGTTTATACGGACGACCAGCTCGTCCATGCTTACCAGCTCTATGGAAACACTATCCACACAGGCAGCATCAAATTTTGACTACATTATCAACGATTCCATTGCCGAGTTCAAAAATGTCGCTACAAGCTCCGATTACGCACAAATGTTTTCGGAGGAATACAAGCTGCAAATGCTCGCTCAGACGTTCGAGAACGATGATACTATCGCAAGCATCGGCATATATAACATTGACGGACAGATCAAGGCAAGCACTAACCCGATCTGCTCGACCCTTCTCAACTCCGAGGATATAAAGGAATGCGTTGAACGCGATACCACGATGATCACAAACGTCTACGAGTATGATAACAAGAATTATTTCGCGGTTATCGTGCCGCTCAACATCAGCGACCGCAATATTATTTCGGCGGCAATAATCAACTGCGAAGCCATTAACGCCAAGCTCGCACAGCTCACGCAGGATAAGTCTACCGAAATATTCGTGATAAACAACGCAGGCAGAGTGCTTTTCCTGGGCAACGAAAAACAGGTGAAGCTAAATCAGAACCCCATTGAGCTTGCCAAAACAAGCGACTCCGTAAAGGGGCTTTCACAGGCGCTTTCGACCGCTATTAACGGCAAAAGCGGCTCCTGTACTTATATGAACAACAAGACCTCCTACACAATGGGCTACGGAAATGTTTCCTACTTCGATTCCACGCTGGTAACTGTTTCCGACAGCGGCAGATTCGAATCAGAATCCTATAAAAAAGGATCTTCGCTGGTCGTCGGTAACGTTATAATGCTGTTTGTTCTCACGCTGCTTTTTGCCAATTTCTTCTCATCGAGCATTTCAAAGCCGATCGCGGCTACAACGGAACGCCTTCGCAAGCTGGCAAACGGCGACACTTCGTCCTCCGTTGACGTTTGGACCTCAAAGGACGAACTGGGTGTGCTTTCCAATTCTCTCGGCGAGACCGTTTCGTGTCTGCGCCTTTACATCAACGTAATCAAACACGGTCTGGAGCAAATTTCACGCGGCAATCTTACCTACCGCATGACCAGCGGCTTTAAGGGTGATTTCTCGCAGATCGAGGACACCTTCAACGACATTTTCAATCAGCTCTGCAATACGTTCGATTCGATCAACCACTCCGCCGAGCAGGTGACGAGCGGCGCAGTTCAGGTCGCAAACTCGGCTCACTCGCTTTCGCAGGGCGCGACCCAGCAGGCAAGCGCTATCGAGGAGCTTTCCGCCACGCTTTCCACGGTTTCCGATCAGGTAGTGCAGAACTCCGAAAGCGCCCGCGATGCTTACAAGATCGTTGACGACAATTCTCACGCTATCGAGGACTGCAACACCGATATGAACAATCTTCTCGAAGCGATGCAGCTTATCAGCGACACCACTGAGGAGATAACTCAGATACTCAAAGCGATCGACGAAATTTCGTTCCAGACGAATATCCTTGCGCTGAACGCCGCCGTTGAGGCTGCCCGCGAAGGTTCGAAGGGCTTCGGCGTGGTTGCCGACGAAGTGCGCCGCCTTGCCGCAAGAACGGCGGAAGCCGCCAAGCAGACCTCCGCGCTTATCGACAAGACCTCCGACGCGGTTACACGCGGTCACAGCATAGCGGTCAAGACAGCCGGTTCGCTCCGTGAGGTCGAGGAAGGCTCGGCGCAAATTTGTCTGCTCATGAGGAATATCGCCGATGCGTCTTCGGAGCAGTCCGACGCTATTCTCCAGATAAATACAGGCGTAGACCAGATAAGCGACGTAGTTTCCGCCAACACGGCGACGGCTATCGGCTCCGCCTCCGCAAGCGAGGAGCTTTCCGGACAGTCGCTTATCCTCAAAAATATGATAGCCAAGTTCAAGCTCTACAATTCCGCGCCCGCAAACGCGGCACCGGCTGCGCCTGTTCAGAAGCAGGTAAAAGCTCCCGCGCCTGCTGCGGTCGGCGGCGATGTAGATTACGATTTCAGCATAGAACCTGACTTACCGACAGCTGCCGCGCCAGCGCCCGCACCTGCCGCCGCATCCGTTCAGGAAACAAGACCCGAGCCGCAGGCGAATCATTCTTCCGCGGCAGCCGCCGAAGCCAAGGCGCAAATGGATCGCGTAAAGAACATCTTTATGAAAACAGACTCGAACGACGACGATGACGACGACGGGGAGCTGTACAAGGATATGATAAGTCTCTTCGGAGATGACGACGAAGACGACGGCAAATCCAAAAAAGGCTCGAAAAACGGCGACGGTGACGGTGCAAAGGCGAATCAGCTTCTTACCGAGCTTTTCACCAAGAAAAAAGGCGGCGAGCAGTCTGCCGAAAACGGCGGCAAGAAGGACATTTCCGCATTGTTCAAGATCGACGACGATGACGACAAATATTGATATTACTACAAATAAGCGTTTCCGGCAATTTGTACAAAATATAATTCTGCTTTGTTTGGAATTTTGCTGACCTGCGCTGGATTCGGCATTATGTCCTCACTTTGCGCTTTTTGTGCAAATTTGCGGCATTACTCATTTATATTATTGGTATTGATTAACATTAATTTGACGGGAGGATACAAAAATGAAAAGACGTATAGGCATTCTCACAAGCGGCGGCGACTGCCCCGGACTTAACGCGACTATCCGCGGCGTGGCAAAGGCTTGCTACGAGCAGTTCGGCAGCGAGGTAGAGATCGTCGGCATTCAGGACGGTTATTCGGGACTTATCAACAACCAATGCAAACTCATGCAGCCCAATGACTTTTCGGGCATACTCACCACGGGCGGAACGATCTTCGGCACCAAGCGCACGCCGTTCAGGGAGATGCGCGTTATCGGCGAGGACAACGTGGACAAGGTAAAGAGCATGAAGAAGACCTACAAGGATCAGAAGCTGGATTGTCTGCTGACGCTCGGCGGAAACGGCACACACAAGACCGCAAATCTGCTTGCGGAGGAGGGTCTGCACGTTATCGGGCTGCCCAAGACTATCGACAACGACATCTGGGGGACGAGCGTGACATTCGGTTTCCACACGGCGGTTGACATCGCAACAGACGTTATAGACAGGCTGCACACCACCGCGAACTCGCACGGGCGCATTCTCGTCGTTGAGATCATGGGCAACAAGGCGGGCTGGCTGACGCTTTATGCGGGCGTTGCGGGCGGCGCGGACATGATCGTTATCCCCGAGATTCCCTACGACATCAACAAGCTGGCTGCCGCGTGCGAAAAACGCGCCAACGAGGGCAAGGGCTTTTCGATACTTGCCGTTGCGGAGGGCGCAATGGACACCGAAGAAGCCAAGATGAAGAAGAAGGAACGCGCAAAATCGCGTGCCGACGCGGGGCTTACGACCGCTTCGAACCGCATTGCAGGCGAGATTCAGACGATGACCGGACTTGAAACGAGGGTCTGCGTTCCCGGACATATGCTGCGCGGCGGCAGCCCGAGCGCCTACGACCGCATTCTTGCAACGCAGTTCGGCGTGTACGCGGCGCAGCTCATCAAAGAGGAAAATTATGGAATGGCTGTTGCCAAAGTGGGCGACGTTATTACTGCGAACAGGCTGAAGGACGTTGCCGGAAAGACCAAGTTCGTCCCGGCGGACGACCAAATGGTAAGGACTGCCCGAGAGATCGGTATTTCATTTGGTGACTGACATGATGTTCGACACCAACACGCTGACCTTTTTGCGAAATCCGTGGGGCGACGAAAGCCTTGTCGATATTGTGCGGGCGGCGACTATCTGCGACGAGGAGGGGCGGTTGGAATCGCTCATGCGCAGCGCAGATATAACTGAAATGAAGGTCGATTTGCTTTCACCTGCCGACGACCTGTTCGGACACATGATGCGTTACAATCCCAATTTGCTTATCATGCCGACTGAGCTGCTCGGCGAAGATTTCTTCGCCGAGCTTACGCTCCGGCTGACAGAGCAGCCCATTGAAATGCCATTTCTTGTAAATGTCGGCACTCATTCCGATAAACCCATAAATCAGCTGACGGAGTGCTACAAAAAATGTCTGCAAATCGAGTGGATAGATACCGACACAAGCTGCGAAAAATTACATCGGTTTGTCAGCCAGGAGATCATGACGCTTAACGAACTGACAGCGAGACTTCGGCAATGCGCGGCGCTTACGCTAAGATCAATGCACATAGAAAGCGGCGACGCATTTGACTATCTTCTTGATGAAATAACGGAGGTGCTTCAAAACAGCTTCGTTTTTTTTCACTCCATAAACGAGCTGCACTACCTTGTGGCAAAGCGGCGGAACACCGAACCCGGTACCATTATCGAGACGATAGACAGCGCAACCGAGCTTGCAATGACAAGCATGACGAACGAGGAATTTGTCCAATGCTTTTACTGGTACGTTCAGCATGATAAGGAACCCGCGACCGCCGAATTTATCTTTACGGCGGCGCGGATAACCTCGTTTTATTGCAGCAAGCTCATTCACCACATTCAGCTCCTGCAAATCAGCAGAAAAACCTTAATCAGGAGAAAGAAATGACCCGCGGTGCATTCGGTGCCGCGGGTCAAAAATATTATGCAATAAAAAAGCCGCTATCGGTTGTCCGATAGCGGCTAATAAATTCAGTTAGCTTAAACTTTCGTCTAAGAGATTACTGTTCCTTCTTCTTGGCACAAACCATTGCGGCACCTGCAAGGAGGAGACCGGCAATACCGAATCCAGCAGCAGCACCACTGTCTGCGTTACTGTCAGTATTGTCAGGACCGGGAGTAGGCGAGGGCGCAGTCGAAGCAGCAGTCGAGGAAGAAGCAGCAGACTCAGCAGGCTTGGTCGGGAAGAGATCAGTATATTCCTTCTTATCGGGACCATAAATAGTGCTGGGAATCTCGCTTTCCTTAAGGAGCGTGGTGTAGGTGTGAACCGTTACATCACGGAGATAGGTACCCTCGCAGCACTGGAGCCATACAGCACCATGAGTTGCACGGGCATGAGGATAATGAACAGCATCATGCGAAACACCGGGCATATCCTTGCTTTCGCCGTCGGGATCGGTAGCGATCTGCGAATCAAGCCAATGCTGAGACTCATAATCCTTGGTGAATCCGTCGGGGTGATCGCCGGTAACGATAAGCTCGTTGTGAGGACCAAACTTAACGGAATCAGAATCTATCTGCCAGTTGTAGATGTCCTCTGCGCCGTGACGATAGATATAGTACTCTCTCTCAACTACCGTTCTCTGAACCTTATCAAGGATAGCCTTAACAGCCTCAGCGTTGATGCGGTAGCTGTACTCTCTTTCGGTGTTGTCACCGAATACAACGAAGTGACCATAAGCAGCATGGTGAATATCGTCGTTGTAGTACATACCGTTGTTGTCCTTAAGGTACTTGATCTCGTCGTCGGTCATCTTGTTGTAAACTGCAACGTTAGTCCTGTTTTCGCCCATGTAGTTCTTGGTAACAACGTCTACAAGACCATTCTCAGTTACAAAGTAAGGATGCCAGCAATAAGCTTCCTCAACATCAGATTCAGCAAGGAACTTAGTACCCTTAGCGTATAAATACTTCGACTTTCCAGCCTCATCATCATATTTTGTACCTACGGGAATAACAGGATTCTTATTCACATCAAGTGCAAAACCGTTGACATTAAGCCATGTCTTGCCTTCGTCATCGACTTTATAGCCTCTGGTTCCAGCTGCTATCTCATTCTGAAGTGCCGTGCAAAGGGTAGCCTTGTCCTTTTCGATCCATCTGTCACAATCGTAAGCCCAAACAGTTTTCTTTTCAGGATCAGTAGGTTCCTCATAATCAAAATCAGATGCTTTTAAAGTAAATTCTTTCGCTTCGTCTTTTGAAACAAAGATGTCTTTACCATCCTTACGAACAGTCTTAACCTTAATATCGCCATTATATGAATAGTTTTTATAACCATCCTCAGAAGAAGGGCAGGTCGTTGAAAGCAAGAAACCTTTAGCTTTCAAATCAGCATTTACTGTTTTAGTTCTTTTCTCATATACAAAGTAAGTATCAGGATTATTAGCATCTCCTAAGTCTTCCTTCATAGGATCTCCATTACTATCTACTTTAAGCTCGTAGTAAGTAACGTCATAATACTTTGTGGTAGAAGCCTCAACAAATACATCGTCTTCCTTAACGTAAATAGCAAAGCCATTTTCGAAATCCTTCAGCCAATGATTGGTCTTGAAAGAGCCATCAGCCTGGCGAACTTCGTCCTTCTCCCAAACATTGATGAAGTTAGCAACGAGAACGCCGCCCTTATCAGCAACAGTCTTGAAGGTGATCTCAGCATCAGCCTTGTGCTCGGGATCGCTGTTATATACTTCTACGAGAGCATCATAAAGGTCAGCAGAGCACTTGTCGCCGGGAGCGAACTTCGGATTTACGGGATACTCGTTAAGGTTCTTAGACTGAACGCCAAGACCGCCTGCTTCATCAGGATCAACATGGGTGTGATAATCGCCCTTGTCGTCGCCCTTGCCGTTGTAGTAGTTCTTGTTATACTTACCATGAATACCCGGAATAGTTCCGATGTTGCTTACGGTAAACGTAGCGCTCACCTTGGTATTCCAAAGGATAAGACCATGATTGATAACCGAATCAGTGGTATTGCCCTTGTCGAATATAGTAGCCTGATAGTAAACAGGAGTATTGGTCACAAAGCCGTTAGTGCTTTCGTCTACATCAATGCCCATCTCATAGGTCAGAAGCGCAGGATTATCGTCCTTGATAGTGATGCCGTTTGCCTCAGCATAGCCCTTGAAGCTGGTATCATTCATTGCAACGAAAGTGAGCCATAAGAGCTGATCTTCGCTTAAGCCGTCAATGAACTTAAGGAACTTGCCGATAGCCTCACCGTTTACTCCAGCCGCAGATGCAGGAAGAGTATAGTCAAACTCCTCTTTATCCAGTACAGCCTGGAGATCGCTGATCATCGAATAGTTGTTCTTGCCGTCCAGTAAGTACTGCTCAAACGCATTCTTGAAAACAGTAAGAGAGTTGTTAGTTACGTCAAGCAGGAAGGTGTCTCCGTCAGATGTAGTCTTAACGTACTTAACTTCGTCCTTCCAGTTGTCTTTGTTGAGCTGTACTTCCTTGCCGTTTACAACGAACTTGTCAAGAGAAAGCTGGAAATAAGGATTCTCGCTTACCTCATAGAGGAAGTAGATCTTCTCAACGTTAGTATAGGGAATGTACACCTCTTCGGTAGTGTACTGACCGTTCTTATCAACAGAAGCAGGAACAAGCCACTTCTTGCCGTTCTCGAACTCATATACGAGGTATCCGGGAGCCGCCTTGTCAATGTCGTTAGTGCCGTAGGTCTCCCAAACAGCGTCTTTAACAGTCTTAAGACCGGTAGCAAGTTCCCAGTAATCAGGGAATTCAGCTACACCCCAACCCGGCCAGCCAACGAAGTTGCCGTTAGCAACAGCAGGGATAAAAGGATTGAACCAATTATAGCCGCCCCATGCAGCAGACCAGTTATAAGGTCCGCCAAAAGGAAGATCGGCATCGGCTACATTTTCAGTATCAGTAACAGCTTCATCATCAGTGAAGTCTGCACTCAGCTTTTCTTCATCAGCCGAAGCAGCTACCATGGAAAGCATGGACGCTGCAAGTGATACAGCAGAAAGCCCGGCTAAAATTTTAGAAGCCTTCATGTTTAATTCCTCCATTTTCAATTTATTGTAATAATCAACCCAAAAGTATATGTATAATATACCCGTCGGTAATCATGATAATATTATATCACAAGTCTATCATAATTTCAATAGACATATTAAACAAAGCTAAGGGTTCAATTTTATTCACAACGCATCAATTTGTACAAGTTTTGGGTACATACTGTCCCATTTAAGGGACTCCATGCCGAAAGCCTTAACAATTGTGCAAGCCGAGCAATGTTTTTTCACAATGCTGACACGGGCACCGCCGCCCCATTGCTCATCGCTCTTTTAATATTATATCACAAAACTATCATATATGCAATTGACATAATAGCAAAAAACAGCAGTCTGTTTTTATACACATTTCATCAATGCCACTAAATGCGGGTCATCTGCGGTAGCCGTCGGCAATCCTTTCGGCGCGTTCCCTTGCAAGCTCGGCGGCGTACAGCGGGGAAACTATTTTTGCGCGGTTGCCGAGACTGAACAGCCAACCCCAGAACTCGTTTGAAAGCCTTACCTCCGCTTCGACCATAAAGCAGCCGCCCTCGTCGGCTCTTATCGCCGCCTTGTCGCCGAAACGGTCGCAAATTTCCTCCAGCACTGAGGCTTCAAAGCGGATACGCAGCCTTTCCTCGCCGCCCGCCGAAAACGACGGCAGTTTCAGGCGGCGTGCTTCGGTCTCCTCGTCCTCTGTAAGCGTTTCGCGCTTTTCGCGGAGCATGGCGCATTCGGCAATGCGGTCGGTCTTGAGCTTTATAACGCCCTCGCGGGACTTCCCTATAATATAGTACCTCTCGTTTTCAAGCACCACATGATAGGGCGACACCGCAATATGTCTGCCCTGCCGCTTTCTGTCAGAACCGGGTTCCTGCACCACTACGTCTATCTGCCTGTCAAGGAACATCGCTTCCTGCGCGGTATCTATTATATTGTAGGTCTGATCGTTCGCGGACTTGGTGCGGTTTTCGATATGCACCGCTCTTCTGAGCGACTGCGAACGATGCTCGCTGGTCAGCGTCTGGAGCTTACGGATAAGCTCGCCCGTCTTCTTTATTGTAAGGAAACGGCTTGCCGACACCGCGTCAACAAGAATGCGCAGCTCGTCGTCGTCGAACAAGCGGCTGCCCATGTAGTAAGCGTTGGAATGACCGCTTTTTGTCGTCCTGATGTCCAGCCCCGCGTCGCAGAGCGTGGCAATATCGTCATAGATAGTCTTGCGCTCCGCCTTGATACCCATTTCCTCGAGAATCCTGATGAGTTCGCCGCCCGTGATAGCGTGCTGCTCATCAGTCTTCGCGCTGAACAACTGTTCCATGCGGAGCAGCTTCTGTTTCTGTCTTGATACGCCTGCCAATTCAGACCCCTCCCACTCGTTTATTTCTTGGACTTTTCCCTGCGGCGGTCGCTTACCTTTTCGCGGGTGCCGTCGGGATTAACGATCGTCGTATGCTCCAGACTGCCCATAAGCGAACCGACAACAGCGGCGCGATACTCATTCCTAAGTTCCTCGCGCTCGCGCTTTTCGTCGTCGGTCAGCTCTCTCGTGCGGGCGATAGCCGTAAGCTCCGAAAGCCTGTCCAATTTCTTCCTCTCCATATAAATCACCTTTCACACGGGGAACCTTCTTTACCGAATTGTAACCGTTAGTAGTTTCATTGACAAAATTTCATCACAAAGATTTCACCAAAACCGACAAAAGGGTTACAAATCCGTTACGCTGCGCAGGTCGCAGCAAGTTCCCAGCCAACGTGTATTTTTTGGACTCTTGCCAACTATTTCACATAACCGCAAGTGTTTTTTGTGTCTCAGTCCATAAAATCACGCTGTAATCAAATTGTAATAATATTATACCATAATCCTTTCAGAAAATCAACGTTAATTTTGCACAAAGTGTCCGTTAATTTTCCCTCAGTTTACACAAAAATCCCCCAAGCTATCCTATCCGACAGAATAATTTTCAAAGAAAGTGTAATTATCCGTACATTTTTAAAACGTTTGTTCAACAGGTACAAATATCATGTTGACTATTTGTACACTTATACAAATTTTAGCAAATCATGTTGACATTTCGGCAATTTCGTGTATAATAATATATGTAGGACGAACATTCCCCGTTGTCCGTTGTACGAAATCCAGACAATTTTTTTGACGAAAGGAATAAAAAATGAACCGTACAGCAGAAAACAGACATTTCGAAAGCGAAAAACTGACCAATCTCAGCGAGGACTACATCCGCAGCGCCGACGCGCTCGAAAGCCGCCGCCTCAGCCTTATGGAGCGCCGCCGTAAAATGATGCTGCCGCCCGACGAGCTTCGCAGCCTTGAAGCGAGAATTGCTACGCTCTATGCGGAGGTGAAGGAGCTTCGCAGGACGGCGCAGCACCTCAGAAGGCTTGCCGCGCCCAAGACCGAAAGCCCCAGCCTGTCGCGCAGAGGGCGCGGCGTATCGTGAGACCGCAAGGCTCGGCAAACGTGTCCGAAAGCGCCCGTTCCGAGATTCTCCGCGCCATACTGAACGCCAGCCTTACCGACACGCAGCAGCTTTATCTCACATTGTATTTCCGTGACCGCCTTTCCATGCGCGATATTGCGGGGCGCTGCGGAGTAAATATTTCGACTGTCAGCAGGACGATCTCCCGGGCGAACTCGCGCCTGGAGCAAGCCAAGGAGCTTTGTCGGCTGATGACCGCCGCAAGCGGCAAACAATAGAATAGGAAAAGGCTCTCCAAAAAGCAGGAGAGCCTTTTTCATGTAGCAAATAAACGCAAAGCAAAACCCGCGAAGCGGAACCGAGGTCAAGGGGCTTCGCCCCTTGCAGGGGTATGGGGGGCAGCGCCCCCATTTAAATCAAGCCGCGCATCACAAATCCGACCGCCCCGCAGAACTGTTCGCGCGGCTTGCGGCACGAACGAAGTTCGTGCAACCTTTGTGCGAAGTGAGCGGAGCGAACGAGCAAACTGTGCGCCCTGCACTTTCTTCGCGGTGAGGCAGAGCGCGGTCTGCACTTTCCGAACAGTGGTGCAAGGCGCTATTTTTCGCGAAAATCGCTGCGCTCTTTCGCGAAATAAAATCAGCAAATTACTTGTTCACACTCATTTTTGCTGATTTATCATCTTGCTCGTTTTTGTTAGTCTTTATTGAAATTGCCGATTTCATCTTGCACGCAACTTATTCTTGCTTTATCTCATGAGACCTGAACCGCGCAGTCTCTGGAAGAAACCCTTCCCAAGACTTTTGGTTTGCCTTCACACGGGCTTTTTATGCCTTTGCTATAAACCTCGTTCCAACCGGGATACCGTCATATATCTTATACAGATTTTCCGGCTCCCTGCCGTTGACGATAACCATATCAACGCCGCTCGACATCGCGATCTGCGCCGCATTGATCTTCGTAATCATACCGCCCGTACCGAGCTTCGAACCCGCACCGCCCGCAAGCTGCCTTATCTCGTCGGTGATCTCCGTCACTTCATGGATAAGCATTGCGTCATGACTGGCGTGAGGGTCTTTATCATACAGCCCGTCTATATCGGACATTATAATAAGCAGATCAGCCTTAGCGATAGAAGCCACCGTCGCCGCAAGCGAATCATTTTCGCCCACTTCAAGCTCCAGCTCGTCAATAGCCACCGTGTCGTTTTCGTTCACGACCGGGATAACTCCCTGCTGCAAAACGCGCTCCAAAGCGTTCTCAACGTTCTTGCGCCTGTCCTCCAAAAGGACATACTTAGTCAAAAGCAGCTGCGCCACCGTGATCGAATAACCCGAAAACTGCTTGTCGTACATATACATCAGCTCGCACTGACCCACCGCCGCACACGCCTGCTTCGACGGCGTGTCCTTCGGGCGCTCAGGAAGCCCCAGCTTCGCCATGCCGAGAGCCACCGCGCCGCTCGACACAAGGACTATCTCCCACCCCGCGTTATGAATGTCGGCAAGTATCTTCACGAGCTTTTCAAAGCGCCTGATGTTCAGCCTGCCCGTCTTGTGCGTCAGCGTGGACGAACCGAGCTTCACCACCACGCGCCGTTTTTTATTGCTTTCCATATTCTCTCTCCCCGATTTTATATTTTGAAAAATAAACACTTAAAGGCAATTTCACATTATGTAATGATAGCTTTATATTATATTTTTTCAATATCAAACAAACAGCATCAAATATTTCCAAAATATCGTTTTCCTGCCGCATTACATCTTTATATTCATCATAATAATCTCGATTATTTCTTTTGACATCTTCAATATCATGCTTTTTGGGATGTAAATTCAACGTTGTTACTATTTTTCCATCAAAATTAAATTTACTAAAACTTCCATCATAAGAGCCATTATCAATATCGCAGTCTAATGATTCAATTATCGACCTATTTGATTCAATCAAGGCAGTTATTTCTTTCGGCAAAGATTTCTTAACCCTAAAAGAAACTGACTTTTTCACAATGCCAAAACAAATATACGTTCGATATGCCACTTTCCCTGTTTTATAGACAATAAAAGAAAATCCGTCATCATCAACACCAACCAATGCTTCACTCGCATTGCTCAACCTATAACCAAACAAGACATTGCTGTTATTTTTCACTAAGAATTCATCTTTGTTCTTCATAAAACAGTTCTTCTATAAAAACACAAATTCTCATTAATTCACTACGTTATTTTTTGGCTCTCCGTTTATCCAAGCCCGCAGATTGTCCTCCACCACGCCCAAAAGCCTTACCCGCGTTTCAAGCGGCGCCCACGCAACGTGCGGCGTTACAAGGCAGTTTTTCGCACGGTAAAGCGGACAATCCTCACGCATAGGCTCGTTTGTCAGAACGTCTATCCCCGCGCCCGCGATACGCCCCGAGTTGAGTGCTTCCGCCAATGCCTGTTCGTCTACAAGACCGCCCCGCGCCGTGTTTATCAGCAGCGCCGTCGGCTTCATCAGCGAAAGAGTGCGCTCGTTTATCATGCGCGTATTTTCGGCGGTAAGAGGACAATGCAGCGAAACAATGTCCGCCGTACTCATAAGCTCGTCAAGGCTTACAGCTTTCGTGCCGTCGGCGATCTTTTCGGGCGAGCGCGTATAAGTTATGACGTTCATGCCGAAGGCGCGGGCTATCTCCGCCGTGCGTTTGCCTATCGTGCCGTAGCCGATTATTCCCATAGTCCTGCCGAGCAGCTCCGCCGTAGGTATGCCGAAGTAGGAGAACAGGCGGTAATTTATCCACTCGCCGTTATCAACGCTGCGGGTGTATTCCGCCGTGCGGTTGAAATGCTCCAGAATAAGCGCGAACGTATGCTGCGCCACCGCATAGGTCGAATACGACGGCACATTGCAGACCGCCGCACCGTGCCTTTTCGCGGCTGATATATCCACGTTGTTATAGCCCGTCGCAAAAAGCCCAACATATTTCAGATTGGGACAGCGCGAAAAGACCTCCTCGGTGATAAGACACTTGTTACAGATAACCGCGTCCGCGCCGCCGATCTTTCCGGCAACCTCGTCATTGGGCGTATAACCGAATACCTCCGCTTCGCCGAGCGCCGTTATCCCGTCAAGGGAAATGTCGCCGCGTGTGACGGTCTCCGCGTCAAGAATAACTATCTTTATTTTATCCATGCGCTTATTCCTCGAAAGCGTTGTCAACTATATCCGCATCCTTTTCGGCGGCTTCCTTGGTGATAGTTTCGCGGCGTTCCTCGTCACCGTCCCCGGCAGCCGCCGCCTTTTCCGCCGCTTTTAGCGCCTTTTGCTGCTTATTGAACCTGAGCGAGAAAAAGAAAGCCGCCCCAAGCACGATAAGCTCCGCCACGCCGAGAATCCATATCGTTTTGCTGGTATTGCAAAGCGAGGTCTGCGTGAGGTAGGTCAGGTCGATACCGAGCATGATCAGCAGATTATGCCAGCCGCCGCGCCTGTAATATTGAATAAGGTATATCGCCGTACCGAAAAGGCAGAACACAAGGTGCTGTTTCGGCGTAAAGGGCGTATAAATGTTTTGCAGTCCGGTGACTGCCTCGTCAAGAATAGTCATTGTCCGTTACTCCCTTTCTTTTTTGTAAAAATAGGCATAAACCGATAATTTATTATTATATCATATCTCCTATTAAAATGCAATAGATAAAAAATGAAAATCCGGAGGAAAGCGTGAGAAAAAGCGCTCTCACCGCCCCTCCGGAACATATAAGTCTTATTCCTCGCGCAGAAATGCGAGCATCTCGCCCGCGTTAAGATCGGGCTTGACCTTCTGCTTCGCCCAGATTATCACGCCGTTTTCGTCGATGATGTAGCTTGTGCGCACTACGCCCATGACGGTCTTGCCGTAGTTTTTCTTTTCGTGCCAGACATCGTAAGCCTTTATCGCCAGAAGCTCCGAATCGGAAAGCAGCACGAAGGGCAGGGCGTTCTTTTCGGCGAATTTGGCGTGAGAAGCGGCGGAATCCTTGCTGATACCCACGACCTCGCAGCCCAGCGCCTTAAAGTCGTCATAAGCCGCCGCGAAAGCCAAAGCCTGTTTCGTGCAGCCCGACGTATTGTCCTTTGAGTAGAAGTAAAGCACGGTCTTTTTCCCCTCAGCCGCAAAGGACGAAAGCGAGACCTCCCGCCCGTCCTTGTCGGGAAGGGTAAAATCGGGTGCTTTGGTATTTGTTTCAAGCATAATGAACTCTCCTTGTTGGTTATTATTAATGTATAAATGGCGTTTTCGCAAACTCACCCCCGCGAAGCGGAACCGGGGTCAAGTGGCTTCGCCCCTTGCGGGGTATGGAGCAGTTCCCCCATTTAAATCAAGCTGCGCATAGTCAATCTTACCGACCAGCAGAACTGTTCATACTGCGGTCTGTGCGCCCTGCGCTTTCTTTTCGGTGAGGCAGAGCGCGGTTTGCACTTTCCTATCTGTTTGATATTGCGTTAGGCTCTTGCGCGAAAATCGCTGCGCTCTTTCGCACAATAAAATCGGCAATTTACTTGTTTCTGTCATGTTGTGCAGATTTACTCACTTTGCTTGTTTTTGTGGCTTTCTAATAAATTGCCGATTTTATTTTTGACCGTTCGGCTTGCGGTTATTATATAGTTTTTGCGGATTTGTGGGCTTTTTTTATGCGCCTGCGGCGCATATGGGGCTTTGCCCCATACCCCACAAGAGGGGCGCTGCCCCTCTTGACTCCCCGCAAGGGGCGAAGCCCGGACAGCCTCCAATACAGAAGTTTTACCGGAGGCTGCCCTTTGGCTGCGTAACTGCGCGTTATGCAGCCTTTTTCTTGCTGTTGCGGCTGTCGAGCGTTACCGAAGCGCTTGCAACCTTGAATCTGAAATAGATGTCGATCTTCTGCCGTCTGTGACCGCTCGATTTGTCGGGAGCATGGACTTCGATACGCTCGATGAGCTCGTGCATCTGCTCAGGTGTGATGTCTGTGAGCTGTTCGTATCGGCTGACGATCTCAACGAAACGATTTATGGCAGCCTCTAAAAACCACCTCTTTATTTGCTCTATCAGTATTATATACCATATTTTAGTAATATTGTTGTTTGATAAGCCATATACGGTCATAT
>CACYSH010000035.1 GCA_902776945.1 uncultured Ruminococcus sp.
CGAGCACCTGAAGGGGATTATCGACCCGATTATCAGGCACAAGGAGGTCGCGGGGCTCGCCATAGGGACGCGCCCGGACTGCCTTGAGGACGAGAAGATCGAGTACCTCGCGGAGATGAACCGCAAGAAGCCGATTATCGTGGAAATCGGCCTACAGACCGCAAACGACCTCACTCTTGCAGCAATAAACCGCAAGCATACGCTCGCCGAGTTCGAGGATGCGGTCAAGCGCTGTCAGGCGGCGGGTCTCACCGTCACCACGCACGTGATTGTCGGACTCCCCGGTGAAACTCTGATAGACTTCAAGCGTACGGCTGAAGTGGTTCGCGATTTAAAGCTTGCCGCCGTGAAAATCCACCCGCTGCACATCGTCGCGGGCACCGTGATGGCACAGGACTTCTCCGCCGGCGAAATCCGGCTGCTGGAATTCGAGGAATACTGTAACGCCGTCGCCGAGATGATCAAGATTATCGGGCCCGATACCGCCATCGAGCGTTTCAGCGGTGAAAGCACCTTCGGGATTCATCGAACCCTTACCGTGAGACACAGGCTCAATTTCAGTTGCCGTCCCCTCGCTGTCGATATGATACATTTTCGCGCCGGACGACAGGTAATCGTATTTTCCCGAAGCGGCAGCCATGAGCGCTCCGTCGATAATGCCTGCATTGTTTGCGGCATCTGCCTGCGCGATTTTTCCGACCTTTACATCTGCGCACGAGAAGCAGTTATACTGCGCCGAGGTCATCATACCCGCAACGCCGCCCGCGTAGAGAGAAAATCCGCTCGCCGTAAGAACGGTAACATCTCCCCTGCCCGCGCAGTTTATTATGTAAGTATTGTTGCCCGACATAGAAACTATACCGCCGCCGTAAGCGTACTTTGTATCTGACGACGAGTTCACACGGGCTTCGGAAATGCAGTTGGATATTACCGCGTTTCCGGCAGCTCTGCCGACAATTCCGCCTGTCATGACCATTGCTTCGCCTGTGGCTGCGGATACCGAGCCGCTGACTTCGCAGCTGTTCACCGCCGCAGCGCCTTCCTGCCCCGAAACTGCTTTGCTTGTGATGTCTCCGGTTATTCCTCCGGCTCTTACGACCTTCTCGCCCGAAACGTCTATATCAACATTTTCGAGCTTTATGCCCGATACCTTTGCCGCAGTGGAAAGGGTGGAAAACAAGCCGACATTCTGCTCATCGGAGTAGGGTGAACCCTCGGCGGTATGTATTTTCAGCCCTTTTATAGTATGACCGCGCCCGTCGAAATTTCCCGCGAATATCTTGTCAAGATTCTTGCTTGCAGCTCCCTCTGCGCCTATCGGATTCCAGTTTCCGATTTCCGAAAGGTCTATGTCGGCATCAAGCACGATATATTTACCGAGATAGCTCTCGCCGCCGTCAACGCTTTCGGCAAAGCCCGCAAGCCGAGCCGCGTTGTCTATCACATATGGGTCGGATATGCTGCCGCTGCCGCTTTTGAAGCAGCCCGTATCGGCGCTTTGGGTAAGTGCGTTATCTACCGCTTTCTTTATGCCTTCGCTGCTGTGCGTCGCGCCGCTCACGGCATCTACGCCCTCGGTCGTATTCGCCGCGATGATCTGCGGAATGATCTCCTTTGCGCTCTCCCAAAATTTCGGCGTTTCATTCTGTGATGTAACATCAATAGCCGCTATCACGCCGTCCGACACCGTGACCGATACGACAATATCGCTTTTGTGACCTCTTGCCGTGCCGCTGTACGTTCCGTCCTTGTAGCGCGGAGAACCCTCGGCAAAGACCGCAGTGCCGAACTGATTCATCAGCAGCGCCGTCGAAAGAGCGGCACACAAAGCTCTTTTCCGATGAAGCTTTTCTTTCTTCATCATTTTACTCCTCCTTGTGGATTTATTTGAGGGTATGCTAAATCATTTAGGTTAGCATATGCTTACCTCGAATCAATTATATCATACACTTTAGTATCTGTCAATAGTTTTCAATACTTTTTCTTATACTATCTGCGGAAATATCTGCCCGATATGCGTGTTAGAATGCTCTCGGGGCAGTTGATACGTTTTATTGCAAGGAGCAAATATAGTCGTTTGAAGAAACCTATTTTCCCCGCCACCTGAACGTCGCCCAGCGGTTGTTCAGCTTCGGCAGCAGCAGCGCGAACAGCTTTGCTCGGATACTGTATTTCTTCATTTCCTCGTTAAAGCTATGCTCCGATACAAGCTCTATGCCGTCGGTAAGGTCTGCAATCTCCTGCCCCGAATCGGTTCCCGATACGAAATGCGCATTCGTGTTTTTCACGGTATCATGGTACTTTTCGTTCTTCTGCATCATCTTGCAGTTCTGCTCCGCAATAAGTATGCCGCCCTTGGGGAAATTGTTTTTCAGCACTTCGAGGAATGTGCGTATCTGATCGAGCGTGAGGTACATGAACAGCCCCTCGGCGATAAACACAGGTCTTGACTTCCTGCCCTTGAGCGCTTCCCTCACCTGCCCGCACCAGCCGTCGTCCAATGCACTTCCCGAGATCATTTCAACGCGCTCACGCTCCGAAAATGCCTTTTTTCTTGCGGCGATAGCGTCGGGCAGGTCAAGGTCGAACCACATTATACTGCCGTTATCCACCCTCGAAAACCTGTCGTCAAACCCCGCGCCCACGTTTACAATAACGGTATCGGGGTGCCGTCTGATCAACCCTATCAGCTGACGGTCAAGCATGATCGTCCTTGCGACAACACCCTCGTGCGACATGAATTTGTCATAAGGCTTCGTGTCGATATTCAGCGTTCTGATGATCTCGACTGCCTTTTCGTCCTTGATACGGGCATTTTTCCGCAGCGTTTCATTTGCCTTTACCGCCAGCGGGATAAGCGCGGTGGTCTGAACGTCGCCTAATTTCAGTTCCATAAAATTGTATCCTCCTTGTTTTGGTTAGCATTAGCATACCACGATAATATTATAGCATATGCTAACCAAAAAATCAATATGTCGGGAAAAAAATAATTTTTTAAATTTGCTATTGACAAAACCCGGCGAGTATGCTATAATACAATTAGGTTAGTTATCGCTAACCGCTTTTGATATGATATAGTAAGTATATGCTAATCTGATAGGAGGAAGTAAAAATGAGCGTAGTTATCGTAGGCGGCAATGACCGCATGGCGACAAGATACAAGGATATTTGCAGTGCGTATAAATGTAAATCCAAGGTGTTCACACAGATGCCGGCGGATTTTGAGAGCAAAATAGGCTCCCCCGATCTGTTTATCGTGTTCACGGGAACCTGTTCGCACAAATTGCTCGGAGGTGTCAAGAAGCATTCGGAGAAATCGGGAACGCCCGTGAAGCACCTGCACTCGTCGAGCGTTTCAGCGCTTAAAAATCTGCTTTCGGAGTACGACAGTAAATAGAACATAGCAGAAAAGCCCTCGATCCAACGAGAATCGGGGGTTTTTCCTTACTTACTTCTTTTTGTATCCCGTTATCATGACCATGAGCATACAAAACAACGCAGCCCACGCCCAGAATTTGTGCTGTTTCATTGGCTTCTCTCCTAACTCAGGTAGTTCCTCATGCTCGCTATGGAGATAGCAAGCGTGGACGAATTGTGCAGGAACGCCGAGGTCGTAGGCGCGAGAACGCCCGCCGCGCCGAGTACCATCAGCCCGAAATTGAAGCCGATTATCGTGCGGTAGTTGGCGTTGATGCGCTTCATGAGCCTTGCGGAAAGCTCGCGGAGAGTGAGCAGGCAGGTGAGGTCGTCCGCGGATATGGTTATGTCCGCGACTTCTCTTGCGATAGCCGCGCCGCTTGAAATCGCCACGCCCGCGTCCGCTTCGGAAAGCGCAGGAGAGTCGTTCACGCCGTCACCTATCATTATGACTTTTCTGCCGTTCGCCTTCTCGCGGCGGACGTACTCGGCTTTGTCCTCGGGCAGAACTTCCGCGTAGAACTCGTCCGCGCCGACCTTTTCAGCGACCGCTTTCGCCGTGCGCTGACTGTCGCCCGTCATCATGACGACCTTGCTGATGCCGAGCTTTTTCAGCCCCGCGAGAACTTCCTTTGCTTCGGCTCTTATCGGGTCTTCAATGCAGATGACCGCCGCAAGCACGCCGCCAACTGCGAGGAACAGGTGGGAATACTGCTCGGGCAGGTTATCGAATTTGTTCTGTTCACCGTCTGGAATAGTGCATTTTTCGTCCTCGAAAACGAAGTGATAGCTGCCGAGAACAACCTTAACACCCTGTATCGAGCTTGCTATCCCGTGCGCCACGACGTACTCGACCTCGCTGTGAAGCTCCTCATGAACAAGCCCCTTGTCGCTTGCCGCCTTGACGACGGCGTTGACTATCGAGTGGGGGTAGTGTTCTTCAAGGCAGGCGGCGAGGCGCAGGGCTTCGTTCTCGTCGTTCTCGCCAAAGGTGATTATCTTCGCCACCTGCGGCTCGGAATGGGTGAGCGTGCCCGTCTTGTCGAAAATGATCGTGTCCGCATCGGCAACGGCTTCGAGGAACTTGCCGCCCTTTATCGTCATGCCGTAGGTGTTACCCTCGCGCATAGCCGAAAGCACCGATATAGGCATGGCAAGTTTCAGCGCGCAGGAGAAATCCACCATTAGTATCGACACGGCTTTCGTGGCGTTTCGCGTCAGCAGATAGGTCAGCAGCGTGCCGCCCAGGCAGTACGGCACCAGCTTGTCCGCAAGATGCGCGGCACGGCTCTCGACCTCGGATTTGAGCTTTTCGCTCTCCTCGATCATCTTCACGATACGGTCGTACTTGCCGCTGCCCGTGACCTTATCGACCTTGACCGTCACGCTCCCCGTCTCGACAACCGTTCCTGCGTAGACGTAGCTGCCCGCCGCCTTGTGAACGGGCAGAGCCTCTCCGGTGAGAGAAGCCTGATTGACCTCCGCTTCGCCGCCGATGACCTTGCCGTCAAGTGGTATCATGCTGCCCATGCGGACGATAAGCTCATCGCCCTCTTTGACAGTTTTTATCGGAACAAGCAGCTCGGTTTCGCCGTCTTTGAGCCACACCTTTTCAACGCCGAGAGACATGGTGCGGGCGAGGTCGTCAACCGACTTTTTGTGCGTCCAGTCTTCAAGCAGTTCGCCCAAACCGAGCATGAACATGACAGACGAAGCCGTTTTCTGATCGTCGCGCAAGAGCGAAACCGTGATAGCCACCGCGTCGAGCAGCGAGACTTCGATTTTCAGCTTTACAAGGGCTTTGAGCGCCGTCCACACATAGCGCGAGGCTTTGATTATCGAAAAAATCAACCTCACAGGTGCGGGTAGTATTCGCTTGAACAGCACCCGCCGAACCAGCATATAGAACAGCCTGTCCTCGAACTCGCGGTCAAGTTCCCTGCCCGAATGCTCGGGAACGAGGGCGGCGGTCTCCTTGTCCTCATACGAGAACGAGGAAAGTGCCTTTATCACGCTTTGCCGTTCCGTGAAGATGATCACCGCATCGCCCGTTCTGTCGTAGACCTTTACGTCTTTAACGCAGGGCTTTGAGCGAAGGTAATAATCGAGCATATCCGCCTGCGCGGGGGTCATGCGCCTGTGCATGATATGTACTCGCAGACGGTTCCTCGATTCGTGCAGTATCTTACACTTCATCGGGCTTCGCTTCCTCTGCTGTTTCTGACAGTTTGGCTGCTTCTGCGGTGTCCTCGATCATCTCCTCGTTCTCCGCTTCGGCTGCCTTTTCCTCGTTTATCTCCTTAGCGTCGGCGAGAATATCGTCACAGCCCTCGCGAACCTTTGTCACGCCCTCCATGATACCGTCCTTGCAGCGAAGCGCCGCGGCGGTAGTCTGCGTGTAGACCTTTTTCGCGGTCTTGCTCGTGAGAATTTTAACGCCCAGCGTGCTTGCCGCCATTCCTCCTGCGAATAATGCTGCTTTTGCCCAGAATGACATAAAACATCTTCCTTTCTGTTTAAGAATATATAATGAACGGGAGGGACAGCCCTCCCGCGCATTTACTTACTTTTTGGCAGCATGGCACTTTCCGTGCATGGCACAATTAGCACAGCCACAACCGCAGCCGCCCTTGCCGGATTTTCTGTCCTTTATCATCGAGCGGATAGCCAAAGAAACAACCGCTATCAATATCATTATCACGATGATATTGCCGATGTTTGCGCTCAAAAATGCTGCCATTCTAAACACTCCTTTAAGCCTTGCTGCCCGCGTAGCCCAACTTCTTACCGAGCTTTGTTGCTTCCTTGTAGGGACGGGCGAGCATATAGATCATTCCCGCGAGGACTGCGGCTGCGAATATCAGCCCGACTACGTTCACATTGCCCGTGAACAGTCCGCCGAACTGATTTATCATCAGCGAGATGGCGTAGGCAAAACCGCACTGATAGCCAATGGCGAACCATGTCCACTTTGCGCTGTTCATCTCACGCTTGATAGCGCCAATAGCCGCGAAGCAGGGGGCGTTCAGCAGATTGAACACGAGGAACGAATAGCCTGTAATGCCCGTGAACTGCACTGCAAGCTCCTGCCAAACGGTGTTGTCTCCGCCGCCGTAGAGCGTGCCCATTGTGCCGACGATGTTTTCCTTCGCCACAAGACCCGTGATCGAAGCCACAGCCGCCTGCCAGTTGCCGAAGCCAAGCGGGATAAACAGCCACGCGATTGCGCTGCCGAGCTTTGCGAGGATAGAAGCATCGAGCTGATCTTCCTCAAGCATTCCGAATGCTCCGTCGATAAATCCAAATCTGCTTGTGAACCAAATTATTACCTGCGAAATGAGTATTACCGTACCAGCCTTTTTGATGAACGACCAGCCGCGCTCCCACATCGAGCGGAGAACGTTCTTCACAGTAGGCAGGTGGTACGCGGGAAGCTCCATTACAAACGGCGCGGGGTCACCTGCGAACATTTTGGTCTTTTTGAGCATGATGCCCGAAACGATGACCGCAGCCATGCCGATGAAATAAGCCGAAGTTGCGACCCATGCCGAGCCGCCGAAGATAGCGCCCGCGATCATTGCGATGAACGGCACCTTTGCGCCACAGGGAATGAAGGTGGTGGTCATTATTGTCATGCGGCGGTCTCGCTCGTTTTCGATAGTGCGGCTCGCCATTATGCCCGGTACGCCGCAGCCCGTTCCTACAAGCATAGGTATGAAGCTCTTGCCCGAAAGCCCGAAGCGCCTGAATATCCTGTCAAGCACGAAGGCGATACGCGCCATATATCCGCAGGCTTCGAGGAACGCAAGCATCAGGAACAACACGAGCATCTGCGGAACGAAACCCAGCACCGCGCCCACGCCGGCGATTATGCCGTCGATGATTAGCCCTTTGAGCCAGTCAGCAGCGCCCGCTTTGTCAAGAGCGCTTTCCGCGAGGGCAGGAACGGACGGGATAAACGTGCCGTAGTCGGCGGGGTCGGGTTCTTCGCCGATTCTTTCTATCGTTGCGAGAGCCGCGTTGTAATCCTCGACCGTTGCTGTTTCTTCGGTCGTTTCAAGTGTCTCCTCGTCCTCGACAGAGTAGGTGAACTCGGCAGTCGGAACGCCGTTCTCCTCGACGTAAGTTTCATAACCGTCGATTATCTGCTGCGCGGCGGAGTATTCCTCGGCGGCTGCCTCGTACTCCGCTGTGCCGTTGCCGAACAGGTGAAAGCCGTCGCCGAAGATGTTGTCATTCGTGAAATCCGTCAGCGGAGCGCCCACGCCGACCATTGCAATCCAGTACACCGCGAACATTATCGCCGCAAAGATCGGCAGACCAAGCCAACGGTTTGTCACAACTCTGTCTATTTTGTCCGAGGTGCTGAGTGCGCCCTTGTTCTTTTTGTCGTAGCAGTCGTCAATAATGCTTGCTATGTAATTGTACCGCTCGTTGGTGATTATGGACTCCGCATCGTCGTCCATTTCGTTCTCAACTGCTCTGATGTCCTTGTTTATATGCGACAAAGTTGCCTGCGGAATATCGAGCTTTTCCATGACCTTCTCGTCGCGCTCGAACAGCTTTATCGCGTACCATCTTTGCTGTTCTTCCGGCATATCGTGAACACAGGCTTCCTCGATGTGCGCAAGTGCGTGTTCGATAGACCCGCCGAAACGGTGAACAGCGCCCGCGTACTTTTTCCCCGCCGCAGCAATGGCGGCTTCTGCGGCTTCGGAAACGCCCTCGCCTTTAAGCGCAGAAATGGTCACGACCTTGCAGCCGAGAGCCTTTGAGAGCTTGTCTATCTCGATCTGATCGCCGTTCTTGTTCACAACGTCCATCATGTTTACGGCGCAGACGACAGGGATACCAAGCTCGGTGAGCTGTGTGGTCAGGTACAGATTGCGTTCAAGGTTCGTGCCGTCGATGATATTCAGGATAACATCGGGGCGCTCGCCGATAAGATAGTTACGCGCAACGACCTCTTCCAGCGTGTAGGGCGAGAGCGAGTAGATGCCCGGCAGGTCGGTGACGATAACGTCCGAATGCTTTTTGAGCTTGCCCTCTTTCTTCTCGACCGTGACCCCTGGCCAGTTCCCGACGAACTGGTTCGAGCCTGTCAGCGCATTAAAAAGCGTGGTCTTTCCGCAGTTCGGATTTCCCGCCAGCGCTATTTTTATACTCATATTGATTCCTCCAGCTATTTGTTAGTTTAAACTAACTTATGCACAAAAAATACAGCCGATCACTCGACTTCGACCATTTCCGCGTCAGCCTTGCGGATCGACAGTTCATAACCACGGACAGTTACCTCTATCGGGTCTCCGAGCGGCGCGACCTTGCGAACCGTCACGGATGTACCCTTTGTGAGTCCCATGTCCATTATGCGGCGCTTGACTGCTCCTTCGCCCGTGAGCTTTTTGACGGTCACGGTGCCGCCGATCTTCACATCTCTCAAAGTCATATATGTACCCCCTCAGATCATTATTTTCATAGCAAGCTCGCGGCTGACAGCCACGCGAGTTTCCTTGACGTTGACGATCATATTCCCGCCCATGACTGAAATGACCGTGACCTTGCCACCTACTGCAAATCCTAAATCTTCAAGGTGTTTTCTGACTTCCGGTGTACCGCCTATCCTTGTTATCGTGTAGCTTTCGCCCACTGTTGCTGATAATAAAGGCATATTTCCGACCTCCATTCTATTAGCGTTATCTAACTTTAATCTGATTATACAATGCTAACCCGCATTTGTCAAGCTGTTTTCATTAAGTTTGTTAAAGCTGACCAAATATCTCCTCTTCATTCGTTCAGCTTTTGTGCATAGGTTAGATACTGCTAATCGAAACAGTAAAACAATGTGCTTTTACTCTTGACAAATAAAATCCTGCGTGATATACTGTTGTTAGTTATATTTAGCTAACCACAACAAAGGAGAAAATTATGCTTACAAATTCACAGAAAAAGTATCTGCTGACGATATATCTGCTGGGACAGAACGGCGAAAAAGTCCGCATCACCGACATCGCGACCTTTCTTGGCGTGGCGAAGGCAAGCACCGTCCGCATGATGGAAAAGCTGACCGACGATGGGTACATCTCGAAGCAGCCCTACAAGCAGATCGGGCTGACCGGCAAGGGCGTTGCGGAGGCAAACAGAATGTTCACACCCAGCGTGATCTTGCAGGATTTCTTTTCTAAAAATGTCGGTCTGCCGCACGAAAAGGCAAGCTCGGCGGCTATGCTAATCTCCGCCGATTTGGACAATGAAGCGCTCGACAAATTCGTATCTTTTGTGCTTTCACAGCGTGAGGTGCAGACATGAGCTATGCAGCACAGACCGCCGAAGGACTGCTGATACCCTTTGCGGGAACAGCTTTAGGTTCGGCTTGCGTTTTCTTTATGAAAAAACAGCTTGGCGTGACCGTTCAGCGAGTGCTGACAGGCTTCGCGGCGGGTGTCATGGTGGCGGCAAGCGTCTGGAGCCTGCTGATACCTGCGCTCGAACAATCCGAAGAAAGCATGGGCAGGCTTGCGTTCATACCCGCTGTTGTGGGCTTTCTGCTTGGGATATTCTTCCTGCTGCTGCTCGACGAGCTGATTCCTCATCTGCACATCGGCAGCGAAAAAGCGGAGGGCTTGAAAAGCAAGCTCCCCCGCAACGCGATGATGCTGCTCGCTGTGACGCTGCACAATATCCCCGAGGGCATGGCGGTGGGCGTTGTCTATGCGGGGCTGATGTACGGCAACATAACGTCCGCGGGTGCGCTTGCACTGGCGGCGGGAATCGCGATTCAGAACTTCCCCGAGGGTGCCATAATCTCCATGCCGCTATGCGCCAAGGGAATGAGCCGCAAAAAGGCTTTTCTGCTCGGCACGCTTTCGGGCGCGGTAGAGCCGCTTGGCGCTCTGCTGACTATACTCGCGGCGGGAGTGGTCGTTCCGGCTATGCCCTATCTGCTGAGTTTTGCGGCGGGTGCGATGATATATGTGGTAGTCGAGGAACTTATCCCCGAGATGTCGGAGGGTGAACACTCGAACGTCGGGACTGTTTCGTTCGCGTTCGGGTTCGCCGTGATGATGGTGCTTGACGTGGCGCTGGGTTGACCGCATCAGTATGATAAATCATATAAAACGGAGGTACAGAAATGACAGCCGCAGAAAAGATCATGAAGAAAAAAGTATTTATCAAGCTCGAAGCCGACAGGCAGCTCCCGAAAGCGCAAAGTGATAAGCTGTGGAGAAAAGCCACCGCCGAATTTAACAAAATACTCGTCCGTTACGCAGATCTTCCGAAGGGCGTACATACCCGCACCGACGGCTCTATCTTTCCCACTGCCGCGATTTATCTCACCTTCAAGGCGGCAATCGGTGGAGAAAAGGCTTATGGAATCATCGAAAAAGCAGCTGCGGAAAACGCGGGTGCGGCTGGCATGAAGCTCGCAAAACTTATGCGGATACCGGGAATGCCTTCGATGTTCATCAAGCTGTGGGATCCGATGACGAGAAAGATATTCGGCGCGGAATGCGGGTTCAAAAACAGGTTCTACCCGAAGAAAAAGGGTGAATACCGCATGGATGTCCTCGAATGCCCCTACAACAAATATTTCACCGAGCTTGGCTGCCCGGAGCTGACCAAAATATTTTGCAGGAATGACGAGCTTGCCTACGGGAACCTGCCGGGGCTGAACTTCATCAGGACAAGCACCCTCGGCAGGGGTGGAGAGCGCTGCGATTTTTACTTACGGCGTGCAAAGTGAGCGGCTTTTACAGACAAAAAACAAAGCGATGCGTTGAAGATATATCCGGCGCATCGTTATTTTTTGTATTTATTTACAAATCGCTTCAATAGCGTATTGACAAACCGGTTAGCCTATGCTATAATGATAATCGAATTATCGGTAATTTGATTTTCGGCAGGAGGGATAGTATGTCCACACCGGATAAAAGCATTGACCCGCGGCTGCTTGCAAGCGCACAGGCGGAGTTTATGAAGCGCGGCTTTCTCAAAGCGGAGCTAAAGACCATTTGCGAGAACGCGGGCATAACCACAGGCGCGGTCTACAAGCGCTACAAAGGCAAGGAAGAACTGTTCTGCGCCGTGGTCGGGGATATTGCGCGTGAGCTCACCGACTTTGTGGAAAGCCGCTTTGATATGGATTTTTCGGCACTTTCGGACGATGATATATATGCTTCTTGGCTCATGTCGTATGAAGCCATGATACCGCTTTTCAGGCTTCTGAACGATCACCGCGACACGTTTTCACTGCTCATAGACAAGGCGGCGGGAACACGCTACGAGGATTTCAGCCACGAGTATGTAACAAAGATGAGCTATGCCTACTAGCAGTACTATACCGAAGCCAGAAAACGCGGTCTTGCCGAAGCGGAGGTCACAAGGGAGGAGTTCCACGTTTTGCTGTCCTCGTTTTGGACGTGCATCTGCGAGCCGTTTATCCACGGTATGCCGTGGGAGCAGATAGAGCAGCACTGCCGGATCGTCTGTCGCTTCTTCAACTGGAAGGACGTAATTCTGCTAAAGGAGAGATAACAATGTTCACCAAAGTCAAGCCCTACATGGGCGGGTACATCAGGTACACCTACGCGGCGCTGGCGGCAATGTTCACGGGGCTAATCGCCTCAGCCGTACCGTTTTTCGTGGTGTACCGCATCATCAAGCCGCTTCTTGGCGGCGAAAAGCTGTCAGCAGGCTATTTTGTCACGCAAATAGCCATTATTTTTGTATGTGAGTTAGCTTATGCTATCTTTTATGTCATGGGTCTCAAATACTCGCACATCTCGGCGTACAACACGCTGAAGAATATCCGCCTTTCGCTTCAAAGCAAGCTGGAGCGACAGCCCCTCGGCACCATTCACGACATGGGCAACGGCAAGATCAAGAAGCTGTTCACCGATGACATAGACCAGGTGGAGCTTCTGCTCGCCCACGCTATCCCCGAGGGTATCTCAAACCTCGCAATGGCGCTGATCGCCATAGTTTGTATGTTCATAGCCGATTGGAAGCTGGCTCTGCTTGCACTCTGTTCACTGCCGCTCGGGCTGTTTGCGATGGGCATGATGTTCCGCACGGGTATGCAGCGCATGAACGACTACTACGCCGCCTCCGCGAAGATGAACGCGACCATAATCGAATACGTCAACGGCATGGAGGTCGTCAAGGTGTTCGGGCGCGACGGCGAATCATACTATTTAATCATCAAGGCATAGACAAGATTGGTGGATAGCGTTTCGTCAATCAAGGCGCACGTTCGCAGCCGTGCTGTCGCACGGCAAGGGCGTGCAACGCAGAGTGACGGAACGATAGCCGCCAAGATTGTCTATGGATTGATGATTAAATAGTATCATATCGGCGCTACGAAAAGGACGTGACCGACTACCGCGATTTCACTCTCGCGTGGTACAAGGCGTGCTGGGGCTGGATGGCTCTTTACAGCGCTATTCTCCCCTGCGTGGCGCTTGTAATGCTGCCCGTGGGTACGCTGTTCGTTATCAATGGCGTTTCTTCTCTTGCAAACCTTGTGCTGGTCTTCTGTCTTTCGCTGTCTATCGGCGTGCCGCTGCTGAAAGCGCTGAACTTCGCAGGAAAGTTTCCTCAGCTCAATTACAAGATCGACGAGATCGAAAAGGCGATGGACAGCGTGCCTTTGAAAGCTAAGGATAATCCGTTTATCGGTAATTCGCATATCGTAAGGTTTGAGGACGTGCGCTTTGCCTACAAGGAAAAGGAAGTCCTGCACGGCGTTTCGCTCGAATTGCAGGAAGGCACGCTGACCGCACTTGTGGGCGAATCCGGCAGCGGCAAATCTACCCTTGCAAAGCTGCTTGTTCACTACTACGACCTGAACGGCGGGAAGATAACCCTCGGCGGGCAGGACATCACCGACATGAGCATTGAAGCGCTGAACGACAACATTTCCTACGTTTCGCAGGAGCAGTTTCTATTCAACACCCCGCTGTACGAAAATATCCTTATTGGTAAGCCCGACGCGACCCGCAAGGAAGTCCTCGCAGCCGCCGAAAAAGCACAGTGCGGCGAATTTCTCAAACGTCTGCCGAAGGGTATCGACACAATGGCGGGCGACGGCGGCAAGCAGCTTTCTGGCGGCGAACGTCAGCGCATTTCCCTTGCGCGGGCGATACTGAAAAACGCGCCTGTCATCGTCCTCGACGAAGCGACCGCTTTCATCGACCCCGAAAACGAGGAAAAAATGAATGCCGCTATTGCTGAGATAATCAAGGGAAAGACGGTACTTGTCATCGCGCACCGCTTGCAGACGATAGTGAACGCCGACAAAATTTGCGTAATGAATGACGGCAACATAATCGCCGCAGACACGCACGAAAATCTCCTGCAAAGCTGCGAGGAATATCGTAAACTTTGGAACAGCAGCGAAGCAAGGGCAAACTGGGTCATCGGCAATGCTGACGCTTTGCCAAGAAACGAGGTGAGATCATGATTAAGCGCATACTTGAAGTTTCTGGGAAATACAAGGGCAGGATATACGGCGCGATGTTCCTTTCATTCCTGAAAGGAATGCTGATGAAAACGCCCGCCATGCTGACGTTCGTGATCGTGAGCGCGTTCATTGACGGCAGTATAACCAAGCGGATATGCGTTTACGCAGCCGTTGCGCTGATAGTTAGCGTTGCGGTGCAGGCGCTGCTGCAATACTGCGCGGACAGGCTGCAAAGCGCGGCGGGGTACATGATCTTCGCAGATATGCGCATGAAGCTGGGCGAACATCTGCGCCGCCTGCCGATGGGCTACTTCACCGAGGGCAACATCGGAAAGATAAGCTCGGTACTTTCGACAGACATGGTTTTCATCGAGGAAAACTGCATGATGACCCTTGCCGACATGATGAGCTATCTTTTCTCGCAGGGTATCATGATCGTGTTCATGTTCTTCTTTGATTGGCGGCTGGGCATTTCGGCGCTTGCGGTAACGCTGCTTATGATACTGCTCGGCAAAGGCATGAAGAAAAGCGACCTTGCCGATTCGGAAAAGCGTCAGGATGCAGCCGAGATACAGACTCAGGCGGTGCTGGACTTCACTGAGGGCATCGGCATAATCAAGACCTTCAACCTTCTTGGCAGCAAGTCGAAAGAGCTGACCAACAGTTTTGAACACAACTGCAAGGTGAACCTTGATTTCGAGATGAACAATATGCCGTGGAAGCTGGGCGTACACCTCGTCTACGCGGCGGGAACGGTGCTTGCACTTGCCGTGTCATCCTGTCTGTATCTCACGGGGGCTATGTCGCTCAATAACTTCATCGGTATGCTGCTTTTCCTGTTTGACCTGTTCGTGCCGATAAAGACCTTCTACGATCAGGAGGCTCGGCTAACGGTAATGAGCGCCTGCATGGACAGGATAGAAGCGCTTTTCGCAGAAAAGGAGCTTGACGACAGCGGTACACAGACCATTTTTGACACCTCTGCTCCCGAAATAGAATACCGAAACGTAACATTTGCTTACGGCGAAAAGGACGTGCTGAAAGATGTTTCATTCAAGTCCGATAAAGGCACAATGACTGCTCTGGTCGGACCCTCGGGCGGCGGAAAATCAACTATCGCAAGTCTGCTGACGCGCTTCTGGGACGTAAAGAGCGGCGAGATACTTCTGCGGGGTACGGACATCAGAAATATCCCCCTTGCGACGCTCATGGACAATATAAGTATGGTGTTTCAGCGGGTGTATCTGTTTCAGGATACGGTGTACAACAATATCGCTCTCGGCAGACCCGACGCGACCCGCGAAGAGGTCATCGAAGCTGCGAAAAAGGCACGGTGCTACGACTTCATTATGGAGCTGCCCGACGGATTTGATACCGTCATCGGCGAGGGCGGCGCAAGTCTTTCGGGCGGTCAGGCACAGCGGCTTTCCATCGCAAGGTGTATTCTCAAAGACTCCCCTATCGTTATCCTCGACGAAGCCACCGCGAGCGTTGACGCGGACAACGAAAGCTACATACAGCAGGCGATTTCCGAGTTATGCAAAGGCAAAACGCTGCTTGTTATCGCGCACAGGCTCAACACCATAGCTCACGCGGACAATATCATAGTCATCAAGGACGGAGAAATTGCCGAATCGGGCAACCACAACAGCCTTATGGATTTGGGCGGCATATATCACAGCATGGTGACTAAACGTGCTGTCGGCACCGGATGGAGAAATTAGAGGTTAGTTATTGACAACCAAATAAAAAAGTAGTATAATGGTTTTGGCTAGTTTCTTCTAACCAAAGGAGGATATTTATGAACGAAAACAAACTCAAACCAAAGGACTTTATCACAATCGGCATTTTCACGGCGCTGATATTCGCCGTGGAATTTGCCTGCGGAATGCTGGGGTTCATTCACCCGTACATCGTGGCTTCGTTTGTCGTGCTGATACCGCTGGTCGGCTCGATACCGATGATGCTTTTCTACACGAAGGTCGAAAAGTTCGGAATGCTCACCATCATGTCGGTGCTGATAGCTATAATCATGTTCGTAACGGGCATGGGCTGGCTGGGCGCACCGCTTATCATCGCTTCGGGGCTTATTGCAGACCTTATCGCAAAAAAAGGCGGCTACAAGAGCTTTAAGCTCACCGCCCTAAGCCACGGCATTTTCTGTCTGGCGAGAAACAGACAATTGCCTGCGCAAGCGTGAGCGTTCTTTCTCCCGACATCATCGTGCTTGACGAACCCTCGTCGAACCTTGACAGCGGCGCGATAGAAAAGCTCAAAGATATTCTCGCGCAGTGGAAGGCGCAGGGAAAAACCATCGTCATTGCCGAACACCGCCTGTATTTCCTGCGTGAGCTTGCGGACAGAATGCTAATAATGGAAAACGGCAGGATAATATTGATATTTATTTGCTTTCAGCCTGCCAAAGATATGAACTCAAATTTGTACGAACAGCACAAAGTAACATTTAGCTAACCCTAATTTCTGTCAAATAGTTAGAATATGCTAATTTATTGCCGTTAGCTATTGACAACCCGCACCGAATGGAGTATAATTATGACAGATGAGGGAGTAGCAAGCGCCTTGTGCGTGCCAAGTCAACATACTGACCTTTCGGTCTGGCTTGCCTTAAATTGCGAGACTCATGTATATCTTTGGGCTGGAAAGCCGCGAGCTGTGCATGGAGTCTGTTCATACAACTATCTCGGACATAGCTTCGGCTGTGTCCGCTTTATTTTGCAAAGGAGAGATGACAATGAAAGAGACAGCGGTAGAATTCAAGGAGGTAGTCAAAACCTACGGCAAGGGCGAGGGTGCGCAGACGGCGGTAGACAACGTGAGCTTCACCATAGACAAGGGCGAGTTCGTCGTGATACTCGGGCAGTCGGGCGCGGGGAAATCCACGGTGCTGAATATGCTTGGGGGTATGGACGTTCCAACTTCGGGCAAAGTCATAGTCGGCGGGCAGGAAATATCCTCGTTTGGTGACAAACAGCTATCGCAGTACCGCGCCGACACGATAGGCTTCATTTTCCAGTTCTACAACCTGATACCGGGGTTAACGGCTTATGAAAACGTGGCGCTCGTCAAGGACATAAAGAAAAACGCCCTCGACGCAAACGAAATGCTTGACCGCGTGGGGCTTTCCGATCAGAAGAATAAATTCCCCTCGCAGATGTCGGGCGGTCAGCAGCAGCGCGTATCCATTGCCCGTGCCCTCGCAAAAGACCCGAAGATAATCTTAGGCGACGAACCCACGGGTGCTCTCGATTCGGAAACGGGCAAGATCGTTATAGACCTGCTGCAAAAGCTCTCGACGGAAGGCGGCAACACGGTAATTCTCGTCACCCACAACGCCGACATCGCCAAATGCGCCAACAAGGTCATTCACATGAAAAACGGCAAAATTAAGTCGATAAAGAACAATGAAGCGCCACTTTCGGCGGACGAGATCGAATGGTAAGGGGGCGGCGGTATGCTTAAAAAGAAAATGCTGCGGAACATCAGGGCAAATTTCTCGCAGTTCTTCTCAATATTCATTCTTGTGGTGGTGGCGATGTGGTGCTTCACGGGTTTTCAGTCGGACGTTATCGGTGGCAGACGGGCGATGACCGAGTTTGCGAAAGAGTCCGATTTTGCGGACGGTTGGATATACGGCAGCGGCTTTACCGAGGAGCAGGCGAAGGACGTTAAAAACATCAGCAAAATTAACGACGTTCAGCTGCGGTGCGAAGTCCTTGGCAAGGCGGACGAGGAATACAACACCGCCGAGATATGGTGCTATTTTGAGAATGATAACATTGTCACGAAGCCCTACACGGTCACGGGCGCGGATTTCGACCCCGACGATACCGAGGGCGTGTGGCTGTTTGAAGCCTTCGCGGATACTTGGGGCTTGCGCGTGGGCGACGATCTCACCGTTCATGTCATGGGGCTGGACATTGAGAAAGAGATAAAGGGTCTTATCGAATCCCCCGAACACATCTTCTCCTGCGCTTCAAGCGACACCGACACGGATTTCCACAACATAGGCTTTGCGTACCTCTCGCAGAAGGTGCTGCCCGAGGAAATGCGCATTAATAACGAGATTCTTTTCACCTGCGAAGGCAAGGCGCTCTCCTACGAGAGCAAGATAGATGCGGCGCTGGGCGGCGAATACTCCTTTATCGCAGACCGCAAAAGCATTGACGGCTGGAACCGTCTTGTGGACGAGCTGAACCAGCATGACAGCTTTTCCTACATATTCTCTTTCGTGTTCGTAGCGATAGCGCTGCTTGTCATAACCACCACCATGAAGCGAATGGTAGCCCGGCAGCGCACGCAGATTGGCACGCTGAACGCCCTCGGCATGAAGAACCGCAAGATAATGTGCCACTACTTGGGGTACAGCTTTATCCTATCGGTGCTCGGCTGCATAGCGGGCACGGTGCTTGGGATATACACCTTCGGCAGGATAATGATAGATATGTTCTCGGACTTCTACCGACTCCCGAACTGGGCGGGCGGCTTCAACTACAAGAGCGTTATCGTCGCTGTGATAATTGTTATGTTCTGCACGGGGGCGGCGTTTTTCAGCTGCCGTCAGATACTCAAAATACACCCCTCCGAAGCGCTGCGCCCCGCGACCTCAAAGACAGCCAAGCCCTGCGTTTTCGAAAAGCTGCCGTTCTGGGATAAGCTCGGGTTCACCTCGCGTTACAGTCTCAGGGACATTTCCCGCTCGAAAATGCGCGCCGTCATGGGCATATTCGGCACCTGCGTCGGCATGATGCTGATGACCCTCGGGCTTGGCGCGTTCGATACGCTGAGTTACGTTCGCGGCTGGTACTTTGACGACATTCAGAATTATAGTAATCAGGTGCTGCTCTCCGACATCTGCACGGCGGAAGAAGCTGAAGCCCTCGCAAGCGAATACGACGGCGAGCTTGTGGGTATGGGACTTATCTCGATTGCCGCAAGCGACCACCCCGTTTCGGACGACATAATCAGCTGCAAGCTCTCGATAACCGAGGGAAAGGGACTGTTCTGCGTTTCGGACACCGAGCTGAACGTCAAGCCCCTCAAAAAAGGCACGGTAGCCCTCACGATGAAGCAGGCGGCAAAGCTCGGGCTAAAAAAGGGAGACAGCGTTTACTGGAAGACTGCCGACGGGGACAAGTGGATAAAAAGCGAGATAGGACTTATCTCGCGGCACCCGTCCGTCACGGGGATAACCATACTTCGCGAGGATTACGAGAGCGAGGGTTTTGAGTTCCACCCGCAAATGCTTGTCACGAAAAAGGACTGCTCCGGCGCGGAGAGCAGGTCAAGCGTTTCGGCGGTACACAGCATGGACGACCTGAAAGCCGCCTTCGATAAAACTATGGAGGTCATGGACTTGCTTGTGTATTTCATGGTGTTCTTCTCGGCGCTGCTGATAATCATTGTGCTTTACAACTCCGGCAATCTCAGCTTCAACGAGCGCGAGAAGGAGTTTGCCACGCTGAAAGTAATGGGCTTCGGCAGCCCGCGGGTAAGGCGGCTGATCTCGGTGCAGAACCTGTGGCTGTCGCTCATTGGGGCGGCGTGCGGAGTACCATTCGGCAAGCGTATTTTGCAGGCGATGATGGATTCAAACGGCGACGCGATAGACTGGCCTTGCAGCATAAAACCGCTGACATATCTGCTTTCGGGGGCGTTTGTGATGGGCATTTCGGTACTCGTCGGGTTCATGTTCTCGAAGCGTATCAAGAAGATAGACATGGTGGGCGTACTGAAAGGAATGGAATAATATGTACAAAACAACTGCAAAGATCGACGGTATGATGTGCGGAATGTGCGAAGCGCACATCAACGAAACCCTGCGGAGCAAACTGTCCATAAAAAAGGTCAGTTCGTCACACAAGAAAGACCTGCAAATAACAGTCAATACCGAAAATGAATGATTTACAAAATCTTAACAAGTGCAAAAACAGGTACGACAATAAGACCGCAATGAATAATTTTCAAAGCAGTCATTGGCTATATTTTTAGAATGATTTGTCAGCACAGCACTTGCATTACTCTGGCATAGTATATCCTGAGAAACTTGTGCGCGGCTGCTATCATATACACTCGGTACGGCTTGCCTTCGCTGCGTTTCTTGTCAAGAAACTGATATACAGGCTCGTTTATGGGATGCTGTTGAAGATATATTGTCATGATCTGAAACAGAGTCTTGCGAAGAAATGGGGAACCGCATTTGGAGATACTTCTCGACTTGGCATCGTGCTTGCCTGACTGATCGGGCGGCAGATCGATACCGGCTAATGCGACGAGCGACTTTGAACTTTTGAGATGTCTAACATCACCGATCTCTGCGATGAGCTGCGAGCAGAATACCTTGCCGACACCGAACAGGCTCATTACAACATCGTATTCGGGCAGCTTTGAGGAGAGGTCGTCCATCTCGTGTCTGAGCTTGGAAAGCGTTTCAAGCATTGAATTAAGCTGCTCGGCAGCAATAGTGACCATCTTCATTACGGCTTCCGTACAGGGCATTGTTGCTGAAACGGTTCTCGAATAAGCGTGTATCCATTCGGCTTTTTTCTCGCTGAATTGATAACCGCATTTCTTGCACCAGCTCTGATACTTGACCTTGAAAGCCGAAAAAGAGAGCTTGGACACGCACTCTATGTGCGGAAATTTCAATACGAAATCCACCCACTTTTCGTGTCCGTCAGAGTCTCTGCGCGGCGAAGTAAACAGCGTATTTGCATTCGGAAAACAGGTATCAAGCAATGCGATAAAACTGTTTTTCTGCATGACAAGTATCTTGTTGAACTGCTCATACTGACGATTCATGACCTTGAGCGTCCTGCGGGTATCCTCGGCGGGAGCGTACTCACGGAGCTTGAGCCATTTGTCAATAGCAAACGATGCTAACCTGAGTGCGTCGTGCTTGTCGGTCTTGACTTTTCTGACACGATTTGTATCGTAGTCATCAATTACAAGAGGGTTGACTACGCTTACGAATATACCTGAGTTGTGGAGCGCGTTAGCGACGGGTTCATAATATGTTCCCGTGTACTCCATGACCACCCTTGTTTCACCGGGCAGCGACTTGATGAACCTCGCAAGCTCTGCAAGCTCGCTGTCTGTGTGAGACACATCATAAGGCGCGGCTATGACAACTCCGAAAGGCTGAATGACAGCCACAGTACTCTTGCCTTTGGAAACGTCGATACCTACTGCGTTCATAAACATCTCTCCTAAAAAAGAATTAGTGATCGATAAACTCCACACTTTACTCGTTACCTATTCTGCCTACTGAGCGATGCGAGCGCACAACGGTTGGCTCTGCCTGCAAAAACGAACGCTATAACGAAAGCATGGATAACTGTCTTTCTTACGGGCGTGTTGTCCCTGGGGGATGGGCGTTATCCAATCACTGCTTCCATTATAGCTTAAGTAACAAGTGCGTGTAAACCACGGCTGGTTTGTCGTGGCGTTAACGACTAATATTATTGGTGTTAGTCTCAAAATGGGTAGATAGATTGACTTCGAGCGCGAAATGTGCTAAAATATATAAAACAGCAATAACCCGTTCGGGAGGTCTGATCATG
>CACYSH010000036.1 GCA_902776945.1 uncultured Ruminococcus sp.
TTCAAGCTTTCGCCTTATGGCTCTAAATCTTTCCTGCCTACGCTTAACACTCACCTCACGGCTCTGTGTCCAAGGCTGGATACCGACTCCTTGCTATGGGGAGTTTCACCCCACTATATTGACTGCACCGAACTGGCGCACCATGTTATCACCTTATAATCGTGGGCTTTCATTAATTTGATCCGTATTTGATTTCAATGGCTTCGGCGTATTTCTCTGCGGCAGATCACGACCATGCCGTAAGGAAAGTCATCTGCCGCCCGAAAGCCGCTGCATACAGTTCATGCAATATCTCATGATACCCTCACCGCGCGATCCTGTGTGTTACAGCATTAATCAGAATACTCGTTATGATAATCTTCAATACTTATCAAGTACTGAGAACCATATGCACCATCATCTTGCTTCATTATCTCCAAGGTTATCCCTGTAGGAATATCCAGTAATAATATAATGCGGTCATCATAACTCACAAGCGGCTCACCGTAATCCGCGACTGCCTTTTTTATCAAATCATCATAATTCAAAAGAGTAGTCCATCCGATAGCATACAGCGTTTTCTTTTCTTTTGTAAACATAAAAACGAAATGATCGTCATAAACGAAAGCGTCGTTTTCCCAGTGATTCGGAACACCCATATCGAGCTTGCTTTTTAGCTGCTCATATGTCATTTTAAAAATAGACATATCATTAACAAATAACAAACCGTTTTCCTTTACTCCAAATACGCCGTAATCAACGGGATACGGCGGTTTCTCGGATTTTGGGGTCTCTGTGACCAACGTTGTAGTCGTCTTTGTGGCAGTCGTTGTTTTCTTAGCAGTCGTAGTTTTAGCGGTTGTCGTTTTCTTGGTTGTTGTCGTTTTTCTGGTCGTAGTCGATTTGGGGGCGGCAGTTGTTTTCTCGGCTGCCTTGCTCGTCTGACCGGGCGCGGTAGTTGTCGATTTGCCCTTCTCCAAAGAAACAGTATATGTAATATTGTTCTTCTTGGCAAACTGTTCAGCTGCGGAGCCCTTCTGACAATTGATTGAGAGCGAGCTGCACCCCTCAAACGCGGTTTTATTAATGTTCGTCACGCTGTTGGGGATAGTTATGCTAACAAGCGAAGTACAGCTGTAAAACAGTCCATTGCCGATATCCTCCAAACCGTTGGGGATGGTCACGGCTGTGAGCGAATCGCATTTCCCGAACGCGCCGTCTTCGATGCTCGTCACGCTGTCGGGGATCGTAACATCAGCAAGCGAGGTACACTCATAAAATGCAAATTTGCCTATACTTGTCACGTTGTCGGGTATGGTCACTCTTTTAAGCGATTTGCAGGTATTAAAGACACCCTCGCCAATGCTTGTAACGCCTTTGGGGATATTCACGCTTTTAAGTGATATACAGTCATAAAATGCACACTTGCCTATTCTCGTTACGCTATCCGGGATGTCAACACTTATAAGCGAGTTACAGCGCGAAAAGGCGTACTCTCCGATGCTCATCACACCTGCGGGAATAGTCACGCTTTCAAGCAGAGTACAGTTTTCAAATGCCGATTTTCCTATTCTTGTCACACTGTCGGAAATGATCACGTTTGTGACCGATGCGCATTTGCTGAACGCCGAATCGTCAATGACCGTGACTCCGTCGGGAATGACCACGATACCGCCCGTGCCATTGTATTTCGTCAGCAAAGAATCATTGCCGATCTGCTCTATTGTGAATTCAGCCTTGGATTCAGACTCGTTTCCGGACGCCGTAGTAGTTGCATCGGCATTTGTTGTTGCAGCTGTTGTCGTCTCCGATATGCTCGTCTGCGCTGTCTGCTCCGAGGGAACTTTGTTTTTACCCGACATGACGGCTATCCCGCCAACTATCCCTCCGAAAAGAAGGATCGCAGCCGCAGCCACTATGATACCCTTGCTCTTTTTGACAGATACAGGTGTGTCAGTTTTAGGCTCGGGCGGCTCGGGCAATGCGGGTTTAGGCGGCTCGGACTCAGGCGGCGGCATTAGGCTCGATATCTCCTCCTCCGACACAAGCCGCGAAAGCCTTTCACTCTCCGCATAAGGCTTCGCGGCGGGTTTGGCTTCCTTCTCGGGCTTTTTCGTTGCTTCTCTGCGCGGTATATTCTCCTCCGACACGATCCTCGAAAGCCTGTCCTCATCAACCAACTTCTGCGGCACGGGCTCGAGATCGGGCTTCGACTTCTGCAGCTCGGAAACGCTTTCCTCCCTCGAAGCCTTGTCAAGCTCTCCCATCAGCTCGCCGATCGTCTGTATGCGATCCTCTACTTTCAGCGCAAGCCCGTTCATCAGCACCTGTTCCGCGCTCTCGGATATATTTGCCCCGAGCGCTGTCGGAAGCTCGGGCTGTTCGTTTGTCGCGCTCCTGTCAGCTGACGAAAGCGGTATCTGCCCCGTGATACAGCGGTAAATGACCGCGCATAAAGCGTAAACGTCCGTCCATGTGCCCTGTCTGCCCTTGCTGCTGTACTGCTCTATCGGCGCGTAGCCTTCCTTCAAAATGACCGACAGACTGCGGTTGTCCGCATACTGCCTTGTCGCGCCGAAGTCGATAAGCACCGCCGAGCCGTTGACGAGCATGATGTTATCGGGGCTGATGTCGCGGTGGATAAGCTTTTTTTCATGCACCTTTTTGAGCGATTCCGTCACAGGCGTAAGCAACTTCGCGGTGTCGTTGTACGAAAGTCTACCGACACGCTTGAGATAATCGGCAAGCGTTTCACCGTCGAGATACTCGGTCACTATGTAGGCGGTGTTGTTCGCCGTGAAAAAAGCGAGTACTGATACTATCCCCTGTTCGTCACGGAAGCCCGCGAGTATTTTCGCTTCCTTCCAGAATATTTCCTTGCTGTTCACAAAATAATGTTTCGACTTATCGTTTGAAATGCTTGTCACGGTAGTCGAGTAAGTATTGTTCCGCGAGACCATTCCCGTAGGATAAAATTCCTTAATGGCAACGGTCTTTTCAAGCAGAAGGTCTTTGCATATATACGTTATCCCGAAACCGCCCTCGCCCAGCACCGCGCCGATAAGGTAAGAGTCGTTGAGCACCGTTCCCGCAGGAAGAACGTGCGCATCGGAAGTATATTCGCTGTTATCCTTATAACAATGCGGACAGATATTCTCTGCATCGCCTTTTTCTTTCATACAATAAATGCAGTATTTCATAAACAGCCGCCTCCCTAAAATGAGATCGAATTATAAAGGGCGTTCATCACCACGAAAACTTTTCGGTGCAGAGAGGAACGAAGAGCAATTCCGTATCTCCGAGCTGAATAATATCATACGGATTTAATTCCTCGTATGTCATTACGACCTTTTTATTCAGATAAACAACAGTCTTTCCGTTTGTATTCTGAAACAGGAATTTCTTGTTGATCCGGTCATAGACCAGAACAGCCTGGGAACCTCTTGATACAGACCTGTCATAATGAATATCCACATCAACGATATTATCAACATCGCCCCTGCCGATAGTGCTTTTTATATTGTTGAGAGCATATATTTTACCCTTTTGTTCCTTACTGATGACAACAAGCCACCCGAAAACAAGCTCCTGTGTGTCGGAAAAGATTATGGTGGCAGGGCTTTTATTTCCGCCCGATCTTTCCATAGCTTTTTTTCGTGCGGCGTTCAGAGCACCTGTAAATCCGTTTACCTGCAACTCGTCTTCGTGCTCCGCCTCCGATATTTCACTGCCTTCGAAGGATATTTCCTTTCCGCCGTTTTCATTTATATTACCTCCCGCATTCCCGTCCGTCTTAACGGAAGAGAAAGGCTCCTTGATTTCCGAAGGCTTCTGTTGGGGAGTAAAATTATGCGGCAGCGGAGTCGGCGAGATCTCATCCTCATCTTCTGTTCCCGCCTGTGCGAAAGCTCCCACGCCGGCATTATTCGCCCCGAAATTATATCCGCTGCCGCCAGCTGCATTTCCGCCCTGCCACTGTGCATACGCTCTGACCGGAGCACTGTTTGCCGCAGGATCACGTCCGTAATAATTTTGGACATTTTCGTTCGTAATGCGCATTTCATCTGTATCACCGACGGATATATTTGCCCCCGAATTCAGGTTGTTATTCACCGAATTATTATTGCCGTTTCCGTTTGTCTCAAGACAATGCGGACACACCGAATAAATATCACCATCGTAATAATGAAGGTTCTCACATCTTTTAAGTTTCATATCGATCCCTCCGAAAATCTTTTATTATTGCAAAGGTCGTATTGTCAAGCTCCGTATCCTGCTTTTTTACCTCGTCAAGAAGTTTATCGGCTGTCACGGAAATACTATTGTTTTCATTAACAATATCACATATCCTGCTTTCGGGAACGGATCTATACAGACCATCGGTAGTAATGATAAGAACATCATTCTCCATAAGTATCAGCGGTTCAAAATTCATATCCACAAGCTCCGGCGCGTTCATACCGAGAAAACTTACCAGCTGATCTCCTTTGGGATACTCTGCTTTGTATGTTTCGGTATCAATAATGTGCTTCTGCATCTTTTCTTCAAGTATATAGCGATAATTGTGGTCCCTGGTGATCTGTCTGATATGTCCGTTCCTTAATATATAAAGTCTGCTGTCGCCTGCCGAAAACCAGTATAATTCATTTTCCCTGATATATACCGCTACTGCCGTAGTGCCGCATTTTTGACCGAATCTTTCATACAATTCGTTGTCCGTTTTCTCGGCGGCGTCTATTATAAATTTCGGGAAGTAATCAAATGCCCCCGTCTTATAGTCTCCTATAAGCATTTTCACCGCCAGTTCGGAGGACTCCCCTCCGCAGCTGCGGCTGCCTATCCCGTCGCATACTACGGCGAACAAGCCGCGTTCGTCGATCAAATAATCCGCCGCGTCCTCCTGTTTTTTCCTTGTTCCGATAAAAGATCTTATTTCACACTGCATAGCCTGTTACCCTTTTACCATTACAGCAACAGCCGAAAAATTATCCATCGATGTTCCTTTGCCGTTTTTTTCCGCCAGCCTTTTCATATCCCCAAGCCAGCCTTTGGCGTTTTTGCTGATCTTAAGGAAAGACACTATGTCAAATTCGGTTATAGGCTCCCAGAAGCCGTCGGAGCAAAGCAGAAAGGCGTCACCCTCCCGGACATCAAATTCCGCCATTTCATACTTGAAGCTGTTTGGATTATCCCCTATCGCCTTAAGCAGCTTGTTGCGGTCAGGGTGACTGCGTATCTCGTTTTCTTCTATCTCTCCCGCCATGACAAGCATCTGCGGAACGCTGTGATCGAGGGTCCTTGAAGCTATCCTGCCGTCTCTGAAACGGTAAAGCCGCGAGTCTCCTATGTGCATAACGATACACCTGTTTCCCTCGATCGCAAGAAGCACGGCTGTCGTTTTCATCTTGATATTATTTCCCAGGCTCTGCTGGGTTCTCAGAAGCTCCGCCTGTGCAGTTTCAAAAGCGTCCTTACAGAATACGTCGATGTTTTCCGAAGCCTTAAACTTCTGACTTATCGTCCGTACAACGAGCTTTGAAGCTAAGTCGCCCTTATCATGCCCGCCAAGTCCGTCGCAGAGGATAAAGCAGTATGCTTTGCCCTTTTTCGCGACGGCAAGGCTGTCCTCGTTGTATTTTCTTTCCCCAGGAGAGGTGAACGTAGAATAATCAATTTTCATAGGCTGTATCTATTCCCTTCCGGCATTAGATTCGTTCAGTCAATAACCTTGATAAGTTTTATTTTTTTCAGTTCATCGGATTCTATATCAAAAAAGTAACCGTCGCCAAGCTCGCATCTTGCATATTCGTTTTTAAGTTCCTTCGGGTCCATTTCTCCGAATACCGATCTGCTTCCTCTGTCGGAAACAAATTCGGCTATATTATCGAGCAGAAAAGCGGCGGCGATGCTGTTGTTCAGCGAGGATTCCGTCATTCTGTCGTTGTTGCTGATCTTTTTCACGTCCGAATAGATGAACCAATAGTTCTTTTCCTCCGCTGCGGCGATCATTCTCGGGAATACGTTGTTCATCAGCGGACCGCCGCTGCTTTGAAACAGCATTTTATTCTGAAGGATAAACACGGTGGGGGGATTGACCTTCTCGCCGATGTCCTGAGTCATGCTTCCGTTTGTGACCTTTGCGACATAACCGTTTTCAAAAAGAAATCCGAACATTTTTTCTATCGACGTGATATAGAAACTATTCCCCTTGTTCTCCTGATAAAGCGCTTCAAGCTGCTTTCTTCCGTCGTCGAAAAAAACAAAGCGGCAACTGCCTGGCAAACTGCGTATTGACCTTATCATAAGCGTAAGAAGGTTGGTCTTTCCGTAGCCCTTTTTTCCGTATATCGCAATTGAGTGCATTTCCTTCATTCTGATAACTATCGGCTTGTGCTCATAGTAATCCAGCCCAACGACAAAACTGTCCGGAGTCGGTTTTTCTTTGTAATTCTCAGAAAGATAGTTCATGAAATTCTTTTTTGTAAGATCGCCGCTGAACGCCGTGAGCTTTTCCGTTCTTACCGGAACGCTTTTTAAGTATTCCTTAAACATCGGAAGGTCTCTGTCCTCGTTCCGGAACGGGCGGAATATCTGAAATTCCATCGGCTTTCCTTCGATAAGCGTTATACCTCTTCCGGGATTATGCATCGGCTCGTTTACCTTCATTCCGAAAATGTCTATGTACTTGTCGGCAGAGCCTTTGAGCGCGAACCGGTAGCCGAAATAATTCATGAAACGGGTCATCCCGCCGGCAAGATCGGTGGCGGTGAAGATGATCGAAAGCCCCTTCGACAAACCGTCACGGCAGAATTTCAGCAGTGTTTCATGATACGATTCATACCGCTCGTCCGCAAGGAAGGAATTTACATTGTCAATGATAAGCATGATATGCGCAGGCTTCGCGGTATCCGCGCTGTAAAATACATCAAGGAACTGTCTTGACGCCAAGAGCTTCGTGTTCTTTTCGACCTTCTTTTCGATAGTCCTGAACACGCGCCGCACGTTTTCCTCGTTGGAGCTGTCAAAGCAGGCGGAAATGCAGTTTAAGTCTTTATACTGTCCGAGATTGCCGCCGAAATCAAGCACATAGATATCTCTTTCAAGTTCGGTCGTCAGATTTTCGTGAAGCCTTACCAGCACCGTTTTTATTACCGTCGTCTTACCGCTTCTGTGACCGCCGAAAACTATCAGGTTATTTGCGGTGACATCTATTTCCAGCAAAGGCTGCGTCTGTTTATCCAGATCGTCGTATAGACCCATAGCAAGTTTACTCATTGTGTTATCTCCCTTACCAGTTCATATCTGCCGTCCTTCTCCTCGTATATCCTGCCGTCCTCGAATACTATGTCGTTCGGGAGGGGCTTCTGGAAAATGATGTGCGGCTGAGAATATCTGTTCCTGTTCTTGTTGAAATACGTCTTTATCGAACCGACTATCACATTCAGCTGAGTTTCCAGCTTGCCCTGCTCGGTCAGTTCCTTTTTCTTCCTGATAACGTCGGTATTATCCTTTTCGGAACGGTAGAAGGTGGAATACGTTCCGTTCTTTGAAGCCTCGATGATCTCGGTCGGGATCTCTATATTTTCCTCAGCGACAGAGCCGGTAAAGCCCGACTGGAAATACTCAAATTTCGAGCCTGTTCCCACAAGCAGATAAGCTCTTCCGTGACCGGGCATAGTAGGGCTTGCGGCAAGCTCGTTGCCGATCATTTCCTTTGAAGCCTGACGGGTGGCGACCTTAAGACACAGACGCGATTTTGAATTTACGCGGATATCGTCGGTGATAGCGCCCTCGATATTCTGCGAGATAAGAATGATATGAAATCCCAGGCTTCTGCCGACTCTTGCGATAGTAGTTATCTCGCCGATGAAGTCAACATCGTTGCTTTCAGTTGAGAAACGTTTCAGCTCGGTGAACTCGTCCACGACGAGAATAAGATGCGCCAGCGAATTTTCCGCCGCCTGTCTCCTGAGCTGTTCGGTCTCCTCTTCGGTAAGCGTTTCCTTATCCTCTCCGCGAAGTCTGTTGTTTATCTTTTTGATATGTGCTTCGATATTCTTGCAGGCGTCGATATACTGATTTATGCTGTCAACGTGCATTGAATTGAAAAGTATTTTTCGCCTTTTGATCTCAGAGCGAAGCGCGTTAAGAAATCTCTTCAGCATATACTCAGCACCCGTGCCGTTTTCATCGCCGTCAACATCGGTAACGGAGCCGACAACGTGCGGAAGCGTACCTATACGCTTGATAAACCCGCCGCCCTTCATATCGACGAGCATAAGGTTCACCTCGTCCGGACGGAATTGCAGGCAAAGTCCCAGCAGGTAGGTGATGATCGTTTCCGATTTGCCCGAACCGGTCGTTCCTGCAACAAGCATATGGGGACCGTCAAAATCCTCGTGCAGATCGAGATAGGTCATGCCGCTCTCGGTCTTGCCGATCGGGACGGAGAGCGTTTCGATAACGTTTATGCGCGGGTTCTTCTTGTTATCCTCCCAAAGTGCGGCGATGTCGATATTGTTCTTTGTAAAGCCGTACAGCTCGAAAATGCTCACCGCCGAAGGCACCTTGCCGTTTTCCGATATCTTTGAATAGCATAGTGAAGATAATATCTTCGATGTATTATAAAGCTGTATCTTCCAGTCTGACAGCATATTGAAGCTGAATTCCGTCTTTTGGTTTGAATCCTCGTGAGGCACCAGCGAAGCCTTGTGGTCGTCAGTAAAGGTTATTATCTGATTGCAGTAACTTGGCAGATATTCGGGATAGGTCTTTGAAAATATAAAGGTTATGCCGAGATCGTTTTTGTATTCCTGACCCTCGGGGGGCATTTTCGGCAGGTACTGCGCGAAGGCGTGTTCTTTCAGATCGTATTCGTATTCAACTATAAAGACGATATGAGGGAAGTGTACCCCCTGTCCCTTTGCCTCCATTCTTTCGGCGATGATACTGAGCATAGCGCTGAATACCATGTTCGCGTTGTCCTCGTCGAACACGAACTGAGCGCGGTCGTCGAAGAGATTTCTGAAATGCGGCAGAAACTTATAACTGCCGATAGAATTGTCTATTTTTTCAAGATCATGGCACGGCTCAAAAAGGTAGACGAATTGCAGATCGTCGGGCGAGTGATAAAAACAGAGATCGAGTATCATTCGCTGTATCATTCTTTCAGCAAAGACTGTATTCTGCGACACCATGCCCAGCACGCCGCAGTCTTTTAGCGAAAGCAGGAAGGGCGCTCTTTTCATGTACTTGTATTTCTCTGAAATGTAGTTCGGCAGATTGGAAAGATAATAGGTCTTGTTATCCTGATCGTCGTATTCCTCGTCCTCCGAGATATACACCTTTACCTTGTCGAATTTGATCTTGAAGCCTGTCGAGGAGAAGATAACGTCGTTCTTGTTTCCTTTTATCTCAAACTTATTCTTTATCATATCCGAGATACCGAGCCTTACGCTTAAGAAATCCTCGTCCTCGCTGCATCTGCTGAATATCTCACCCGAAACGCTGTAAATACCTCTGCCCGGCTCTTTCCCGCTTATCAGATCATTGATGTCGGGATAAAGCTCGTCAAGCTTTGCGGTATCCTTGCCTTGACGTTCGGTTATCTCGCTTATCGTCGTGCTGATGTAATCCTCGTATTCCCTGCGCCACCGTTCAAGGGATTCACGGTATTTCTTTTTCTGTCTCGTCCAGTTCAGAATGGAGGTGATAAGGGTAACGCAGCTCATCGAAACGCTGAAAAGTATCATCGAAGCGGATGACATACCGGTGCTGCTGCTGAGAAAGCCCCTGACGAGAACCATGACGCTTATCATAAGTATAGTCGGCAGCAGCATAAAGAACAGGTTCTGATCGGGCTTTGAGGGCGGCGCGGGCGCGGGGATTATCTCCACGGGCGTATCGTCGAACTTGTACAGCTGCCGGGAGCTGATATTGTAATCGGGGAACTTCACGGCGTCCCGGTTGGAGTTTTTTGGATTGAATGCCGGATTGATCGAGGTGGTATTGATCTCATACGAACGATAAGATTCCGAAGGGTCGAAAACTATCCGCGTTGAAGAAATAAATCCCACGTCGGTAAGCGTCTTGCCAAGATCGGACATATTAAGAAGTGCGCGGTCGCCGGGGCTGTTTCTGTTAAATGCAAAACTGCTGTGGGAAGTAAGCGTTACCCGCCTGAAAAAACCTTGATTGTCGCAGACCGACACACATTCGTTGAATATAGCCCGGCAGTCGAAATAGATATTTCTTTCGCCGGTACACTTTTTTGCAAGTCCGTAATTGATGCCGTCGATAAGCTGCCTTACCGTAAGATCGCGCAGCACAATAAGCTCGATCACGTAGCTCTTTCCGTTATTTCTCGGATCAATAAACTGTACTCCTATTAATAGCTTGTTACTCTCCATATTAACACCCTTTGCATAAAGCCCAATACAATAAATAATTGCAGCGGCAAAATATCAATTCTGCCGCTACAAACAAAATTATAACCCTTTTCTGACAGAATCAAGTATATCCTCAAACGACCGGGAAAGATCGGGTACTCTCGGGTTTTCCGGGATCACGATATCCGATACCTTGACTTCCTTAAGATCAACTGCTTTGAAATTCATATCCAATACCGGCGCGGTAATACCAAGCTCACTTGCGGATACCGCATATTGCGGAATGCTTTCAAATAAACAGCCGGTATCGACCGAGCGTACAGTTCCGACCTCGCCGAACGCGCTGCCGTTGACGCTTATACCGCTCACCGCTTCATATGTAACGCTTACCTCGCCAGTATTTACCACCACGCCTTCAAACGCCTGGCGGTCAACTGTAATGTCAGCAGCGTTTGTCTCCGTGAACCTGAACGGCTTGCCGGCAGCCGGAACGTATATCTCCGCAAACGCGGCGCTGTCAACGGCAAACGTCCTTTCCGCGCCCGTCGGGAATTTGCCGGGCGCTTCCCCGGGAACATATATTTCCTCAAACGCGGCGCTGTTCACTGCAAACGCTTCCCTGCTGTCCGCGCCCAGAACAGGCTTGTTTTCGAACGCCCGGGAAGGCATATCGATATCCATATCAACAGATATCGGCGCTCCCCTGTCCGGAATGACTTTGCCGCCGAAGCTCTTAGGCGCCGCAGCCGTCTCCGCGAAGGCTTCGCGGCTGACGCTTTCAGCCTTTATCCCTGCGAAACGCTCCGACAGACCCTTCGGTATCCCCGCAGCGTATATGGTTTCGTTAAGGAAAGCGCTTTCTCCATGCGAAACGGCTTCACGCCCCTTGCCGAAGTCAAAGGATAACGAGGGAGTTTCAGCCGCTGCCTGTCCAAAAAGCTCTTTGTCTACGCCTGTTACGGAAACGGAAGGGGCGAAGCTCATCTTTGAGATAACGGCAGGGATCGCTATTTCGACCTCCGGGATATCCGTTTTCAGTTCCGGCATTTCAAGGGAAAACTCCCTGACGGCTATCGGCTCGGCGGATATGCCGAACGCTGTTTCGGGCGATCGATAATCAAATGACGCCGCAGGAATATCCGTGTTCGCGTAATCATTCTCAAAGCCCTTCAGCAGCGCTTCTGCCTCTCTGCGGAATCTGCGCAGCACCTCTGTCATCTCATACTCGAACAGTTCTTTTGTCTTTTCGACAGACGTTGTAGTATCATTTATATTATCCATTATATCTCACCCGTAGATAGCTTTATTGAGTCAGACCGATGCCTGCGGGGATTCCTTCTGCCACCTGAGCGTCGGCTTTCTCCATCTGCTGTGCGTCGGCACGGAGCAGCTTTGCCAAACCATTCAGCATAGCAGGCACTTCTTTAACAAGGTACTGATTTACCTCGCCGTTTACCAAAGCGCTGAACTTGGTTTTGGAATCGCCTTCCCATCCGCCGGTCTCAGTATTGACCTTATCGATGAACTGTTGTCCGAGATTTCTGTAACTCTCTGCGAGTTCGTCTATCTTGCCTGCTGCGTCTGTCATTTTGTCAAATCTGTAAATTATCTCACTTGCCATGATAATTTCTCCTTTTCAATAAAATCTTTATCCGATAACGCTATCTTTAATATCGGCAGCCGTTCATCATTCCTTAGCCGAAGCGGGATTCTGGTTATATTCTCCGATCTGCGGGTCAGTGGTTCCGATAAGCTGATTACCTATATCATCGAGAAGTCTCGCAAGACCTGCCATAAGCGAATCGGCACCGGTCAGATTATCGGTCAGCATAGGCTTGATATAGGTCGTAAAATAAGCATTGTAGCCGGTCGAGCCTTCTCCCATAAAGTCGCTGCCCGTAAGATTGCCGATAATAGATGTCAGAGTCTCATACAGACCGTTCGCCTGATCGGTGTAACTTGTGATCGCGCCCTTAGTGTTCTGGATTATAGCGGTTGAGAGTATCGTTGATGCCATATTAATGACTCCTTTCAAAATTAACAGTATTATTATTTATGCCCGTAAAGGCTTGTTATCCGGTCGTGACTGCCCGTCACTTAAATGTCGCCTTGTTTCCCTGATTCATTTCGCCGACGGCATGATCCATTCTTGTAAACACTTCATAGCAATCTCTCAGGGTATCGCACATCATTGCCAGTATCTCTTCCACTCCGGTGAGATCGCCTGACAGATTATCTGAATAATCCTTGAAAGCGTCCGCGCCTTCGCCCTTCCATTCCGAGAAAAGACTGCTCGATATGTTTTGCAGAGTGGTTGTTATATTCTGACTTCTTTGCCTGAATGATTCGCTTTGATTCAGAAAATTCTCCATCTTGGCAAGTTCAAGAACTGCACAGCCTGTTGCGTCAGCCATTTTTCATCACCTCTTTCGGCTCTGTATACCCGCGTTTTACTTCGTACTATATGAACTTAAAGTTTTATTCAACTCGTTATAATCTGAAAAAACCGTTGCATACTTCTGCCTTGCGGCACTTAGCTTTGACGAATAATTACTCACCGCAGTTTCCTGCTTCTTTAACTGTTCGAGAAGCCCGTTCTTGCTCGATTCTATGAACTTCCGTCCGGCAGGCGTGTCAAAACCCGTCTGTAATTCGCCGAGAGCCTTTAAAATATCGTCGTGCAGACTTCTTACCTCTCGTGCAAGCTCATCCAGGTTCTGCGACGCTTTTTCAAACGCCTCCTCCACAAGAACTATATCCTTAGTTTCCGAAGACATAACAGCCACTCACCTCCCCGAAGTCATCATATCGTTCCGGCTTTGCACTTGCCGATATACTCCATAAGCCCCGCCTTTTCCTTCGGCAGAAGGTTTGCCAGCTGCTCCGCCTTGACGTATTTGCCGCGCTCTGCGTACATCCTCGCCCGATATATAACGGGATAACTGCTTTTGCCGCCGTTCATCATTTGGAACCTGTAATAGGAGATGGTATCGTCGTAAGCCTCCTCAGCCGATTCTTTGGTATATTCGGGCGATGTGCCGACAAGCTTCATTTTCGAGAAGGCTTCGATATACCGTCCGTAATTAGAATGGTGATCGTTCTCGCTGTATTTCAGGATACCGCCGTATTTTATGGCGTTCCGGTAGTCTCCGAGCGCCGAATAGCACTTCGTCAGCACATAGTACAGCTTGTCCCGCTCTTCGCGTTTAAGCTCTGCGGCTTCGGAGGTATCGGCGGGCTTTTCCTCTGCTCCTGCGGACATCTCGTTTTTAGCCGTTCTTTCGGCAGCCTTCAGAAGCTCCTGCGGGTAAACCTTTACCGGGTTGCCGTGTTCGTCATAGTTTATCTCGGCGAAATCGTCAAACGTATCGCTTATCTCGCCGCTTGCTATCATCTGCGAGATCATCTCGGTATCCTGCATCTCGCGGTATTCCATATCTATGTCGTTCAGCACGATCCGGTCGGACGTTTCGACGGGAATATGTATCTCACGGACGTTTTCTGACGGCAGGAACACGCTTGCTATGGCTATCGCCTCCATGTATTCGCCGCGCTTCATGCATAACTCCGCAAGTTTAAGCCCAAGCTCGTTCTGCCGCGACAGGGGCGCCTTGTCAAGCAGTTCGGAAAGATAGGTGTAAGCCTCGTTAAAAAGCTCCGCCTGCTTCACGCCGTCGGTCTTTTCGGCTTCCGCCCGTTCGGTCATAAGGTTTACGCGCTCAACAGTCAGTGTGAAGCGGTCGGAGTCGGAAAGCTCGGCATATTTTTCGGCTTCTTCCAAAATCTTCTCCGCCTTATCGAATTCCTTTCCGGACATAAGCAGAGTATAGTAAGTCATATAAGCCCCGAACCTTGCGGGCGAAAGCGAGATAAGTCTAACCGCGCATTTCTTGGCGTTCTCGCGGTCGCCGTCAAGCACATACATTTTAAGCTTTTCGCAGATCACTTCGGGCGACATACGGGATTCGCCTGTGGTATCGTATTCCTCGTATTTTCTGAAATTAACGAGCGCCGAGCGGTGATCCCCGCGTGAGCTGCAAATCATTGCAAGCTGATAATACAGCTGAGGTCTCACGCTGTCACTAACGCCCTTCATTTCCGCTTCGGCGAAAAGCTCGAAAGCCCTCCCGGTATCGCCCTCCAGGAGATAGACGTTTCCGAGAAGGAAATGCCTTTCTCCGCTGTCGGGGTCAAGCTCGCAGGCACGCCGGAAGCAGTTCTTTGCCATGTCGTATTTTTTGAGTTCTACCCAAAGATTTCCCGAAAGCAGGATAGCCTCCGTGTTGTCGGGACGGATTTTGAGTTCCTCGCCGAGCCATTTGAGCGCTTCTTCGCGGTTATTGTTTTTCAAAGCAGTCCGGGCGTATGTCATATATTCCCGATCGGTCTCGTGAAGCATTTTTTATCACCTCTGATTATTTACTTATAAGATCAGCCAGATCAGCCAAAGCCGTCAGATCGCCGTTGCCAACCCTTGTTGCCGCCTCGCCGATAGCTGTAAAGCTGGGCGCATTATATATCTTATCCGATACTTTGTCCAGTGCTTGGGCGATCTTACTGCAAGTCTCCATATCCGAATTATTGATAATGGAATTGATATTGCTTACCCAGTCGGAACCGTAATCCACTACGTCATGCTCCCAAAACCACCAGCCCTCTTTGTGACTGCCCCATATCTTGTCAGACAAACCCATGTCATTAAGATCGTCCGAGAGCATTGAGCTTAAATAATTGTAGGCATTTCCGAACACCTCTACCCTGCCCTTGCAGGTTTGCAGCTGTTCTTTCAGACTTTCGATATTATCAACGAATGTCCTTCCGGGACTGTAATTCGGGTCGGTAGCAAGCCCCAGCATCTCATCGCCGAGCAGAGTTTCTATCTTTTCAAACATATCCTGCTTCCACTTGTCGGCACCCATAGAGGACGCCATGGAACTCAGCTTTCCGTCCCAGCCGATAAGCTCTGTAAGCATATCCTGATAAGCCTTTGCCCCGTAGGAAAGCGCCCATTTAGTAGCGTCCTGCATGGATTTTTTATACTTTTCCGGACTGAAATTGGATATCATAAGAGGGTAATCCTTGCCGTCTGATGTGATACTACCGGTACCGAGCGTTGAACCGTAGGTGTTCGTCATATCGACCTTAAGGTGATATTTTTTGCCGTTTACCCAAAAATCCTCCTCAATAGTAGCCATATCAAGGTTATCGGTAAACTGTTTGATAAAGCTCCTGGCGTTGTCGGCGCTGAAAGCCCAGCTCCCCGCGTCCTTGACGTACTTTTCATAGATTATCCTGTTCGCCTCCGCAAGAACGGCATAATCATTCATTGTGGTAAGATTATATCCCGAATCGAATTTCAGGAACGAACTCTTATTGTATTCCTCGACCTTATCCTTGATCGCTTTTTTCTGATTGCGGGCATTGTTTTGCAGCTTTCGGATTATATCATTATACTGCTTATTGATATCCGTCTGCGCCCTGTCCATTATTTCACGCAAACGCTTAACATGATCGCGGGCTTCTCTTCTCTTCTTTGCAAGCTCCTTGCTCTCCTGATCTTCTTCGGTATTGTCACTGACAATTTTACTGCCGAGTGCCGCTTTCGGAGCCTTTGCCGCTGTGGAGCGTACCTCTTTTGCAGTCTCCTCAGCCCAGCTGTTTGCCATTTCCGACCAGTCAGCGCTTGCAACCGTGCTTTGCGAAACAGTACCTCTGCTGCCCTGCGACCGCTGCGTCTGCCCTATCATCTGAGCGACTGCCCTGTCTGCCGCACGGGTATTCCCGATAAACGTCTCCACCTGCCGGCTTGCGTCCCTGATGTTCTCGGCTCGCTTCTGTTCCTCGCGTTCGCGCTGTTCTATCAGCCCGATAGCCTCAGAAACATTCTGCGCCGTGCCGTTCGTGTACGCCGCATAAGCCTTTATACGACTGAAAGCACTGTCAAGCCGCAGGGAATCCGACAGTATCCTGTTCACATCGGCTTTCATTTCCTCTATGATGGCATTTCCCTGCAAGCCGCCGGAATTAAGCTCTATCCTCAAATGCCCTCACCTCCACGGGGGTTGTTTAACGCACAAGTATCCTGTCGAAGCTTTCGGGGTTTTTGTTATTTTTCAATCATAGACTTCACCATTTCGTCCATAAATTTTGCAGACTCGCCAAAAGCTTCTCTTATTGAAGCAAGATTGTCTTCTCCCTCACTTCCTATACAATTGAAACTGAAATACTCCGCAAAAAGCTCCATTGCTTGATTTCCGGTTGGAACTCCCATTGAATTATACCAGTATTGAGATTCGTTCAGCAATCCCCAACCGGCACTCGTATAATCAATAATATTACTGTTGTCACCCGTCCATTTTGAATCGTGTTTTACGTGACCCGATGAACCTATCAAAAGATTGTTGGTCACTCCTCCGATAATATCGGAAACTGTAGAATTCGTTTCACCCATATGTTCACTGTAGTACTGCCTTTGGATACTTTCCACAGCTCTTTGTTCATCTTCTGACAATGAATCAAACGATATCATCCTGTGTCCGAGAAAATATGCAACGATACGATTTAAGGATTCCTCACTGAAATCACTGTTATTAATATAATTGCTGTTTTTAACATACTTTTCGACATATTTCAGAGCGTCCTTATATAATACGTCCATTAGTGATCTGCCCTGTGAATCTCGATATGTTAATGAATAATTCGACCAACCGTCGGAATTATGATCTATCGAATGACCCATCTCATGGAAGAACGTTGCATATCGTTCGCCTTCTCTGTTTGCTGAATTAGCCATATCAACATCGACGGAATTGAAGATAAAGGATGTATACTTACCTCTGTCGGCGTTCATATTTCCAAGATTTGTTTTTTCAAAATATTTGTAGTAAAGGCTCTTGAAAGGCTCGGGCATATTCATGATCCTTTCTTCAATATTCTTCTTATCGGTCTCAGACACTTTATCATCAAAGAATATATCGTTTCTTATCTTCTCGATCTCTTTATTCTGTTCTTCGGTCAGCTGTATTTCTCTTTTGGCGATCAATTCTTCAATCTGTTTCTTGATTTCCTTAGCCGCAGCAAGTCTCATTGCGTCCCACAGCCAGTTTTCCTCATCTACGATCCTGCAGACCTCGCGGTACAACTCAACAATTTGGTCGCCTTTGATGTTGCTGTTCTGTCCTCCGCCGCTCTTCCCCGAGCTGCCCGAATTGTTTTGGTTATTGTATGACATATCTATCGTCTGCGCAACAGCCTTGTCCACATTTCGGGTATTGTTGATAAACGTCTCCACCTGCCGGCTTGCGTCGCGGATATTCTCGGCGCGTTTCTGTTCTTCGCGTTCGCGCTGTTCTATCAGCCCGATAGCCTCAGAAACATTCTGCGCCGTGCCGTTCGTGTACGCCGCATAAGCCTTTATGCGGCTGAGTGCGCTGTCGAGCCGCAGGGAGTTTGTGAGTATCCGGCTCACGTCGGCTTTCATCTCGTCTATTATGGCGTTGCCCTGCAAGCCGCCGGAATTGATCTCGATCTTCAACTGCGTTCACCCCTTTAAGTAGTCGGTATGCGGCGGAAAGCCTGTCAAAACCGAAAATATAAATTACCGAAATATCCGCCCGACTGCTCGCTCGAATTCAAAGCGTTTCGGTACTGAGTTATATCGTATGAGCTGCTTATCATCTCCTGCCGGCTGGAAAAAGCCGCGTCGTTGGCGGCGTTCAGCTTCGAGGAAAGCTGGTCTACCATATCGTCAAGGCGCTGGATATTTCTGTTAAGCTGATCGATGCCGTTTTCAAGGCGGGTCTTTTCCTGCCGGAACTTTTCAAGAGCCCCGCTTATCTTCGGGTCGTTATCCGCGCCGGGACAGCCGAGACTTTTCGACAGGTCAGCCGCCGATATATCGGGCGACCTCATGCTTGTCCGGAAACTCTCGTTTGCCGTGCTTGTCTGACCGTTCAGATCGGAGATAAGAGAGGGTACGTCCGAGCCGATGATGCCGGAAAGCCTTCCGCCAGAGCCGGAAAGCACGCCTATCAGGTCGTTTACCTGTTCAAGTTTCTTTTCAAAGTTCAGCTTCTGCGAGCTGTAACCCGCCATCTCGCGCTGGGCGGCGTTCTTTTCGGCGGCGTACTGATCTGCCTCTCTGCGGGCGGCGTCGTATTGTTCGGAAGCCTCGCGGTATCTTTTGCGGGAGGCGCTCAAACCTTCGGCAGCCTCGTTCTCCGTCAGATTTTTATAGTACCCCATATATCATACCTCCTTGACTTATTTTTTCTGAAATTACAGCCTATAATATATATATCACATATCTACATAATTGTCAATAGGTCTGACGATCTTTTGTCGATTTCGTTCAATTTATTATGAAATTTTTATGTACTATGTACTGTTGCCCGTAACCGGCGGAGCTTCGAAAACGTTTTTTTACATAATATACATAATGCGGAAGGCTGCCCCTTCCCGACGTGAAGACCGTAAAAACCATGTTCCCATAGACAAATAAAATTCGTGAAATGACCGAGAGAAACGCTGTAATAACGTATGGTTTACGGTCATTTCACGGTGAAATGAGCGATGAACATTCGGGACATTTCATGAAATGACCGCCCGTGATTTCATGATGAAATGACCGATAAAACGACGGTATTACGCACTTTTCCTCGGTCATTTCACGAAATTATTTTGTTTGGGGATCGATGCCTCCACCGGAAATATCGGCACAGTCCGCGCTATCCGCCGTAAAGTTGTCTTTATCAATTTCGGAGGAAAGCCAATATACCTTTTGTGGATTATATCCGAACCTGACAGTCTGCAATTTCATTGTCTGCTTTGCTCTGTTTATAGTAGAAAGGCTGAGACCGTATTCCTCCGCCATTTCTCTGACCTCCGAATACTCGCACCACCCCTTCTCGCCGAGAAGTTCTGTCAACAAATCCTCGGCAGAATCGCGCTTGTCTGACGCACGGAAATACGTCCCCGACGGCGTGAGCACATCGTCCGCCGTCAGCTCCGAGAACCCGCAGAATGATACCCCCCCTTCGCCGGGCTTTATCTCGAAGGTCATGGACTTGCCGCGCCGGGCAAGGGAACTCTTCTCGTGGCAGATAACGCGCCGCCCCTCGCAGTCCGGGTCTTTTCCCATGATGAGCATGGAACGCGCCACCGCCGGGATATCGATAGTCCCGAGAGAACGGTACAGCGCCTTGTTCTGCGACGTTTTTGAGTTGTGCATGATAAGCACGACAGCCGTGTTGCAGGCTTCGGCGAGCTTCGCCAGGTGCGCCAGCACCGGACGGACTTCGTTCGCACGGTGCATATCCACATCAGCCCCCAGATAGGCTTGAAGCGGGTCGAACACGATAAGCGCCGGCTTATGCTTCATCATCAGGCTCTCTATGCGCTCGTCCGAAAGGTCAAGCCCTTCGCTCGTTTCGTCTATCATCAGGATATTGGCAAAATTGGGAGTCATCGGTTCAAGACGGGGCTTTATGGTGTCGGCAACGCCGTCCTCCGCCGTCTGATAGACCGCCTTTTCCGGCTGACGGTAAGGCTCGCCAGTCCCCCAGAAGGGGCGCCCGGTGGACACGCAGGCGGCGAGATACAGCGCGAAGAAGGTCTTGCCGAGTCCCGGGTCGGCGGTCAGCAGGGTTATCTTCCCGCGGGGTATGTAGGGGTACCAGAGCCAGTCGGTCTCTGTTGACTGAACGTCGCTCAGACGTATGACCCCGCTTTCCGGCGGCACCTGCTCCGGCGTGAAAAAGGGGGCTCTTCCCGCAAGCTCCGTCAGCCGCTTCTTACCGTCCAGAGGAAAGGCTTGCAGAAAGTCCGACACGTCGCCGTGAGCGGGGATATCCTCCCATATCTCCGACAAGTCGATGACCTTTACAGCGTTCGCCCTGCCGACGATATTCGCCGCCACCATAGCGGCGCACTGTCTGCCCGGCTCGTCGTTGTCCCGGATTATGCAGACCTTGCGAAGCTCGAACCACTCGGCGTACTCCTCCTGCCACTTGGTCTTTGCGCCGTCGGGAAGGCTGACCGCCGGGAGCCCGTACCGCCGCAGGGTCTCGACGTCCTTCTCGCCCTCGACGCAGTAGACGAATTCGGAAGCAAGGGTATCGAACATATTGTAGAGCGGCGCAGACTTCCCGCCCCTGCCCTTCGCCCATCTGCCGTTTTCGTCCTTATGGAACCACATGAACTGCTTGCCGGCGTAGCGCACCTTCTTGAAGGCAGGCTCGCCCCGCATATCCTTGTAGACGTACTCGGTCTCGGGGGTGCGGCGGATGAGTCCGGGCTTATCGGGCTTGGGGCTGACGGGGAAGAGGTCTGTAATTCTCAGCCCCATAGCGGCGGCGACGGCTTCGGCGGAACACCCGGCATGGCATTTGACAAGCACCCGCCCGTCAGCCCCCTCCGACACGGACAGGCTTGCCCTACGATCGTCGTGCGCGGGACACTTCGCCGAGAACCCGTTTCCGCACCTGTGAACGCCTTCGAGCCTGTTCAGAACTTCTGTAATATTCATATTTCGTCCTCCTTTTGTAGACCATAAGGGAACATACCCTTCTATATATAGCGTTCAAACGGCGTTTTGTTGCACATGAACGTGCAACAAATAACGAAATATGTCTAAATTAAAACAAAAATCATTTGTCTGCACAAATCGGGGCATGGATTTTTGTTTGCATTGACGAAATTTTTCCTGCATTTTCTGACGCACGCAGAAAACACGTACTTAACTATAATCAAATATCATTGCCGGTCAAAAAAAGGGATAATTCATTTTTTTGTGATAAATTCAGCACGGAAATCAATTTTCAAAAATCGCATAACGATATTTGTGAATTTTGTAGGGGCGCTCCTGCGTGAGCGCCCGCAAACTGCGCCTTTTGACCAAAAACAAAATTGATTTCCGTGTAAATTCAGGATAAGTTATTGACAGACTGAGGAAATTGTGCTATACTATAAATTGCTTCGATATGCAAATCCCATTCTAAGGAGCGTGACTGCGATGACTGATAAGGCTGTTCTGATATGCGGGTTGATCGTTTCGGCGGCGGCTGCTGCCGGTCTTGCCGCGTCTCTTATCGTCTGCCGCATGAAGGAGCTTAAGCTAAACGCCATATACGACGAGGAATACGGCAGACAGGAACAGGGAAAGGCTGGGTGACTTGCATGGGATTTCTTGACTCAACTGTTCAGTTAAAATCTGCGCTTGGTACCGGCGGCGGCGGCGAGGTCTACCTCGCTTACCACAAGCGCCTTGATATGGACGTTGTGCTAAAGGTCGATAAGCGCGATACCGATACCCCAGCCGAGATACTAAGGCGCGAGGTAGATGTGCTGAAGGAACTGCACAACGACTACATACCGCAGGTATACGATTATATAGTCGAAGGCGGCAACGTCGTTACCGTTATGGAATATATCGTCGGCGAGAGCCTTGACAGACCCCTCGAACGCGGCGAGACCTTCCCGCAGGCGCAGGTCATCAAGTGGGCGAAGGAGATACTGAACGCCCTTGCCTATCTGCACAGCCCCACACACGGCGAAGCGCAAAAGGGCTACGTTCACAGCGATATAAAGCCCGCGAACATCATGCGGAGACCGAACGGAGACATAAGCCTTATCGACTTCAATATCGCTCTGGCGATAGGCGAGGCGAGCTTCGTGGGACTTAGTCCCGGTTACGCTTCCCCGGAGCATTACGGGCTCGATTACAGCGACCCCCGCAAGATACCCGATATCCCGGCAGCGGACGTAACTCCCCCGCCCCCTCCCGAGAAAGAGGCTTCTCCGCATACTACCGTGTTATCCGATATGCCGGGAGTTCCCGATCCCGGACAGCAGCGGGGATACGACCGCTATTCCCGCATGAACCGAATGACCCGACTGACGAGAGACATTACTCCTCAGCCGATGCCCGAAACGGAAAACATCGTGCGGGAACAAACTCCCTTCGGTGAGGACCCCGCAATGACCCTCGGCAGGATAACAGCCAAAGCGGAAAATGCCAATGTGAAAAAGAATTTCCGCAAGGTGACTCCCGACAGGCGCTCGGATATATACAGTCTCGGGGCTACGCTCTATCACCTGCTTTCCGGAGAAAAGCCGGCGCAGCACGCGGTGGACGTTATCCCCCTTTCGGCTGAACGGTTCAGCAAGCCCCTCTGCGACGTGATAAACAAGGCTATGCGCCCCAACCCGGACGAAAGGTTCCAGACCGCAGAGGAGATGCTCGCGGCGCTCGATAACCTCCGCAGCGACGATATCAGGACGAAGAAGCTCAGAAAAGCAAAAAAGCTCTCGGCTGCCGTTTGCAGTGCTATACTGGCGGCGGGGCTCGCCGTCACCTTCGTCGGCGGAAGGCGCATACACAACACGAACAGCGCCCTTATGAACGCCGAATACTCGCATAACGCTCTCGAAGAGGGCGATGTGAAAAAGGCTGTTGCACTGGCGCTCGACGGGCTTCCGAAAACGAACCCGATAACCAATCCCGTTTACCGCGCCGCCCCCCTTAAAGTGCTTACCGACGCGCTCGGCGTGTACGAGCTTGCCGACAGCTACAAGAACGCGGGAGTAGTGAAGCTCCCCTCCCCGCCGCTTACCGTGCGGCTCTCGCAGGACGGAAAGACAGGCGCTTGTATGTGCGCGGGAAAGTTAGAGATATTCTCGGCGGAAAACGGCAGTATTTCAGCCGAGCTTGACGCCGACCCCGCTTCCGTTTCGGAAGCCGAATTCATAGATAACGGCAAACTCGTTTTCGCCGGAGCGGACGGACTTACCTGCTGCGATACGTCGGGGAAAATTCTCTGGACGGGCGCTCCCGCTACCGCGATAGCCGTTTCGGGAGACGGCAGGAGAGTTCTTGCCGTATACAAGGACGAGTCCTCAGCCGCCCTTTACGACGCGGCGACCGGCAAAGCCATTATCCCCGAAATGAACTTCGGCAGCGAACATCAGGCTGTTGACAACGTTCTCAATCTCGACAGGAACCTTCTTGAACTGAACGAGGACGGCTCGATGATGGCTATGAGCTTTGAGAGCAACTATGTTCTTCTTGCCGACCTGAATACGGGCAATTCGGTAAGCCTTTCGCCCGGCTCAGAATACGATTACTACTTCGGCGGCTTCGCGGGAGACAGTCTTGTGCTGTCCTTCTCACGCGGGAGCGAGTCGGACTTTACCGTTATCGACTGCCGCGAGACCATGCGCCGCTACCCGGAGACAGTTACGCCTTTCGGCATAAAAAACAACCGCGACGGCGGCATATATATAAAAGTATACGGAGGAAAGAGCTATCTTTCCCACCGGAACATCATCTCGCTGCTCGATACCGGTACGGGCGATTCGCAGGTGCTTGTTGACAGCGACGGTATCATCGAAGCCTTCGATGCCGACGGACGGCACATCATCAGCACCGACGGCAGCAGCATAAATGTACACACGGCGGAAGGAGTTTCGCTCTTCTCTGCCGAAGGCTGCACCTTGCGCGGACTTTGCGCCGTAAGAAACAACTGCGCCGTGTACGGCAACAGGGATATGAGCGAGCTTAAAATACTCCGCTACGAACCCGACAGCAGCAACACCGTTGCCGTCTGCCCGACAGGGTACCGGCACAGCTATACAAAACTCACCGCCGACAAAAAGTACGTCGTGCAGTATTCGGTGGAGGGCTTCCGGGCTCTCGACACTGACGGGAACATTGTCTGCGAGGGTACCATGCCCGACCCCGAAAAGGTCTACGATATGCAGTTTCGCAGGAACGAAAAGGGTTCGTACATCGAGGTGCTGCACAAGGACGGCAGCGTGGTCTGCTACGATCCGCTGACCGGAAAAGCCTCCGAAGAGGACGCAAGAGAAAAGCCCGTTCCCGCTCAGGAGAAGATAACGGAATACCGCTCGGAAAAATACCTGTTCGAAGCGCCGTTCACCGGGAACATCACCGTCAGGGACGCAAAAAGCGGAAAGAAGCTCCGCGAGATCGAACAGGAAGGCTACCTTACCGACATGATGTTCTTCGGAGATATCTCGGTGATGCAGTTCGTAAAAGTCGGCAGCGACCAGCTTTCGGAACACTACGGAGTCATACTCGACAAAAACCTTAACGAGACAGCGAGGGTCCCCTATTTCTGCGACCTGCTGGACGGCGAGCTTATCATGGATACCCCCGGCGGCGCCGTCAAAAAATCGAAAATATACTCTGTTAAAGAACTGACGGAGCTTGCAAATAAAAAACTGGAGGAATTAGGATCATGAAGATGTCAGGAAAACGTCTGCTCTGCGCGGCTGTCGCATTTGTGACGGTATTTGCGAATACGGGAGCATTTGCCGCAACAGCGCTGACCTCGGGGCAGACCTGCGGTCATTATGACGCTCTCATAGACGGCAATAACATCGGCGCGAAGCCCCTGCGCTACAATAACGAAAAAGAATATCTGCTGTTTACCGGATTACAGTATAATAACGGGAACGGCGTGACAGAAGCTGTTTGCTATAACTTAAACGCCGACAGCATCTACCGCGAGGGCTATCAGACCCTGCTCACCGCAGAGGAACTGACCGAAGAACAGCTCAGAGTGGTGATACCGGAATATGAGACCACCGTTGAGGGAGCCACGGCGGATATAGCCAACAGCACCGATTTCAACGGCATGGACATGGTAGAGGGCAGCGGTACGATAGACTGTACCCTTTACGCCGGCGAAAGCGGATACACCGGCTTTAGAGACTATCACCTGAATATCGTTCCGAGAAACGGCGGCGTGCAGGGCATTTATGTGGCAAATCCCGACAACAGAACGATCCGCTTTGACGACGAGGACTACGGCGAGGAATATACCATTGCGCTATACAACACCGGTTCGGACGAGATCACGGGCATAACAGCCGAACTCTCCGGCGCTAAGGGCGTTAAGATAGCGGACGATTCCGAAATAAACGGCGGGGCGGCAAGCGTTTCGCCCTACATCGCGGCTGACGGCTCGGTAAACGATGCCCCCGGCGTGAAGCTCGTTCCCGACGGAAACGGCGTCGATATCGGCGGTATGCTGACGATATACAAGGACGGCGAACCGCTCTATTCTATCGTGCTTGACGGCGAAAACTTAAGCGCTACCGAGGAAAAACAAAGCGCCGGCGCTCCCTTTGCATGGACTGCCGCCGACGAGACCGACATCATACTCGACGACGCGATAAAGTGGGTGCCCTACGGCTACACCCTTGATTTCGGCGACTGGGAGGTAGCGGAGGAAAGCATAACCGTCACCGGTCTTGACGACGACGGCTTCACCTACGACGCGGGAAGGCACGCGATATTCGGCGTGCCGCAGGAGACCGGCGTTATAAAATTCGACGTAACGGTAACGGGCGAGCCCACTCCGTTAGACCTTGACGATCCCGACTATACCGGGAGAGACAAAAAGACTTTCCATCTGACGATAAACGTTCTCGACAACACCGAATAGGCGTTGAGGAATGGGAGCATCATTTTGTTAAAACTTATCATACTTACGGAAACGTAAGCGATCGTCCGAAAACAAGCTTCATTCCCACCAATTACGACAAGCCCAATAAGACCTCTTCAAACACCAATGTTTCCGCCGGTTCTTTTGCTTCGGGCGGGTCACCTGTTGCCGCAACATCGGCTCCCCCTTCCGCCGAAGAATACAGCGAATCGCAGAACGCAGGTTCGATAGTAGCCTCCGGCACCTGCGGCGAGAACGCCACATGGAAGCTCGATGAGGATGGTATCCTCACCGTAAGCGGCACGGGCGCAATGACCAATTACACTAGCGAAAACCTTGCTCCGTGGATAGAGCTTGACGTAACAAAGTTCGTCGTTGAGGACGGCATCACAAGTATAGGCTCGAATGTTTTCTGCGTTCCGAACGCCGCCTATATCTCTCTTGAAAGCGTAGAAATGGCTGACAGCGTTACTTCTATCGGCATAAACGCCTTTATCTACTGTCTCGAACTGAAAGACGTCAAGTTCTCCAAAAACCTTAAAACAATCGGTCACATGGCGTTTACCGACTGTGACAGCCTTACAACGCTTGATTTCCCCGAGGGCTTGGAGACCATTCAGGATCGTACTTTCGCATTCTGCAACAACCTTTCGAGCGTGAACTTCCCCGACAGCCTTAAAAAGATCGGACACGGCGCGTTCATGAGCTGCCCGAACCTCAAATCGGTAACTGTACCCGAAGACACGACCATCACAGACATGAACTTCGGCGTGCTTTACAACAACATGACCGATTATATCGAGGGTCAGAACATGACAAAAGTCGAGGGCTTCACCGTTTACGGAACAAATGATTCCGACGCGCAGAGATACGCCGACGAATACGGCTTCAATTTTGTCGGAGGCGCAGGCAATACCGGCGATTCCTCAACAACCGGCGAAGGTCATTACCTTGACGACGCTATCGACGTGACCAACGAGGAATTTATCTCGCACGGCAACTTCGACGAGTTCACCGACCTTTATTTAAACGGCAAAAAACTCGTGCGCGGCGTTGATTACGAAGCAAGCGCGGGCAGCACGGTCGATGATATCTTAGCCAATACCCTCCGGACAAACTTTAACGCGGGTACCAACACACTGTCCGCGACGTTCTGGGGCAAAGAAGATGGTAAGCTGTACACCTCCTCGCAGAACATCTTCGTCAAGAAGGAAACGACCTCTTTAAGTTCCCGAAATGTCGAAAACAATGTCGAAAAGCTGACTCTCAGCAAAAAGCTGTCCGGTATTACAGGCGGCAATCCGTCGCAGACAAGCTCCGGCAGCGACACCCCCGCGCCCGCACCCGAAAATAAAATCGATCCCAACAATGATAAAAACGAACATACCGGAAGCACCGCAAGAAACGCACTCTCTGTGCTGCTGCTTCTCGGTGCAGGCACGGCTTTCATCTTCACAAAGAGAAAGCGCGAAAACGAGGAAGCTGAATAATAATATCAGCCCTCCCGAAAACAGGTTTTAGATCTGTCTGTTAAATACAGAAATAAAAGACCGGTCAGCTTACAAAAAGCTGCCGGTCTTTTTGGCGTGCCGTATGCCTGTTAATTATTCGGGTGACGAAGCGGGAGCGATGATGCTCTGTTAATGATGCTGCATATCGCTGATGACTGCGGTTTTAATGCTGACCGCACCACAGGCAGCCGTCAGCAAACACAGAACAACACAGAAGACACAAAGGAACATTCGTATGTAGCTTAAATCAATCTCTATCCATACTTCGGTCAACAAAAGCCTCGCCTAAATCTTATATCCCGACAAGACCGAAACCGTCAAATCCTCCGCATCAAAAAGCCAAACAGCCGGGTAAATAATCCCCGGCTGCATATCATATACTTGAATTGATTTTTCCGCTTTTCTTTGCATCCATATAGATTTTCTTGAACTCGGCTCTGCTGTTAGAGCCAAACATGATCGGATACGGCGTTGATTATGGCATTGAAAAGAGTACCATAATGGATATACGACATACACTGTTTGGTCGAATCAGCGTCCGTTTACAAGTACAGACACGGACTCCGTATATACCACAGGCGCTATTACCTTGCAGCTGAAATCGAGCATGACCGAGTTCGAAAGCCTATTCGCAAACGGAACATATCAGACCTGTCTGCTTTCGACGAGGGTAAAAGGCACCTCCTTGTGTTATGATACCTTTATCATAGCACAAAAAGCCCCGGCAATCTACATGAACTCGTACTGTTTCCATTCACCCACATTTACGACCACCCTGACAAAATATCTTAGCGTTTCCGATGTGGAATTGATACCGTAATTTGTCACGATGCTCGGGTGTTCAAGTTTCAGCCTTCTGACGGTTGCGGCACCGAATACTAAAAATCCTTTTACCCAGCGGCAGATTCGGGCAGCTGTGTGGTCGTCAACATAGTCATTCAGTGCATCATATAGCAAGCACTTATCGTGAAATATCAGTCGAGGATTATATTGCGAAGCTGGAGGAGGAAGAAAGGCAACGCAGAGAAAATGAGGCGAAGAAGCACAGGAAAAAGCTGTAAATGCGAAAAAGGGGGGGCAGGCGGAACTGTCCCCTTTCATTTAATCGATAAGTGTTCGGCTAAAAATATAGAAGATAATCATTTATAACAGGAAGAGCTTTTTCAAACCGCAAAGGCAGCCCGTGTCCGCAGGCTAACCATTCGGGCGAGTGCCTGATTATACGTTCAAGCGACCTCCGCATCAGCTTCGGGCTTACCACGTGAGGGGTGATGTCGGGACGCTTCCACAGCGCGGTGAAAGCATCGCCGCAATAAAGAACATCGCTGCACATTACGCCGACCGAGCCGTATGTGTGTCCCGGCAGCGGGATAATATCCGCATCTATACCGAGATCACGAAGCAGACCTCGTTCTTTACTGCCTAAATATATATCCGCGTCATAATGCAGGCTGTTGAACAGAAAGCCGTTCACCCACTGAGTGTAATTTCTGAATCGGTATTTCGGCATGGTAGGCTTTACCCTCTGAGAAAGATAATTCTGCCGCAGAGTTTTATCACGCTCGTTCAGCAGTATCTTCTTTCCCTCTTTTTGAAGCTTGGCGGCGTTCCAATCGTGATCGGCGTGTGCGTGAGTGAGCAGAACATATCTTACATCATATTTTTGAAGCCATTGTTTCAGACCACGCCACACCTGAGGCATACCCGTATCTATCAATAGATCGCCGCGTCTGCCTTTAATCACATAGTAGGTTACTCGTATCCATACGATCCACACGGGAACATACGGTGCAATTGCTTATATCTGCAACCCAGACAAGACCGCAGACCACCGTCTTAGCTACGCACGACTAAATGTTGTTAGCAACTTGTGCGTATCTTCTCCATGTGGAGCATCAGAACAGTTTAGGAACATCAGGCAGACAGTCGGCACAGGGCGAAGCCGAAGCGAGTGCCAGCACATAATACAGAGCTTTGCCCCCGGAGAGGTCACTCCCGAACGGGCTTTGCTTATCGGACAGGAGCTTTGCAAGGCACTTTTTAATGATGAATACCAGTATGTTTTAGCCGTCCATGTAGACCACTCCCATGTGCATAATCACATCATCGTGAACAATGTGAATTTCTATATACATTATCCATTTTATCCGAAACGATCTTGTTATTTGTTGAGAACCGCACATCTCTGATACCCGTCAGACATATCGTGTCATAGCCGAGTGAACTTGCCTTTGTGTAAATGCCGTTGAGCAGTTCATAATCAAGCGGATCGAATATCTCCGAGATCATAACAGCAATACGTCCGTTTACCATTACATATCGTCCCCTTATCCTGAAAGACCGTAATATTAAGACTTTCATATATTATATCACAATTTTACCGATCAGGCAATATCTTTTTTGGGGGTATGTCGGTATCTGTTTATAAAAACAACAGTTCTCCGAAAGGAACTGCCGTTTTTTTACGTTTTTTGTTTTGTATTATAAAGCCGATCACTTAACAGTGACAGTAACAGCGTTCTTGAGAGCGTTGGAAATATCCCATTTGCCGTTGACTTTGGCGGCTATTGCAACTTTATAGGTCTTGCCGGGTGTCAGACCTTTCGGAGTTGTGTAGGAAGTTGCAGAAGCGGAAATGGTCTGTGTCTGCACTCTCCACTTGCCTGCAAGATAAACTGCGATACCGTAGTTCTGAGCATTATCAACTGTGTCCCACGTAAATCTGATCTGGTGATACTGAGAACTGTAACTTACCTTGATATTATCGGGATAAGTTTTGTCCGAAGATTGAGAGTTTGTGTATACATTTGCATACATTGTCTCTGCCCAGAGCTTTCTCATTGCTTCATAGCCGTCGGAACTCGGGTGTACACCATCGCCGCCGAGCAATTCAGTGTGTTCTCTGAAAAATTTATCAAAATCGGGACCATGAACAAGTTTGCTGCCGTACTCCTGATAGAGTTTGTCGATCATAGCGTTGTAGTAACCTGTGTTTGAACCAACGTCCTTATTGGTCGAATATGGTATCTTAGGCAGAACAGGTGTTTTGCCTTTTGCAATAACAGCATCTATCATGTACTTGACATTTTCATAATACTTCTGCGCATTGTTCGGATTGCCCCACGCATCATTCGTGCCGTAAGCTATGCTCACATATTTGGCTGGGGAGTCACTGAGCCATTCATCTATCGCATTTCTGCCGTCAGAACTTACAGTACCGCCGATACCGCCGTTCTGCTGTACGGGATAATATGCAGGGTCGATACGGTTCACAAACTCCGCATAGCCTGTACCGTAGCAGTTTGCCATGCTTCCCGCAGTTATCGAATCGCCGAAGAATATCCAGCTGTCGGATACACCGTCAGAAGCGTCATGCACATCAAAATTCAGTCTTATGCTCTTTCCGTCAGGATTTTTTACATTCAGTCTGATCCAGTTATAGTACTGCATATTGATATAATGCTGACGGGAACTGTAATGGTTATTGCTGACTGCTGCGGCAGTTACCCAGCCGTCTTTCGGATATGAACCGCCTGCCGCCGAATTGAGTTCTATCGTGTAATCAACAGGCTCGTTGCTTTTGCTGACGTAATTGCCGATGTTATCAAATGTGCCTGTGTTGTACCATGCCGCAAGCACATTTTTTCTCTGAGACACTGGAACACCTGAAAGATCATATGCAAGATAAGCCGAGCCGCTTGCAGACCATTCGGTATAATAGTAGCTGTCATTTCCGTCAGATGCCTTGCCTGCACTTGCATAAGCAGGGACATTGCGGCTGATGATGTTATTCGGATGACCGGAGGAGTATACAACAGGTGTCTCGGGCAGTTCAGTCTGAGGGTCATCGGTATTTTCCGATGTATAATTATATACATCGGGCAGCTCATCAAGTGTCAGCACATAATCGCTGTTATATACATAATTAACATACGAAGAAGTGTTGACCGCATGGTTATCTATGAATGAAGTGTGCCATGTCATGAACCAGAGCCAGTCAGCATCTTCCGCTGTCAGCTTGTTGGGGTCTGGGATAGGTCCGTTCTCGTGCAGGCAGACAGGTTTATTGCCGATGAGTGCAGTTTTCTGATATATGCCAACAAGCGAGTCAGTGTTGTCCACATAAGTATCAGCGCCGATAATGTCGACATAAGCATCACCCGGATACCAGCCGTCATTGACATCGCCGCAATAGCCGAGATTCCAGATAAGATTGTCAAGACCCCAGTAATTCGTGTATCGGTCATACATGAACCGCCAGAGTTTCTTGAAGTTCTCAGCTCCGCCTTTGCCCCACCAGAACCACTTGCCGTCAAATTCGTGGAAAGGTCGCCAGATAACAGGAATACCTTCCTGCTTTAATTCCAGCAGTGCTTTTGCACCCTTGTCCATGCCTGCGACAAGCTTATTGTACTCGTTCGTTCCGGGAGTAAGCGCCTTGTTCCAGTCAAGGTCATCTGCAAGTGCCTCAGAGTGACTTCCGCTGAAATCACTTCCGCAATGCCAGCATATAGTCACGATGCCGCCTTTCTGATACCATGCTTTTGCACGGCGGTTGCAGCCTGAAAAATCATCGCCCATATAATCCAGTCCACGCAGAGCAGGGTATCTTCCGCTTGCGTTTTTGATTATGTCTAACTCATAGTTCTCACTGCCCATCCATGTGGATTCCTGCTGACCTGAGATAATATGTTTTCCGTAATTATCGCACAAGAAACTGTAAAGCGACTTTGCCTGAGCGGAAGCGTTCGGATTTGAGAGTGTTGTATTTATGCTTTCCGAGGATGTTCCTATCGCTTCTATTGTCAGACTGTCAAGATAAGTCCAGCCCCATGAACCCTGAATGGTGATCTTGTTTTCGCCTTTTTTCAGATAGGCAGAAGTGCTGACTTCCGCAAAGGAATCCTTTTTTGTGTAGCCGCACAGTATCTGTCCGATATTCGTGCCGTTGACAAGGACGTTCTGATATTTGCCGCCCTCGTCATATGGCTGACTGTACCGCAGTGTCTGCTTATACATACCTGCGCTCGCAACGTTGACCGAGATAGTGACGGAATCGCCTGCATCTTTCAGGTCGACCGCTTTGCCGCCGCTTGCACCTGTCATTGATACGACTTTTGTTGTGTTTTCTCCTGCATCATAGATAGTCCCGTTTTCAAGTTCGTAGACGTTTCCTGCCGCAGCCGCCTGCATAGGTAACTGCGAAAGTGTTCCTGTCGCTATTGCGGCGATGATCGCCGATGAAATGATCCGTTTCATGTTGATTACCTCTCTGAGTATACATTTGGAGTACTTGTACTTATCATTATATAGCATTATCCTCAAAAAAGAAATGATTTTTCGCACCAAAAAATATGCGTTTCGCCCCAAAGAGTTATCCATGTATATATTGACATGAGAGCGATAAATGTGTATAATTATAGCAATACAAGGAAAACGACCGCAGTTGGGCTGTCGCCCTGCAAGGGAGTTTGACGCAGTAATGTGGAATTTTATCCGAAAGATTTGTGTTGATATTTTCTTTGATTGCTATAAGATAAACGTGAGGTGGTCGCTGTGAAAGCCGCAGGACGTATCGGTGTGATTGTTGCGCACCTGATAAATAATCTTGATGTCGAATTTGTTGAAGTCATTCATAAAACAGCCGCAATTTACGGTTATGATACCGTTCTGATCTCAGGCGTGATAAACTACATGAACGAAATGCTCGATGAGGATCACAGCAAGGGTCTGATAAACATTTATGATCTGATCGTTTCATCAGACTTTGACGGTTTTATTTTTTCAGCCGATCTGTTTTGCAGCGACCGACTGCGAAGCCGTATTTTTGATATGCTGCGTAAAGCTGAAAAACCGTGTGTTGTGATAGGCTATCAGCAAAATGACTTTCCTGTGATAACCATGCCCGAAAGTGAACTTCTGTACCTTTCGACCGAACATCTTATACATAAGCATAACTGCCGTCGGCTCTATTGCATCGGCGGTTATAAGGGAGATAAAAAATCTGAGGAACGTATCTCGGGCTTTCGCAATGCAATGGATAAAGCAGGCTTGCCATATGATGAAAGCTGTATCTTCTACGGAAATTACTGGAGCTTCATACCTCATGAGATAGGCATAAAGCTTGCAGAAAGGGAGATACCGTTGCCTGACGGAATTGTCTGTGCAAGTGACATAATGGCAGTCGAACTTTGCCGAACACTCAGATCACACGGTATACGTGTGCCTGATGATATAAAGATCACGGGCTGTGACGGCGATCTTATATCACTGACAGAGTATGTGTCGATAGCAACAGTTGCTGGGCAGGCAAGGTACTGCGGAAGACGTTCTGCCGAAAAACTTCTTCAGCTCATGGAAAATGATGTCTCAGAGACACAGGAACGCTACTTCTCACTTGTCATCGGGGAAAGCTGCGGCTGTACCGACAGGAGCAGCATTGAACAAAGCAGCGCTCTCTCGGAGATACGTGATTATGCAGGCACATTTTACAGAATAAAACAAAGCTATCGTCTGGGGAGCTGTGCCGACATACTGAGCAAGATGTCGGAATGCAGCACTCCCGAAGATGTTATGCGCACAGCAGGTGAATGTATCTTTATGATACCGGGCTTCACAAGAGCGGAGATATGCCTGTGTGAAGACTGGCGGAGAAGTTTTCAGAATCCTGCTCTTTACAGGCGAGGCGGTCTTTCATCGAATATGCTGCTCGGTCTTGAAACAGTAGATAACTGTTTTAAGACCCCGTTTTCGGAATTTTCCACATCAGAGCTTCTGCCTTTTTTTGAACAGCCGCACGAACCTCAGCTGACAGCGGTGACTTCGCTGCATTACAAAGATCAGATATTCGGATATATTTGTCTGAGCTATAAAAATGCCGCCGAGATCGTTCTTGACGATTACCTTATGAATTGGTGCGATTCGGTCAGCAGTGGCTTGAACAACGTACAGAATAAAATGTATAAGATTTATGTCAATCAGCGGATCGAGGCTATTTCGGAATATGCGCCACTGCTGGGTATATATAACAAACGTGGTCTGATAGGCAGGCTCACGCAGACAATAATAGATGACAGTGAAACAGTCAGAGTTCTTACTGTCATTTCGTACATGAAAAATGAAAAGAAAAAATATCCTGTTCCGCCTATCCATGCGATAGTAAATGCTCTCAGGATAGCGTCACCCGAAGAAATGCTGCTTGCGAGCATCGAGGACGATCTGATCGCCATTGTGAGCAGTGATAACGAACAAAAGGGTCTGCATCGTGACTGGGCAGGAGAGATAGCAGAAAAAGCCGATGAGATATATAAAGGCACGGTTATGATCGAACCCGAGAATATAGTCTTTTTTTCTGAAAGGATCGCTTCGGCAGATATATTCAGCATCTCTGAGATATTGGATTATGCCGTTCATAATATCAGGGGAAAAATGCTTACCATGCAGGCAGGTATTTTCAGTTACAGGGATACATTCACAACATTGCGTGAGAGCATATTCAGTTCACCGCAGAATGAATGGAGCGTTGAGTCTATCACAAGAAGTCTCGGCATAAGCAAAAGCCATTTCCAGCGGATATATAAGGAATTATTCGGTACGAGCTGCAAAGAGGACATCATTGCAGCGAGAATGGAAAGAGCAGGTTATTATCTCACACATACGGAGTTATCTGTTACTGAGATAGCCGAACGATGCGGATACCCAAACATAAGTCATTTTATTCGTCAGTTTAAAAAGAAAAACGGAGTATCACCTAATGAGTATCGAAAAACCAAAAGAAATAAGCAGTTATAATGCGGTTTCAGTAAATAGCTATAATTGAGCAAAAATCCTAACACTCTGTCAAAATGCACAAAAACATCAAGCGACCATATCCAAAAAGGCAGACTTATCCTCTGTAGCTTTCGCGAG
>CACYSH010000037.1 GCA_902776945.1 uncultured Ruminococcus sp.
ATATAGTACACCGTCGATTGAGCAATAATTCGGATTATTTATGTCAGCATTTATGGCGGTGAGCGATTTGCACAAAGCAAACGCATAATCGCCAATTCTCGTCACGCTGCCGGGGATAGTAATGCTAATCAGAGATGTGCAGCCACGGAACGCCCAATTGCCTATGCTTGTTACGCTGTCAGGGATTGTTATGCTTGTGAGCGATTTGCAGGCATCAAACGCATAATTGCCAATGCTCGTCACACTGTTGGGGATAGTAATGCTCGTCAGAGATGAGCAGAAAGCGAACGCCCAATCGCCAATGCTCGTCACACTGTCGGGAATAACGACGTCCCCACCCGCGCCATTGTATTTTGTCAGCACATAATCGTAACCGTTCTTTTCTATCGTAAAATCGCTGTCCGAAACGGGCTTGGGCTTTTCAACCTCGCGCACAGCGACCTCTTCCGGCAGCGGATAGAAGGTCAGCAGTGTCTTTTTGAACGTTCCGCAAGTCTTTTCTTCGGGAAACCTCGTTCCGCAGTACCCGCAAAGCCGCATATCGTCAAGATTGTCTCTTCCGCATTTCGTGCATTTTTTCATAAGCCTTTCCTCACTTTATCAGTTCGTATCTGAATCCGTTTTCTACGGCATATCTCTCGCCCTCCGAATCCGGGTAACAACAAACAGTAAAATCTTTGACCTTTTCATATTTCGTTCTGCCGAACATTCCGGTTTCTTTGATGTAGCCGAAAGCATGATTGCCGATGTCGTTCACCGTTCCGGGGATAGTGATTCTTTTAAGTGAAGGGCAGTCAATAAACGCATTAAAAGAAATGTCTGCCACTCCGTCAGCTATGATAACATTCGCAAGAGAACTGCATCTTTCAAACGCATAATGCTCGATACTCGTCACACTGCCGGGGATATATATGCTTGTCAGCGATCTGCATGAACTGAACGCCGAACTGCCGATATTTCTCACACCGTCGGGGATATTAACGCTTGTGAGCGATACGCAATAGTAAAATGCACTCCTTTCGATAAGTTCCACGCTGTCCGGCAGGGTTATTTCCGTCAGCGAACTGCACCCGTAAAACAAATGCGATGTGATATACGGCACTTCTGCGGGTATGTTTATTTCCGTCAGCGCCGTACAGCCGCTGAACGCTTCAGCGTTTATCCTTTTCACGCTGTCGGGAACAGCAATGCGCGTTACCGATTTACAGTCTTTAAAAGCACGCTTTTCTATCACCGTCACCCCGTGCGGGATAATGACGTTCTTTTTGTGCCCCTTGTATTTTTCCAGTGATACGAGCCTGCTTGTTTTGAATATCTCAAACTCGTCGTCCGAAGCGGGCTTGGGCTTCTCCGCTTCGCGCACAGCGACCTCCTCCGTCAGCGGATAGAAGGTCAGCAGCGTTTTCTTAGCCGTGAACACGGGCTTCTTTTCTTCGGGAAACCTCGTTCCGCAATACCCGCAAAGCCGCATATCGTCAAGATTGTCCCTGCCGCATTTCGCACATTTTTTCATAAGTCTGTCCTCACTTTATCAGTTTGTATTGAATGCCATTAGCTTTGGCGTACCTCTCGCCCGCTGAGGCGCGGAAAACATTCATAACAAGCAGCCGAAAAAAGCGTCCTTGCCTATGCTCGTCACGCTGTCAGGGATTGTTATGCTTGTGAGCGATTTGCGCCAAGCAAACGCCCAATCGCCAATTCTCGTCACGCTGTTAGGGATTGTTATGCTTGTGAGCGATTTGCACCAAGCAAACGCATTATTGCCAATGCTTGTCACGCCGTCGGGAATGACCACATTTCCGCCCTTGCCGACGTACTTTTTCAGCACGCCGTCCGCAATCTCAAAATCCTCAGCAGGCGAGGGCTTGGGCTTTTCCGGCGCGGGAGCAAGCGCCGCAAGTTCTTCGTCGGTCAGCTTAAAGAATGTTGTAAGCGAATCCGTTCTTACTGCGAGTTTGCCGACCGGCGCGGCAATTTCCGAAATGCTCGCTTTCAGAGCCGCTATGAGCTTGTCACCCTCCGCGACCCTCTCCTGCAATTTCTCGATCTTTCTCTTTTCCCGGCGCAGCTCCACCCGCAGAGAAGCCATTATCTTTTCAAGCTGTTCGATGTATTCTTCGGTATAATTCACGGAAAATCCCTCCCAAAAAGATTGTGATTAACTTAACGAACTTATTGTGATTTCCGCACAAAAATCTGTATCTAAATTTGTGCAGACAAATATTTCGTTATTTGTTGCACGTTTGTGTGCAACAAAACGCCGTTTGAGCGCTATATATAGAGGGACTTTTAAAAAGTGAACAGTGAATAGTTAATAGTGAACAGTTTTTCGGGTAAGAAAGTCCCTTGACTGTTTGCTGTTTCATGAAGAACGGAGGACGAAATATGACAATGAACGATTTACTGCAAAGGCTTGACGGCGTGAGAAAATGCGGCGGGGGATTCTCGGCGAAATGCCCCGCGCACGACGACAGGCGGCAGTCTCTCAGCGTGTGCGAGCGGGACGGCAGACTGCTCGTGAAATGCCACGCCGGGTGCTCTGCCGAATCGGTGGTGAGCGCGTTGGGGCTTCGTATGAGCGACCTTTTCCCCGATGAACGAACAAATGTCAATGCGGACAGGCGGCGTGTTTCCCCATCAAATCCTGCCAAAAAAACCATTGTCTGCGAATATGTGTACAAAAATATGGATAACAGACCCGTCTGCAAAAAGGTGCGCTATTCCGACAAGTCGTTCGTGTGGCTGCATCTTGACGAACGCGGTATGTGGGTCAAGGGCAGAGGGGGTGGCATGAACAAAGCTCATGCACCCGCGCCGCTGTACAACCAGTTCGACGCGCTGACTTTCGAGACCGTGTTCTGCGTCGAGGGCGAAAAGGACGTCGAGACCCTTCGCCGCTTCAATATCCCCGCCGTGAGCCTGCCCGACGGCGCGAAGACCAAATGGCAGGACGAGTACACCGAGTGGTTCAGCTGCCGAAATGTCTACATAATCGCCGACAACGACGAGCCGGGCAGACAGTGCGCCGAATCGACGGCTCGGCATATCGCGGGGGTCGCCAAATCGGTCAAGATCATCGACCTCTCCCGCGTGTGGAGCAATATCCCCGAGCATGGCGACGTTTCCGATATGATAGCGGCTTTCCCCGACAACGCCTTTCAGATGCTTCACTGGCTCACGGATAACACCGAAATATATTCTCCCGCCGATTTTGACGACCCCGCCGATTTTGACGGCGATATTCCCGAAAAACCTTTGTCAATAATCAACCTTGCCGACGTGGAAACGACCGAAACTCAGTGGCTGTGGTACCCCTACATTCCCCGCGGGAAGATAACCCTCCTGACCGCCGACCCCGGTTCGGGAAAGACCTTTTTCGCGCTGTATTTAGCCGCCTGCGTGTCGGCGGGGAGACCGTTCTACGGCACGGACGAGCCGTGGCGCGAGCGCGAAACCGCTGTCTATCAGACCGCAGAGGACGGCGTTTCCGATACCATTAAGCCGCGTCTTATCCCCATGAACCCCGATTTCAGGCACATTCTGATGATCGACGAGACGACCGAGGGGCTTTCCCTTTCGGACGACCGCATCGAGCGCATCATGCAGACGTACAAGCCCGCGCTTATCGTGTTCGACCCGCTTCAAGCCTATCTCGGCGCGGACGTCGATATGCACCGCGCAAACGAAGTCAGACCCGTTCTGGCGCACCTCTCGAAGCTCGCCGAGCAGTACGGAACGGCTGTCGTGCTCATCATGCACAACTCGAAAACCGCGCAGAATAAGGCGCTTTACCGCGCTCTCGGCTCGATAGACATTCCCGCCGTTGCTCGTTCGATGCTCATCATGGGGCGCGACCCCGATGACGAAAATTGCAGAGTTCTGTGCCACGAGAAAAGCTCCCTCGCACCCCGCGGGAAAAGCCTGCTCTTCAAGATAAAGCCCGAAACGACGGGGCTTGAATTCATCGGCAAGAGCGACCTCCGCGCCGACGATATTCTCACCTCGTTCAGCGAGGGCAGGCACCGCCCCGCCGTAAAGCAGGAGGAAGCCGCCGCCATGCTGACGGAGCTTCTCGGGGAAAAGGGTTGGTGCAGTTATGATGATGTCAAGCGGCTTTCCGATGAGGAGGGGGTGAATATAGCGACGTTGAACAAGGTAAAAAAACAGATGGGGCTTAAGACTCTGCGTATCGGGAAAGGCAGCGAACATTCGGCATTTTGGTATACTGACGGAATCAACACGGAAAATTTGAAAGCCGAGTTAAACAAATCGGAAGATTCTTACTCATGTAATGTTCCCCAAATACAATAATTAGAGTACAGGAGTTGACAAAACGCTGTAATAACGTTGTGTTTTAACTCATTTCTTAAAATACGGGAGTTGAGATTCCGAGCCTTTACACATATATCAAGCCAACTCCCATATTTAAGTACGGGAGTTGGAAACGACGGTATATCGTGATAAATCCAACTCCCATACTCTAAAATAATTATCTGTGCCATTCGCAAGAATGGTACAGCCTTGAAAGCAAATAAACGCTCTTGACGGGCGGTATGCAAAAATATGAAAGCGGGTATCGGTACCCGCGAGTTCAGCGGCGGGTTATGACAAGGTCGGAGGGGCAGTCTGAAAAGGCGGTTCTATCGACAACTGCGCTGTCGGGGAGAGATACGCTTTTTAGCGATTTGCAGCCACCAAACGCAAACTTGCCTATGCTTGTTACGCTATTGGGTATAGTAACGCTTTCTTTCCCACCCGGACAGGCAATCAGCATAGTTTGATTTTTGTCATATAGTACGCCGTCGATTGAGCAATAATTCGGATTATTTATGTCAGCATTTATGGCGGTGAGCGATTTGCAGGCATCAAACGCACCATAGCCAATGCTCGTCACGCTGTCAGGGATTGTTATGCTTGTGAGCGATTCGCAGCCCTCAAACGCCCCTATGCCTATGCTTGTTACGCTGTCAGGGATTGTTATGCTTGTGAGCGATTTGCAGCCAAAGAACGTCCAATCGCCAATGCTCGTCACGCTGTCGGGGATAGTTATGCTTGTGATCGAATAGCACCTCGCAAACGCCCTTGAGCCTATGCTTGTCACGCTGTCGGGGATAGTAATGCTCGTCAGAGATGTGCAGTCATAGAACGCAAAATCGCCAATGCTCGTCACCCCATCGGGGATAGTTATGCTTTTAAGCGATGTGCAATTCTCAAACGCCCAATAGCCTATGCTTGTTACGCTGTCGGGGATAGTAATGCTTGTGAGCGATTCGCACCAAGCAAACGCATAATTGCCAATGCTCGTCACGCTGTCGGGAATAACGACATCACCGCCCTTGCCCTTGTACTTCACAAGAACCGTTTCGCCGTCCTCCTCGACAATCTCAAAATCCTCGTCCGAAGCGGGCTTGGGCTTCTCCGCTCCCGGCAGACTGAATCCCTCCGGCAGAAGATAGAAGGTCAGCAGCGTTCTATTAGCCGTGAACACGGGCTTCTTTTCGGCGGGGAATCTCTCCGAACAGTACCCGCAGAACAGCATATCGTCAAGATTGTCTCTTCCGCATTTCGCGCATTTTTTCATAAGTCTGTCCTCACTTTATCAGTTTGTATTTAATGCCGTTAGCTTTGGTGTACTTATTTCCCGCCGAGCCTTCGGTGCATTTTATTGTGAGCGATCACCAGCCCTCATCAAACGCCCAATTGTCATTGCTTGCATGAACGGAGTTATTTTCCACGCCGGAAACTGTCTCGCCTTTCTCCACGGCTATCTCGAAATTCTCGTCCGAAACGGGTTTAGGCTTTTCCGTCTCGCGCACAGCGACCTCTTCCGGCAGAAGATAGAAGGTCAGCAGCGTCTTTTTGAACGTTCCGCAAGTCTTTTCTTCGGGAAACCTCGTTCCGCAGTACCCGCAAAGCCGCATATCGTCAAGATTATCCCTGCCGCATTTCGCGCATTTTTTCATAAGTCTGTCCTCACTTTATCAGTTTGTATTTAATGCCGTTAGCTTCGGCGTACTTATTTCCCGCCGAGCCTTCGGTGCATTTTATTGTGAGCTTATAGCACCAATAAAATGCATATTCGCCAATGCTCGTTACGCTTTCGGGGATAGTAATGCTCGTCAGAGATGTGCAGCCATAGAACGCATAATTGCCAATGCTCGTCACGCTGTCAGGGATAGTAATACTTGTAAGGCTTTTGCAGTCCGCAAACGCCCAATAGCCAATGCTCGTTACGCTTTCGGGGATAGTAATGCTCGTCAGAGATGTGCAGCCACGGAACGCATCATTGCCAATGCTCGTCACGCTTTCGGGGATAGCAATGCTTGTGAGCGATGTGCAGTAACTAAACGCCGATTCGCCAATACTTGTCACGCTGTCGGGGATAGTAATGCTCGTCAGAGATGTGCAGCCATTGAATGCCCAATCGCCAATGCTCGTCACGCTTTCGGGGATAGCAATGCTTGTCAGAGATGTGCATAAAGAGAACGTACCATTGCCAATGCTCGTCACTCTGTCGGGGATAGTAATGCTCGTCAGAGATGTGCAGCCATGGAACGCCCAATTGCCAATGCTCGTCACGCTGTCAGGGATTGTTATGCTTGTGAGCGATTCGCAGGCATCAAACGCAAAATCGCCAATGCTCGTCACGCTGTCGGGAATAACGACGTCCCCGCCCGCGCCGTTGTATTTTGTCAGCACATAATCGTAACCGTTCTTTTCTATCATAAAATCGCTGTCTGAAACAGGAACGACTTTCGGCGCCGCAGTAGTAGTTGTGGTTTGACTGGTCGTAGTCGTGGTGGTAGTAGTTGTTGTTGTAATAGTTGTTGTAGTGGTCGTCTGAACAGGTGCAGCTGTTGTCGTTGTTGTTGTCGCAGTAGCAGTCATCGTTGCATTCGTTTGAATAGGTTCGTTATTCCCGCCCCGCGCAAGGGCTGTCCCGCCTGCCACACTCCCGACAATAATCAAGCACAAAACCGCCGTGCCCCACAGGCGGGGTTTCGGCGGCGGTGGCTTTTGCGAAAGCGCTTTCAGTTCTTCCGGTGAAAGGGGATAAAATGTGTACAGTTTTTGTTTCATATTCTTACACTTCCGTTTGATCGTTGCTGATATCGGGCTGCGAAAAGCCGCCGAATGAAAAACGGTATGCGGCGATTACTGTGCATCAATAACAACGTGGGAGAGATGTCTCCCACGCAGGTCATTATTCTTCGATGTCCTGATCTCCGATTTCGGCGAGTAACGCCGCTGCTCTGTCGAAAATATCGCTGTGGCAGAATTCGCCTATCTCCGCTCCGCTCATGCTGTCGCTTTGCTTTTTGCAGTCGCCGCGGGAAGGTTGCTTCTGCTTATCGTTCCGGGTATCCTCCGGCTCGGCGAAAAAATCTTCCGTGAACTCAGGCTCGGATTCCTCCGCGGTATTGCTCACCTTTACTGACGGCTTGACTTTCTCCTTCGCTGCCGCCGTTATTGCTTCTGTACGCTGCGACAACATTTGCGGCAGCACATCGGTAAGCAACTCAGGAAGCTCGTCGAGAAGCCCTGTCAGCGCCTCGGCGACCATGTGTCTGTCGTGCATAGCTTCGAGCCTGTGTTCGGCAAGCTCTCTCTCAAAGGTGTCTTGTGGCTCCGTTACAAGCCCCTGCGCCTCCATTACCCTGCGCATCATATCGGTCTGATAGATATAGCGTTCACTCGCCTCCTGCGGATATTCGGTCATTGAATACCTGTCGAGATCGCGGCTGTTGTCGGTGACAAGCTCGCGAAGATACAGATTTTCGACAACATCTTTCAGCTCACAGAATGTAAATTCTTCCGTCAGCCGCGCTGTCTCGGCAAATTCAACTATCGGGTCGTAGTATACGGGGTAGTCGTCAAGGCTGTGGAGCAGCGTCAGCAGCATCTTCCAGCGCTCCTCCGCAAATCTGGCTCTTGCCGTAAGTGAGGGTTTGGTCAGCACGAGCCGCATGAACATATCCCTCGCGGCTGATGGCAGCTTTACTCCCTCGCCGCCGATAAGTATCACCGTCAGCAGATTTTCTTCCTCGTTTGGTTTCAGTCCGAGCATTATCCTTGAAAGAACGCGGAGGAGCGTATCATAGTTCCCGAAGCCGTCGGAGGCATCGATCACAAGGCACACGCTGTTTTCTTTAAGGCGGTTTACGGTAAGCTCTCTCAGGAACAGCTCGGTCTCGGTGTACGAAGCGTCTTCAAGCTCGTTCCCAAACAGGAAGAATACCTTGTACATATAGTTTTCAAAAACTTCGTCGAAGAGATGCTGTACTGCGATATACGCCGTGTTATGTCTTCCGCCGCCTTCCGAACCGTCTATCCAAAGACCGCCTGCGGCTCTTTGGGGTATTTCGGTAATGATGTCCAAAGCCTTCTGAGCCATTTCACCGTTGCGTGAGGGGTCGTCATAGCTTCCGTGCAGTATATTCCAAAGCACTCCCTCGCTCTCATCAGCGATATATTCCGCAAGTTCCCGTGCGTTTTCCGTGAGCCGCGCATATTCGGGAGATTTTTTGTTTATCATAAAAAGTCAGCTCCATTTGTTTCGCATGACAGCTGCTCGTTCTTTGCCGAAAAGAACTGTCGTTCAGTCGTCATCGAGTATGATCGCGTCGTCCTCTTCGTCGATACCGCTCTGCTCGTCGAGCGATTCGGTAAATTCTTCAAGAGACCGTATGATCTCGATCTTCGGGCTTTTGTGGCAGCTCTTTAGAGCCTCTATGAACAGTTCTCTGCTGATCTCGGTTTTCCCGCTGTCAAGCGTCTTGCAGATCATATCGTCGATAGCGTCATAATCAACAACGCCATCGTTCTCGACCGAATACTCGGTGGCGAGATTTTCAAGCAGAGTTTCCAGAATGAATGTGATGTACATATCAAGATCGCGGAAACTCGTGTTGTCGGTATTGTTGACCATAAAGCTGACGGTAAGACCGTCCGTCAGTACAAAGCCTTCGGTTTTCTTTCGGAAATACTCCGCACGCATTTCCTCCGAGGGAAGCGGAAGAAGCTCTTTGTATCTCATTCTGTCCATCCATGCAGTATCAAGCTCCTCGGGGTGATTGGTGGCAACGAGAAGGACTATCGGCTTGCCGGCTCTTACAAGCTTGTTGTATTCCTCGATCAGTGCGATGGTAAGTCGCTTTTCGTAGCTTTTTGCCTTGCTCCTCGAAACGGCGAGCGATTCAAACTCGTCAAGGAACAGCACACAGGGAGCTTTGTCAATAGCTTCGAGGAAGGCAGCCTCAACGAGCTTTTCCGACTTGCCGACAAGCGATTCGTGAATGGTAGCGCAGTCGATGCTCATAAACTGGAAGCCGCGATCCATCATCTCGGCGGCGAAGGCGGTGACTATCTCGGTCTTGCCCGTTCCGGGAGGACCGTAGAGAAGGAAACCCGAAAACGGCTTAAGACCGACTTTTTTTGTTGACTTCTGCAATTTTATCTTTTGGATGATGCCGAGCATCTTCTTTTTTAGATCGTCGTTGCCGACTATATCGTAAAAATCTATATCGGGTCGTTCCTTTATGAACCATCTTTCGATAGTTTCGGCGGAGACGTGTTCTGTTGCGTTCTTTGTACAGAATCCGCTGGCGGTTGTAGTGATAGGGCGGGGGTCTCCGGGGTCTGTCGACGGAGTGACCGAGTTTCCGTTCTGTCCCTGCCTGTTCGCGGCATACGACACGTAATTGTCGGCGGGTTTGGTATAGCCGTCAAGCTCGGTCTTTCTCATAGCGGCGTTCATCAGCGAGCCGGTGCTGAATGCCGGTCTTTCGGGCTGCTGCCGGGGAGCAGGCTGTGGCTGGGGAGCGTTCGCGTAGATACCTATCGCGTTCGCGGTCTGGATCATAAGATCGTTGTTTTCCTTTTTGAACATGAGCCACCTGTTGCGGGCGTGTTCCTGATCGCCGTAGTAACTCGCTATGCGGTCGCAGAGCTTGGCGGCTTCCGAGTAGAGCAGAGCCTCATCTCTTGAAGGACGACCCAATTCGTCACGAAGATCGCGAGCCTGTCTTTTCAGGGCGTTGTATTGGGTCAGAAGGTCATTGATCGTCATTATCTGTTTCCTCCTATGGTATTACTTGGGAATGTTGGGGTTTGTCTGACCGTTCAGCATACTCAGGTCGGTTTTTAAGTTGTTTCCGTCGGGTTGAGCATTGAGCAGCTTTTTTTCCACCTGTGCCACCTCCGAGCTATTTTCGGATTCGGGGAATTCGCCCTGGATATGCGGCTGATCTGTGATATATTCATCGGAAGCTTTGTCGGAACCGTTATCTACGCTGAACCTTGCTTTTTTGAGACTGTTCTCGATGTCTCCGGTCTCGATGATGATAGGCACCATAGTTTTGGCTATCTTTCTTCTCTTTTCGTAAGCATCGTCGGTAACGTGGCTGCCGAATGGGGAATTCCCGACGCGCATACTGTTTAAAGCTTTCTTTATGGGGTTCTTGGTTTTTCCGCATATCTCCTTTTCAGCGTTTGCCAAAAGGTCGCGTGCGAAAGAAAGGGTCTGCATATTCAGCGGAGCGACCGACTGCGAGGATTTGAGAAAAGCCAGCGCCTCCGCTGCGGCAACATAAGCGAAGGTAAGGTTTTCGAACGTTTCCTTAAGTATATCGGTTGGAAGCCCCTGATCCACTTGCTTTTTTATGTTTTCTCGCATAAGCAGGATCTCTCTGCCGTACTTTTCTTTTTCAGCTCCGAGCGTGCCGATCATTGATGTGATGAGGTTCATCTGCCTGAGCTTTCGCTCTCTTTCGCTGAAGCTTTTTGAAGCGTCAATATCGCTCATGAATTCGTCAAGCGAACGTTTCATCTTTCTTATTGAAGCGTATATATCGATCATGGTACATCATTTTCCTTTCGTATTGTTCGCAGAGGTCATTCGTCATCGTCAAAATCATCGTTATGTATATGCTCCTCAGCGGTGTGCTGTTCGGTATTTTGCATCTGTCCATTCCGCAGAGAATCCTCGTATGCCTTGTTCAGCTCCTCGTTCTGTTTCATTTGTTCCTGCTCATACTTCTGCTGCTCCTCATCGGTGCGCATACCGAGTATCCTCATGGCGTCATCGTATCCCTCCTTAAAACTAAGGACGTTGTTATTCTGCTCAGTTTTCATGCGTTCCACCGCTATGTTTGCCATTTTGTTGACTGCGGCTACAGCTGCAATCTGCCCTTCGGACGATGTTCTTGAATCGAGCATCGCGTTTATTTTGCTGATTGCATCGTGACTTTCAGAGAGCAGCAGATCCTGCTCGTTCAGAGTCTTGGCAACGAGTTCCATTGCTTCTTCGAAAAGCTTGCACTTATCCGGATCTTCATCGATAATCACTCTGTGAGTCGCGGTTTCGAGCATATCGTATCTCGATTCCAGTATCTGTAAAACTTGTTTTTCTTTGTCGTAAAGCCATTCGTTGAAATTATGTAATGACTGGAGAAAGAACAATTCGGTGAAATGATCGCGCACCTCTTTTTGTATAGGTGTCAGCTTTGCGGGAGGAACTTCGGCAGCTGACATATCTCTCCAAAAATCGATCGCCTTTGCGTATTCCGCGATTTTCGGATTGTTTCTGTCCAGCCACTTTTTTTCTTTAGCTTCCTCATCTTCCTTTGCTTTCAGGCTTTCCTCTGTTTTCTGCTTAAGCTCTGGGTTTTTATTATACTGATCAATCCTTGAAGCCTCTGCGATTAGAGCCAGCCATGTCTTCATCTGCTCGCATACTTTTTCTAAATATATCTCGGCACGTTCCTTGCCCTTGATCGACGGTATTCTTAAGCGATAATCCTTTACTCCTTTCACAAGCGCGGCTTTGGCGGCAAACGCGGCGCGGGTGTCGCCGTTTCTTACGGCATTATTGAATTCCTCGGCGATACCGAGCAGGATCGTATCCAGTTTCTTTGTATCAACGGGGAATGCATCCGTTGTGCGGATCATCTGCGGCAGCACTTTGGCGGCAAGCTCAAGATCGCCAAAGGGCTGATCGGGATTTGTTTTGTAGTCTTTTTTTTCTTGAGGTATGGGACTTACCTTGAGATCGATATTTGACAATATGCCGATTATTTTTTCCTCATTCTCGGTACGGTCGTCCGTTATTTCCTTTTCGGCTTCTTCCAAAGCAATGCGTGTTTTTCTCTCTTTCCATTTTTTTAACGCCTCCAGAAAATTGGTAGGCTTTTTCTTTTTACTCATAATAAAATACTCCTTTATAGTATTAATTCCGGGAATCGGAAGGTACTTCCGGTTCGGCGGAGAGCATACTGAGTATCTCCGCCGAGAACAATGTATCATTATCCTCTGCTTTCAGGCTTTCGTTAGTCCTCCGCTCAAGCTCCGGCAGCTCTTTTATTTTCTGATCGATCCTTGAAGCCTCTGCGATTAGAGCCCTCCATGTCGTCATCTGCTCGCATACTTTTTCGACATACATCTCGGCACGTTCCTTGCCCTCGATCGACGGTATCCTTAAACGATAATCCTTTACTCCTTTCACAAGCGCGGCTTTGGCAGTAAACGCGGCGCGGGTGTCGCCGTTTCTTACGGCATCCCCGAAATCTTCGGCGATACTGAGCAGGATCGTATCCAGTTTCTTTGTATCAACGGGGAATGTATCCGTTGTGCGGATCAGCAGCGGCAGAGCTTTGGCGGTAAACTCCAGATCGCCAAAGGGCTGATTGGGATTTGTTTTGTAGTCTTTTTTTTCTTGAGGAATCGGGCTTGCCTTGAAATCAATATTTGAAAGCACGTCGATTATATAATCCTTATTTCTTTGGGTAGTTTCATCGTTTGTTCTGTGTGATTTCTTACTGCGTTTTTGTTTGAAATTCCTTAGCTTATCAAACATCGGTGGTATGCACCTTCCTTATTAATGCCGGGTATCAGAGGGTATGCTCGGGTCGGCGGAGAGCATACTGAGTATCTCCGCCGAGAACCTCGTATCATTATCCTCGTTATCCGGGACGTTCGAGGCAGGTTTCTTTTCCGGTTCTTTTTTTTGAAAACTCTGCGCCGTTTCCATGCGCTCATTTTTAGCCTGAATATACTCTGCAATCTCGTTCTGCGTTCTTTCAAAGGTATCTATATCTAACTTGTTGATTGAAATTGAGGTCAGCAACTCGGGTATCCAATCGTCATATTTGACAAGAGCTTCTGCATAATCGCTCATTATTCTGCCTGCGTTTATATACTGCTCATACTGTTCAGACAACCGGATATAAATGTTCATTTGATTGACGCAGACCTTATACGGCTCTTCTTCCGATTCCGTCATGATCTCACGGCAGAGATATGTGAGCGTAAGGTGTATCGTTTTCAGTATGCGAGAAAACGTTTCGGGCATCTTGTCAATCCGCCAGTCGTTGAGTTTTACAAGCATATCGTCGAGATAATTCGTCACCTCATGGGGTTCGTTTTTTACGGATACCATATTTGCAAGCTTGTAAATCTCCATGATGAGCCTGTTATTTTCCACGCTTTTTTCGTTGTCGGGGACTTTGAACCGCATAAAGCAGTTGGAATAAGAAGCACGGAACCCGTCGGGACAAATCATAAGCTGGCTTTTGTAGTCTCTGTGTGAATAAAGAGCTGCCTTGAATTCGAGGTATGAGCCATATGTGGTTTCAGCGTTCCGTATCGCTTTCCGCAGTTTTTCCCATACCTTTTCGGTGCTAAGAATGGCATACAGTTCCTTGTATTTGTGGGAGTTTGCCTTAGCCGTATCATCCGCATTGAAGAGCTTGTATTTCTGTTGCAAACAGGGGTCGCGGAAATATCTGCTTAAAAAATCCGCCGTTTTCTCGAGATCGTCTACCCCCTCGAACCTGTCGGGCTTTTCCCATGAGATTGTGGTAAGAAGAGTCTTGAGCCGTTCAGCAGTAAGTTCGTTCAAAAAACGGCATTCGTCAGGATATATTTTTTTCAGAACGGAAAAGAAGTCTTCGATGCTGGTACTGTATAGTGATGAAGCACGTTCGCCGAGAAGGTCGGAAAGAATTTTCCTTCCCACATCGCTGCCGAGATAATTGCGGAGGACATCCGCACAGGGAGGGCATTTTATCGCTATCGAACCTTTTATTTCTGTATTTTTGCCGCCGATCCATTTGGACATTTTCTGCGAGAATAATTCGTCGCTGTACAGCATATAAAGGTCGTTGAGTTCCATTACCACCACAGTGTGCCATTTCTTAAGGCGATCCTGCAACTCATAAAATTGTTTTTCCCTTTTTTTGGTGGTCTTAACATTTGATTTTATAAATTCTTCCGAAAAAAGGATTTTTTTCTTTTCGAAAGAATAAAAATTCACAGCATCATCTGTCAGGCGAAGGTAAACTACCTCGCAGTCCTCTTTATCTCTCTTATTTCGGATATAGATATATTGGTCAAGATTGACCTTGATATTATCGTTCACATAATAGGTATCGTCTTTATATGCGAACCACATTTGAATAAAACCCTTAGTATACGCCATATGATTCCTCCATGTCCGGGCACGGGAGTCTGTAAATAGATATCATTTGAATATCGGCATTTCCTCAGATCTTGTTATTTTGCCGTTGCTGTTTTTTACTGCCAATGAAAAGGCATATGAGGGGTTAACTGAAATGCCCAGTGTCAGGCTGTCGGATTCTCCCGGATTGGGTACGGAAACAACGCGGGAAGAGGTCTTGCCTCCCGTATTCACATACAGCTCTGTTTTGAGCCGTGGTACCAGCGATTCGCTGACGGAATAAAACTGCTCGGAAAGCCATTTAACATCGCCTCCGCAGATCTCGCCAAGTTTGCCGAAAGAAACAGGATAGGTCTTTTCCAGGCTTGCCTTGCCGTTTTCTATTTTGTAGACGTTGACATTTACGCCGATCTCGGTCGATCTAAGAAATTTTGTGCGTTCCTTTTCGATCCATTCTCTGTTGGTCTGGATAAATTTCTCTCTGGTGCCGAATATTGCAACTTTTTTTGCCTTGCAAACCGGGCACTGCGTTTCTGTATCAGGATATGTTGTATTACATATATAGCATTCGTAATTCATCGAGCTTCATTCTCCTTTAATATTTTTAACGCGTCTTCACAATGGAGTGCCGCCCTGTCAAGCTGTTCTTTCAGATGATCGATCTTTTTCGCCAGATTGCCGATGATCACACCGATGTTTTTAAGGTAATCTTTTTGATCTTTCGAGCCTTTAGGTAGGAGCAGATCTTCAAGAGCCGCAACAGTCTCTAAGATTTTGACGCGGCTCTCTTCAAGAAGTGCGAGCCGGTCGGAATACAGTCCAATCTGATTTCGCTTATCCTCCGCAGAAATCGGAGCAAGCTCGTCAAGCTGTTTGGCAAGTTTCTCTTTTTCGGCTTCAGCTTTTTCGATCAGTGAATTGATCGTGTCAATCTCTTTTTGCTTATTTTCGTTTTCGGTTTTTAGCTCCTCCTCGCGTCTTATGAGCGTTTCAAGGCGTTCGATCTCTTTTTTCAGTTGATCTTCGATAACTCCGCAGCGCTCCTCGCTTGCGGCGTTTTTCAGCTCTTCGATCCTTTTGTTCAGTTCTGCGATATTGCCGGTGATGATTTCGTTTTGCTTTACGCATTTGTTGTACTCATCGTTTTTCTGTTCGAGCATGGCGTTGAGTGTCGTAAAATTGCCCGCTTCGGTCAGTATTTTACTTTCGAGGTCGGTTATTTCTTCCCTCATTGCTATTCCGCATTTTTCAAGCAACGCGATAAGCTCGCCGCCGAGATGCTCCTGTCTGCCGCATTCCTCATTATGGCTTGATTCAAGCTTTTTGATGACATCTTTTTCAAGTTTGTCGTTTCGTTCTTTCATTGAAGCAATCTGAGTTTTCAATTCCTTATATCTTTCATCAAGCCCGGAGCGTTCCTTTTCTTTTTCTGATTTCTCATTTTCTTTTTCGGGGATCTCTTTATTTATTGTTTCGATCTCGTCTTCTATCTTTTTCGTTTCGGAGATCAGCCATATCTCCCTTTCCCGAAGCTCGTCCTGTTCGTCGAGAAGCTTGTTGTATTCGGCGTTGGCTTTGTTCACTCTGTCTCTAAGCCCGGAAACTTCATTGTTCAAGCTGTCGAGCATATTATAGACTGTTTCCCACTTTTCGGTCAGTTCGGCTTTTTCCTCAAGAAGCTTGCCGATCTTTCTGTTGTTCACGCCGATCTCTTTTTTGGTCTCTTTTATGTCATGTTCCAGGTTGCCGATGTGCTTTTTTGTATTGTCCAGTACGTCTGTGAGGCGCTTATTTTCAGCAGCTGCATTGTCGAGTTTCTTTTGTGCTTCCTCGCACTGCCTTGTGAGTCTGCCGTTCTCGCCTTCAAGCTTCTCATAATCTTCCCGAAGCTTTTCAAGCTCTCTGCGCAGAGCTTCGGGGTCGGCGTCTTTATACTTTTCAAACTCCTGCTTGACTTTTTCGATCTCTTCCGTCAGCCGGTCGCATTCAGCCTGTGCAGCTTGCGCCTCTTTAAGCTGCTTTTGCTTTTCGGCATATTCCTTCTGCGCCTTATCAAGGTCGCTGCGGGCGTTTTTTAAGGCTGCAAGCTGTTCGCCGATCTCCTCGCCAAGAGCCTCGATCTCTCTTTTTGACGCAAACGCACGGTCGATCATATTCCTGATAGTATTCGGGATATTGCTCATCTGATCTTTCTTTGCGTTGTATATATCCCTGCCTATGTTCATTATGTATACGAGATTTGAAAGAAGATCACCCGTCTGCTCCTCGTCGAACGGAAGCTGTGAGATTGGCTTGTTTTTTGCGGCATTCACCAGATCGTCCATAAGGCTTTGGAAAAGACAAGTCGCAGCAAAGCAGTCAAGATCTTTCGGTTCGAGATTGGTAGCGTCTGTGATTAAATTTTTAAATTCCATATTTCATCGTTCTCCCTATATCTGCCGCAGGCTATTTGACTTTGTACCACCTTTTCCGATTTTTATCGTATCGTATCTTTGTGGCTGCGTTGAAATTAAAAATCTCGGAGTAGCTCCTGAAGTGTATGATATATTCTCCTTGTTTTCTGCCCTTGTCGGAAATGATATGCATCGTAAGAAAATCCGTCTCGGTGAATGAAAATCCGATAAACCAGAAGCCCACATGGGGAACTACTTCTAGCTCCTTCCGGAATGTTTCTCTGATAGGCATGATATATCCCGTGCAGGGATCGTCAACATCATTAACGACAAAGTGGGTGACGTTTTCCGATATAGAGCCTCCGAACGTCATCTTGGATGTATTGTTATGAGGATCCATGATAAAGGTAGGCACATTCGGCTCTATGACCTGGTTGTAGTGCATACAATAATATACAGCCATATCGTTTTCGTCACCGCAGAGAACGCCTATGGAATACTTGACCGTTCTGTGGAGAGTTATCTTGTTCGCAGCAAGCAAAGCGGCTCCGTAGGAGATAGCAAGCTCACGTTCGGCAGTCGGCATCCTGCTGAGTCGTTTGTCGATTGTCTGGTTTGTGTTCATGCCGAATATCTCGGCAAGCTGCATCTTGACAAGACAGAAGGAACAGAAGCCTCCTACCTCGACGAGCTTGAAGTTATCGTTATTACCTGCTTCCCGAAGGCAGGGATCGAACTTGTACTTATCTTTTGTATATGTGCATATCTTTCTCGTCTCGTCAGCAAGAACGCCTTCGGCAACGTCCCTGTATGCACGGTATATCTGCTGATATGTGATATAACATTCCTCGCCGTTAAAGTAGAAGCAAGAGGGCTCTTCTTCGCTTGGGAAACTTATGGGCGGTTCGTTAAGTATCGCTTTTATCAGTGAGTAGTTGTTATTCCCGAAGCTTTTGAATACAGTCTTCATTTCCTCCTGATTGTTCGTATTTTTCAGTATCATTTCGAGATCAGTCTGTGCCGCCTTCCATTCAACGCTGTCATAGTCGGGCATTGTTTTTTCGTCCAGCAAGCCCGCTTCCCTCAATGCATAGGTCATCAGCTTGTTCTGAAACGCGATGGACGCTTGACCGACCTGAAGCCTGCCGTTCTCGTCCCTGTGGTTCTGACCCGCGCCTCCGTTCTTGCAGCGGGTTATCTCCATGCTGCCGTTTTGGTTTGACTTTACGTTTGTGAGCGTAAGATCAAGGGTGCCTCCGCCGTAGTCGATCAGCAGGATATGACCGTTGAAAGGTCTTTTTACTATGTTGTAATAATAATAGGCGAAATATGCGCTTGCAGCCTCAGGCTCGGTCACAACATTTATTCCGTTCTTGTTTATTGGCAGACCCTCGCCGGCAAGCTGACAAAGGATATCAACAAGCTTCCTCTTGCCGTCGATGGAATCGGAAATATAATCTCCGAGCTGTCCCCGGCGGATTATCTTGGTCTCCCATGTATCGGGAACGCAAATATATATATTCTCGAATTTCTCGTTTTCCATTAGTACATTATTTTGGATAAACGTTTTGAATATCTCCCGCAGGAATATTTTCGTTATCTCTTCGGGAGTATGCTTATTATCATAAGAATACTGCGCCCATACTGCGGGATCGGATTCGGTAAGAAGCATTTTGAAGGCAGTGAATACATAATAGCGATCTCCCTGTCTCAAAAGTTTTTTAATGCCATCATCTCCGATGGATACCTGTCCCATGTCTTTTTTGACGCATACTATCGACGGTATGTTGTTCGGAGCATTGTTGCTGAGTTTAAGAACTTTAAGGGTATTGCCGTTTTTGTCAAAGCATGATATTGTCGTGTTCGTACTTCCAAGGTCTATTCCAATGTTCATTGATCATTTCCTCCCTGATCGTTATCGGCAATAAGCTCCCAGAACGGCTTGTCCTTCATCACGACATACGGACTGTTGAGCTGCCTGAATACGCTGTGGTGCACGGAAAGCTCGTTTATTATCGAATACAGCGTCGATGACTCGCTGTTCTTCGGGTCGATGTTGAATGCCTTTTCAATTGCCCGCTGATTCAGCGCGTTCCCCATATTATGTATCACCCATGTATATATGTACTGCGAATAATCGTCGTTCGCGCCGACAAAATGCTGTAAACTCTGTGTAGACAATATGACTCCCACACCGAACGATCTGCCTTCCTTCATTATCTTTCTGAGGGAGAGGTGATTGTACTGCATGATATTGTCGGCTTCATCTACAAGTATCAGCTTGCGCAGCTGACGGTATCTGCCTATCTGCCTGCTGCTGCCCAGACCCTGCATCTCGGAATAGAAACGGTCAAGCGTGACAGCTACTATAAGGTTCTGTATGTCGGGATCGTAATTGCAGATATCGAAAACGACCACGCCTCTGAGAAGCTTCATGAGCGAGCCGGCTTTTTTCGGATCGGGTTCAAAAATGCTGAAATCATGCAGCTTTGTCATCATATTGGAGAGCAGGTCAGCGGGTCTGCCGGCGTAAAGCTGCGTATATATATCATATACCGTTTCGAAGGTGGGAGCGGGTTTTGTCCAGGTAGAGGTATCGTCAACGTCAATACCGCAGCGCGTATACGCCTGCTTTATGCAGTCGGTAAGCACACCCTTCTGATTATCGCCGATCCTCCATATCCTGGCTATCGTATCCGCAAAGGCGTTTGCGGTGTGATACGGAAGTCTGACTATATCGAATTTGTTTTTATCAAGAGTAAATGGATTGAACGGGATATTGCAGGCTTTTATCACCTTCGCGCTGACCGTTTCGGTGAAATCGGGGTTCTTGTCGTTGTAGTCCCCCTTGTAGTCGAATATGAGTATCCCGAGAGGCGCACCATCGAAATTATCCTTCTGATTTCTGAACAATTGTGTGACAAGCGATTTGGTGAACTGTGTCTTGCCTGTACCCATAGTACCGATTATGCCGGTGTTGGTATACGGGACTTTTTGTGTATCGTTCGGATACCATAACACCTCTTCGTCTGTTTTGGTATCGTGTCCCAGCAGTATCTTCATCTCTGTGATATTGCCCGTGCTGACGTATTCCTCATTGTAATTATTATCGTTTGCAGAAGCGGCTTCCTCTTCGGCGTCCTCCGGCGGCAGCCCGAACAGTGTTTCGAAAGCTTCCTTATCATCTGATGGATCAAGTATCTTCCCGTCGTGTATCTGTTCAAAATATTCTGAGAAAAGCCGTTCCGATTCGGGATCGTCGCTGTCATCGTCGGAAAGGATTGCCTCCTTTGCGTTTGCGGAGAGTTCCGGGCTTTTGTCTTTATTGTCATTATCGGGATCATCCTGAGAGTATGGTAAAGACGATGCGATCGGATCGGCTTCTGCATTCCTGCGGTAATGATCAGCAAGTGCCAGGCAGTGACGGCAAAGAAGACGGGGATTGTCTTTGTGCTCTGGACAGCTGCATTCGCTTCGAATGATGTTTCCGCTTGGCTCATCGAATTCGATCTCGACGCGGCGTACATAATTAAAGCGGTCGCACGCCTTGCCCTTGATAAGAATCGTCGATTCCGGCTGTTTCGTGCAGCGGTAATGTAGTATGCGTATTTTTTGCGAATTCCGCGCTCCTGCGGGATCTGTTGAAAATATGTTCAACTGTTTTTCCATTTTTTAACCACTCCTTAAGATAACATCGGAACGATATTATATTATTCCGAATTTATGAAGAACTCGGCTGTTTGGACTGAATCTTTTGAATGTGTCCGAATTATTCGTATTTCGGACACATAATAATCCAATAGTTGATGTTATCTGTTATTATATCACTAAATCTACCAAATGTCAAGATTATAATCAATAAATTAAAAAATCGCAAATAATTTAGAGCAAGTTGCCAACATAACGGCGGCAACGCCGCATATATAAATTTTTTGTATATATTTTGGCTTTTTCACGAGAAAAAGCTATTAGCAAAATGTAAACAAAATATTTCGTATGTTAAAGAGGAACAGGCTTTGAACTCCACGGTTCATTCTGCGGCAGAAGTATATCAAGGTATACGCCTTGGCTACAATCTACAAAATGCGCACAATTTTTGATTGCATATTGACAATATCGACAAAGAGTGTTATAATGTATACGCGGTACGGCAGACAAAAATTGAACCAAAACGAAAAGGAGCAGGTTTATGGATAATAATTTGAACGAAAATAAACGCCCGGCAGAAAATGATCCGGCTTTCGTCAGCGAAGAACAAAAGAGAAGATTTATCACTAAATGGCTGATAAAACGAACCCGTGAAGCCTATAAACCGCGCTGGAGAAGGCTTCACGGTACGGAACGTTTGATATACAAGTGGTTCCTTTACAATGCCGTCATGCTGAACACTGAGAGATTCACCATAACTGTACAGACGAACGCTGCGCAGCTGAGTAAGATATACGATGATATGTGTATGGATAACCCTGCGCTGTTTTTCCTTGACGGATTTTCCTACTGCGTTTCTGACGGATTGGCAGAGATAACAATGAAGTATGATCTTTCGTTTGACGAGACAGTAAACAATGCGGCAGTTATGGAAAAAGCGCTTAGAAGGCTGAAAACAGCCTGTGAGGGCAAGAGTTTTCTGGAAAAGGAGCTGATAGTCCACAACTGTTTAACCAGTGAAGTGACTTATGACCTGGAGGCAGATATACCGAAATACGACTCGCACAGCATTTTTCTTCACGGGCGAGCGGTTTGCGCGGGAATGTCGGAATCGGCATCGGTCATGTTCGGTTATATCGGCATCGACTCCTATACCGTCGTCGGAGACTATACCCCCGCAAAAGATGCTCCCGAAAATCCGCGTCATGAATGGAACATGGTTCGCATCGGAGATTGTTTCTATCATTTCGACGTTACCTTTGATAACAGTTTAAGCAGGCGAAGAGGCACTCAAATGTACACATATTTTAACCTTACAGATGAGCAGATAGCAAAGGATCACAGATTTTCTGCCGCGCTCGGAAGATCGGGAACAGAAAGAGTTGATTATTATACCCTTACAGGAAGTATGTTCGACGATAAAGAGAGCCTGAGAGAGTTTATCGCAGAGCGGCTGCGGAGAAAGGAAAGTCTGATCCGCTTCCGCATGAGCTATGATATAAATAAGGACGAGGCTGACAAAATTGAGGATATCATTGCAGATGTGCGGGACAGGGAAGCTCCGGGAACTGCGTTCTCTTACTGCTCCTATTTTGACAGCAACTCCTTTGCAATAATGATTGGTCAGCCATTAAAAGATTGAACCCGGGCAGAACAGATATCTTTCGGCGTTTTTTGTGTGTTCGGAAAGAAAGCGACATTTAACGTCCAGCGATTTTTTATTATTTCACATATTTGCACAAATATCGGCGGCGTGATTTGTTGGCAGTGCCTGACGGTTATGTTTGACTTATTGTGAATACTGTGATATAATTGAAATAATGAAATACCCGTGCATGAGCGCGGGAGGAACTGGGGGAGAAGGGCATAGATAAGAAACTGACCACATTTTACGCGCTGACCCGCGAAGAGCTTGCCGCGATGTCGGAGGTATCGGAGCCGCAGCCGCCAATTGTAGACCCGCCCCGCCCGCCAAGGAGGAAAACGTTCATTGCGGTATTGGCTTGTGTTATCCTCGTCGGGGGAACGGCGGGGGGGATAGCCCTTGCGCGGAGCGGGAATAAAGCGCCTGTTCAGACGAGCGAAACAACGGCTGCCGCCGTGAACACTACTGCACCAACGACTACATCAACAACAACTACTACCACGACTACGACCAGTCAAACCACAACTACTACCGCCGTGCCGAAAGTAGTTCCTGTTTCAGACAGCGATTTTACGATAGAAAAGAACGGTGACGATTATGTGCTGACAGAATACAATGGCGCGGGTGGGGACGTCGTTATTCCCGACAGCGTGACGAGCATTGGCAATTATGCGTTCTATGACTGCACATCTCTAACGAGCATTACTATCCCCGACAGTGTGAGGAGCATCGGCATTACTGCGTTCTATGACTGCACATCTCTGACGAGCATTACTATCCCCGAAAGCGTAACGAGCATTGGCTATGGTACGTTCGCTGGCTGCACATCTCTGACGAGCATTACTATCCCCAACAGTGTGACGAGCATTGGCAATGATGCGTTCGATGGCTGCACATCTCTGACGAGCATTACTATCCCCGGCAGCGTGACGAACATAGGCGAAAATGCGTTTACTTGGTGCGAATCGCTCACCGCCATAAATGCTGACATAAATAATCCGAATTATTGCTCAATCGACGGTGTACTATATGACAAAAATCAAACTATGCTGATTGCCTGTCCGGGCGGGAAAGAAAGCGTTACTATACCCGAAGCGTTACTATACCCGACAGCGTGACGAACATAGGCATAGGGGCGTTTGAGGGCTGCAGATCGCTTCCAAGCGTAACAATCCCGGACGGCGTGACGAGCATAGGCGAAAATGCGTTTGATGCCTGCAAATCGCTCACAAGCATAACTATACCCAATAGCGTAACAAGCATAGGCAATTGGGCGTTTGAGGGCTGCGAATCGCTCACAAGCATAACTATACCCGATAGCGAGACAAACATAGGCGATTGGGCGTTTCGTAACTGCATTTCGCTCAAAAGCATAACTATACCCGATAGCGTGACAAGTATCGGCAAATATGCGTTTGATGGCTGCGAATCGCTCACAATAAAATGCAAAGAAGGCTCGGAAGCGCATAATTACGCCAAGGGTAACAATATTAAATACAAACTGATAAGCTGAAAGTGAGATGATATAAATGAAAAACAAACTCAAAAAAACTCTTCTGCTGCTGACGGCGGCGGTGTGCTTTCTGCCTTTTCTTCCGCACGAAACGGCGTTGAACTATGCTTCGGCGGAGGCTCCCGACGGCAGACCCGGAAAGCCCGTGCCAGTTGTTTCCTATGAGACAAAAAGCGATTATGATTTTTCGGGGCTTGCTCCCGTTAGTAATATGTCCTACGGAAAACGGGCGGCAGGCTCGCTGCGGATAAAGGGCGATTTTAACGCCGATACCGGATATAACAACGTTCCCGCTTACGGCATTGAACAGGGTACGCTGACCGTTTCCTACGATTACGACGGTTTTCTGCTCGATTCAAACGGGGACTATTATATCGAATCCGATGAAAGGCTTTTCGGAGATTCGGTTCAGAAAGGCAGACTGGAGATACAGAAATCCGCAACCGGAATAGAATGGAAAAGCGCCGCCAAACCCGTTCTGAACTTTTTCGAGGCTAACAGCGGCGGCAATGACGATCTGTATACCATAAGCGGCGGCGACCTCGCAAAGGGTATGTTTTTCCGCGTGATAATTTCCTATGAGACAAAAAAGAGCAGCGGCAGCAAGATAAAGCCCGACAGCTCGACTTATCATGTCGAGGTCTATGAATTTTTTGCCTGCTATAACAACGGCAATATATCTCTGCACGATCTCGGCAGGTCGATAGACGCCGTGAACGGAGCTTCCGACACCGGATATACCGCCGAACAGATCGAAAAGGGCGAAACGATAAAGGACGGCGGAACAACGGTCAAGGGCTTTTCGATAGATACTCTCGGAGCCGCCTATACTGTTAAGGTAAACGGCAAAAACGCTTCAAACGGCGACAGCTTTACCAAAAACGGACGTTACGATATAGAAGTGAAAACAAAGCTCGGCAAGGAAACGAGCATGACCGTGTATGTTTTCGACGGCGGCAGCGACAAGGGCAGAAGCACTTATTTCGAGGATTATCTTGTTACCGAAAAGCGCATATTCCGCGAGGGGTATGACCTTGTGTTCGCACGCGACGCCGTGATGAAGCTCAAAGCTACGGGGGAAAGCGTGCCCCCGCTGACAGGCACGGTAAAGGAGAATATCTCCGGAAAAACGGTGCTGACGCTCGATCCCGATACTGTCATGGAGGGAACAAAAACGAAGGCAAACGACCGCAGTTCAAAGAGCTTTACACTTGCGCCGGGCGAATACACCGCCGAGCTTTACAGCGGCGACAACAGCTCGGGCAGCTTTTTCCACTATACCTATCGTTTCACGGTGCTTGACGAATCGCCCGCGCCGTATGTCAACAAGGCTAACATTGACGGCTTTAAACGGCAGGAGGATTTCAAGCCGAAGCATTACGAGGTAGCCTACGAAACGACGGGCGGCGGGAGCATATATGTCTGCTTCGACTGCGGCAGCAAAGGCGAGGCTTACAGATATGCCTACGATATAGAGAAACGCTTCATAGAAAAAAGCTACAATAAAGAAACCGGCAGCTGGGAAATACTGTATAAGGGTGTCTCCAATCAGAAAGAGCCTTATCCTGCCGCTACGAAAGAGGACAAGCTTGCTCTGACTAAACTGCTCTGCGATAACGCGGAGAAGAATGTAGAGACAGCCTACTTTGACCCGACGGCAGACGACACGACAAAGACTCTCAAAACAGTTGACAAGCCCATTGAAGATATGACCGAAAGGGAAAGCATAAGGCTGTTTTCGGACGAGGAACAGCGTCAAAAGCTGAAAGCGGACGGTCTGCCTGTTTTGAACGGCTATACATTCATGAAGATAGGGAACGGAGATATAGATGCAAAGACCATAACCGCCGAAAGCGAAAAACTTGACGAACCGCTGGAGCTTGAAGCAGGCACGTCGGTTGACAAGCAGCATCTTCCCTCGGCAGTCATAACGATAAGCGAGAAGAACAAGTACGGCGACGTGAACGCCTACGATGTGATATATCTTGCGGGAAACACGACAGCTGTCACTCTGCGTGCCGTAAACGGCGGCAAAGAGACGATGTACAAGCTTGTACCGGGAGAGGATCAGGAGCTTACGGCTGACGCGGTGAGCTTTGCCGAAATAGCCAACGAGCTTGACAAGTGGGCGATAGTGAAAGTCGAGTCGGACGTTTATCCGTCGGAGAACAGGCTTATCTGCTACGCCAAAGAGCTGGAGGGGCTTGCCCTTTACCGCAAAGGGAATTACCGTGTGACATTTATCGACCGTGCCGGACATAAATACAGCCTGACAATAAAGATCACGGGCAGTGCCGGTTATGATGACGTCAGGACGAATGACAGCAAAACATATTCCGAAATATTCAATGCTGTTCATGAAGTGAAGAAAATGGAGGAGGAAGACCGATGAAAAACGAATACCGCCCGCGTTTCGGGGCGCTTTCTCTTGTGACCGGCATAGTAATGGCTCTTTCGGCACTGGCAGGGTGCGCCGAAAAGCCGCAGCAGGGTGCAGACTCGGAAAGCAGCACAGATATCATCCGGACAGATACCGTAACAACATCAAAACAGCCGGAGGTCTCCGCGACATCATTAACGGCGGACTCTGCTCCGTCCGAAACGGAAAAACAGACCGTGCCGGAGCAGGACGACGATATTTACAAGCTTGTCTGCGGCTCCGTGGCAAACAAGCTTTCGGAAGCGGGCTTTGATACCCGATGCGGATATTGCGTCCCCTCCGAGCCGGGCGGGAACATAATGAGAGGGCTGTGCTTTACAGACGACAGGATAAAGCTGTTTGGCGGGGACGATATAAACACGGGCGGATTTGTCGAGGTGATAAGCGCAGAGCTTGCCGGGAGCAGCGCGGCGGCAGCCGAAGAGCCTGTCACGATAACGGTCAGCAGCGGCGATGACGGCAATGACGGCAGCGAAGGCGACGGTTATAAGCAGTATCTGTGCGCGTATAATTATGATAATATCGGGTCTTCGCATTTTGTCTATAAAGACAAGTATGTTAAATATCGGCAGACATCATCATCGAGGATAGAGTATACCGAAATGGAGAATACCGTGGATAATTACGACCTTGACCTCGGCAGTCTGTATGATTATGACAATAACCGGTATTTGTATGACGAGATGATCTTTACCGGAGCTTACGAAACGCACAATGGGGTAGGGCTTTTCGAGGAAGTGGATTACGAAGAGCTTAATAACAGCCTTAAAGCTATGGCGGAGCAGCAGGAGAAGAACGGATATTCGGTCGAGACTTGCAGCGTGGTATATATATCTCCGGAGAACGTTCAGGCGATAATAGACGGCAAGACCGAAGACAAGCTCTTCGGATACAGCATAGAAGAGCTTGAAAAAGCATTCGGAGAGGGTACCGAGCTGGTGTTCAAAGACGGCGTGCCGTCGGCAGTAAGCAGGGGAAACAGTGCTGCTGCGGGCGTTATTTCCGGAAACGGCATCGGCAAAAGGTTCGCTGCGGGCGGAATAATAATCGTCAGCATCGGCATAATGGCGCATAACGGGGTGTCCGTGACAAAATCGTTCATATCAATACTTAAAAACCGCAAGTTCCTTATGTCGGAGCTTAAAAATCTTATCAATAATCTTACCGAATTTGCCGCCGAGTGTTCGCGGAATATCAGCAATGGAATGTCGGTGAGCGATTCGCTTGTTTCGGCAGTTACCAAGCAAAGCGGCGAGGTGTTTGACGATATGCTCATCTCCACCGCGATAGTGACCTCTTCGATTGCTCTGAACAGCGTGAAAACGGGTCTCGGAGACAAGGTAATAGATTATAATATGGTGATAAGGACTGCCTGGGAAAATATAGACGATATATCCGAAAAGGCGGGCAGGCTTTCGTGGGATATGATAAGCGGCGTTATTCACGGGGAAATATCGCTTGAAGAACTGAGTGGATATGTTGTTCCGAACCTCGGCGAGCAGCTGGACGAAAACGGTATTGTCGTATATAACAGCGATGACGCGGTGGAGATAGAGAACAACGAGGGAACGGTAGTGGAGCTGGTACCTTCGGTGGCAGATATGGTGTTTAAATAAAGCGTGGAGGAGCGTTAGAAAATGAAAGAAACGATCACTACGTTTTACAAACTGACAGAAGATGAGTTGACGGATATTTCTCGGGAACTTCGTAAAACTTCGGAGCCGCCCGAACCGCCCAATCCGATTAACGGAGGTGAGCCTCCGCAGGTAAACATAAGCAAAGCCATTACAGCGGCGTTGGTGTGCGTTTGCGTGGTCGGTATCGGCGCGGGAGTTCTTGCTTTCAGGGGAAACGGGAACAAAACACAGCCTGCCGTTTCGACGGCGGTGACGACCACTACGCCGCAGACTACCGCCGCAACGACCACAAAAGCCACAACAACGAAGATCACAACCACGACTACTACACCCCGTACAACAACTACTACCACAACAACGACGACTACCACCACAACGACTACAACCACAACAACTACTACATCTAAGGCGGCAACTACGACCGCTAAGAAAGCGGTAAACGGAAAGTATCAGATACCAAGCGATTTTGATAAATCAAGACCGCTCGTTCCCGACGAGGAATATCTTGTCAGCAAGGGGACGTATTATGTTTCACCTCATGATAACTATGTTATGAGGATTTATAAGAGTCCGTCAACGGAATCCTCATACGCGGTTCTCCCGCTTGGTACAGAGGTCGATCTGCTTACCGAAACGGAATATTCATGGGTATATGTTAAAGCCGAGAATTTCAGCGGCTGGTGTTATAGCTGGCATCTTGCTGACAGCGAACCCGAAATATACAGATTTGATGAAGTGACCAAGCCCGCGTATTTCATTTATTCGGAACATGGTCATGATGATGATATGTTTGTTTATGCCACCAGACATAATTTCAGAGTGGCTCCGGACTACTCGTCAGAATCATTGGTGAAACTTACACTGGGAGATGTTGTACGGCTTTACGGTTACAACGACCCCGATTCCGACTGGTCTTTCGGTATGGCGACACATGACGGCAAGGAATATTTCGGATGGATCGATACAGGTGATTCAAGAGAAACAAAGTATCTGTATCATCTCGATGATATGATACAGATATGCGAGGAAAACAATAAAGAGTTTAATTATGATCGTAATCTGGAAACCGCCAAACCCGTAATCTACCTCTACCCCGAAAAAGAAACAGACATAAATGTCAAAGTTGAGCCTTACGGAACATTCTGGACTACTTATCCGAAATACGGCGCGAACGGCTGGGACGTTACGGCTTACCCCGACGGAAGGATCGTCAACAATGCGGACGGACACAGCTATGATTATCTGTTCTGGGATTCAAGGGACGATTGCTCGCCTTACGATATGAGCCGCGGCTTCTGCGTAAAGGGCGAGGATACCGAAGCATTTCTGCGCGAAAAGCTGACGGAGGTAGGTCTTACCGAACGCGAGATGAACGAGTTTATCGTCTACTGGCTGCCGCTGATGGAGCATAACAAGTATAATCAGATAGCTTTCCAGGGGGACGTTTACACCGAGAACAACGTGCTGACCGTTACTCCCGCGCCGGACAGCGTTCTGCGCGTGTTCATGACATTCAAGGCTCTCGACCATAAGATAAATATCGAACCGCAGACATTTGCTCGCTTTGAAAGAAAGGGCTTTACTGTTGTTGAATGGGGCGGAGCGGATATGTCGTGAGCAGCCATTTTCCCGGCTTATTTGATTTTTTATTCACCTTATGCAAATTTTTAAAAAGGCGGAGCATGATTCTCCGCTTCAGTCTGTCGCAAAAGTCTACCCGAAAGGGTAGGCTTTTTTGAATAAGTGTGGTATAATAAAGTAGGGTGATAAATATGCTGGAAAAGAAAACCAAGGATATGAGCCAGTTAGAAATGATAAGCATAGAAGAATTTGTACCGAAAGATCATCTTCTGAGGAAAATCAGCAAAGCAGCAGACTTCGATAAGATCTATGATTTTGTTGAGGACTTGTACTGTCTTGACAACGGCAGACCCGGAGTTGATCCTGTTGTGCTTTTCAAAATGGTGCTGATACAGCATTTGTATGGCATACCATCTCTTCGTAAGACTGCGGAAGAGGTAAAAATGAACATAGCTTACCGCTGGTTCTGCGGGTATCTTCTGAATGAGCAGACACCTCATTTTTCAACACTTAGCAGAAACTTTAAGCATCGTTTCAATGAAGAAGTGGTCGAAGAAATATTCTGCTGGATATTGTCAGAGATAAACGGTGCCGGATATCTTTCGCCCGAAGCGGTATTCATCGACGGAACGCACATAAAGGCAAATGCCAATATGAAAAAAGCTGTAAAGAAGGCAGTTCCGGAAGCAGCTAAGGTCTATGAAGAACAGCTCATGAAAGAGATAAACGAAGACCGTGAAGCTCACGGGAAGAAGCCGTTCAAAAACAAAAATGATAAGAACGGAGGAAGTGATGTAAATAGTGACGCAGCAGATAATACACCCGAAAATCCAACCGATGATTCAACAAAACTATAAATGAGCAGCACCGTCAACTTGCACAAAACCTGACTATCACAAGGCTTGTAGGGCGGCTGCACGAACTTGTTCGTGCCATTGCCCCCGCCGTCCTCGTGAGAAGGCTTTATCTAACGATGATTATTTATGCAATTTGACAAAACACGCTCATTTATAGAACAAAAGTTGAAAATGTAAAAACCAAAGAAGTGACCGTTTCAACAACTGACCCCGAGTGCGGATTATTTCACAAGGGCGAGCATAAAAAATGCTTTGCATACGCAGCACAGACAGCTTGCGATAAGCACGGCTACATTATGGATGTGACGTTAAATCCGGGAAATGTACATGACAGTGTGGCATTTGACGAACTATATGACAGATTGACAGAACGATTTGAAGAGATAGATCATGTAGTAATGGATGCAGGCTACAAGACCCCATGGATAGCAAAAAAAGTGATCGATGACGGCAGGATACCGGTACTGCCATACAAGCGCCCGATGGGAAAGGACGGCTTTTTCAGACCGTATGAGTACGTTCTTGATGAATACTACGATTGCGTCATTTGTCCGCAAAACAAAGTATTAAATTATACAACGACCAACAGAGATGGATACAGAGAGTACAAAAGCAAGGGGTATATATGCGAAAGCTGTCCGAACAAAAGCAAGTGTACTGAGAATGCTAAATGCGAAAAGACTGTCACCAAACACATCTGGCTCGATTATCTTGAACAGGTCGAAGACATACGGCACACCACAGGTATGAAAGAGCTGTATGATAAACGAAAAGAAACGATCGAGCGAGTGTTTGCGGACGCAAAAGAAAAGCACTCGATGCGATTCACATATTTCAGAGGCTTGTCCCAGGTAAGCAAATGGGTCAGGCTTAAATTTGCTGCCATGAATCTGAAAAAGTATGCGATACACCGCTGGGATAAGCGTGTATATGCGTTATTTCGCATTCTTTTTGACAGATATTGGTTTTCGATTGCATAATTTAACCCCATATCCAAAGCAGATATGGGGTTTTGCGACAGACTGAAGGGCGGTCAAAGAACCGCCCTGTTTTTATGCTCTTAAACCAGTTTTGTCCTCAAATTCGGATACTGTCATGTTGGCACGTTTAGCTGCTTCAGCAAGCGATAGGATGCCGTCTTTTACAAGACCGGCAAGGGTATCTATGATACCTTTATTTATGCCTTCGTCACGACCCTTAGTCTCCGATCTTTCCATCAAAACATCTATTGCCTTGCACACGTCGTATCCCTCCTTTTCCGGTTCTGATTCAACATCTATATCCGTGCCTAATACCTTGTTATAAAATATCGCGGTGCTTTTAGATACAGATGTAAATCTCTTATCATTATGAACGAGCTCATTCAGTCCGTCCGCATCGTTTGAATATTTAACGCCTTTGAACGCAAGCTCCAGCTCTGTTGTTAGCTTGCCCAGTTCCGCGTCTGACAATTCGGCAGGCGATAATACATTCAGCTTATAATCCGACATATATTTCATCAGGCTGCCGTCCTGAATAGAAAGCATTTCAAAAAGTGATCTTGGCGCAGTCCACCTATCGCCGCTCCAAAGTATTGTCAGAGTAATTACAGGAAGCAGTTTATCTGTTCTGTAAAATCCCGACAAAAATTCTTCGGAAGTCTCAGCCTTGTCTTTCTCATTGCGGTGGCTTTTTGCTATCTCATCGACCTGTGCCGAATATTGCAGCGAATCATACAGCATATTTCTGACAGGCATAGCGTAGTGCAGCTGCGACTGATTCTCAATACCAAGTATCAGATAAGCGGCATGATCGTCGGTCATTGCCGTGACCATTTTCAGCACATCTCTTAACTTTTGAACAGGAACGGACTTTCCATCTTCACCATATGGTAATGCTATAGCAGTCGTGTCGAGAGGTCTGAGCTGCTCGGGCTTGATGACCTGCTCACCGCCGTAAAGATAGAGATTGAACGCATCGGCAAATGTCGCTCTGTCCTGCATATATTCTTTTGTTACAGTATCCTTATCTGCCAATGGTACCACTTCATCAAGTATATTATATCATTTCCATATCGCCCTGTCAAGAGCTTTACAGCGACTTTTTGCTCTTCTTCGCAGCCTGCTCCCTTCGCTGCTTTTCTTCCTCGACCAGTTTTGAGATATAGTCCCCCTGCGAGATCTCGCCATAAGTCTTCGCAATATCCGAATAAACATCATAACGCTGCCGGCAGTTTTCAAGCTTATCCTTGAGGGCTGCTATTCTTTTGCCAAGACTTTCAGTGTTATGTTTGAGTTTGTCAACATCGGCAGATGAATATATGCCGTTATCATGCAGAGCGGTCTTTATTACTGACATTTTAAGTTCATCAGCAGGGGACAGTTCGCCTTTATCAGACAGGCTGTTGTATTCCTGTGCCTGTTCCAAAAGGCTCACCATGCGGTTGTGCTGCTCAATAAGGTTATTTATCTCCTGCCGTTCTTTCTCATACTCGGCTCGCAGCTTTGCAATCCTGCCTTCCAGTTCTCCGATTGAGCCGATGCTGTCACGGTTTATAACAGACAGCTGCGCAGAGAGGCGATACACATCAAGGTCATTATCAATCGAATACTCCGCTGTGATGATACGTTTGCGAGGGACTTTCTTTCGCTGCTCGGCAAGTATCCGCACATCTCCGATAATCGCAATATATGCAGCACGAAGATGTGATATACTGTCAAGTGACGGAGTAGTGCCTGTCCCCACCTCACGATATAGAATGCGAGTGTTCAGGCTGTCCTCGGTGTATTCCTCGCCCAGAGTTTTGGTGCGGACAAACCGTTCCTGCTCGGGTGCTTTGACAGAAATGTATTTGCCGCGCTTGATCTCATACCCATGTTCTTCAAGTGCCTGCAACAGTTCATCAAGCGAATTGACAACAGGTATCAGCCTGTCTATCTCATGTCGTATCTGTTCCTTCCACGAAGTCCCGTTCTTCTTGTGCTGCCACTCGTCGTACTGCATTGAGCGCCCCTTGTTTTCAAAGTTGAGCGCGGGTGTTACTCCAAAGGCACGGCATACGCCGTTTACGGTCTCTCTTGCCTGTCGCAGAGATGTTTGGTTGGCATAATACTTCTGCCCGGACAGCGAATATGAATTGACAATTATATGCGCATGGACGTGATCAACATTGGTATGCACCGCAATGACCGCCTGTACATCATCACCGAAGTTCTTTCGCACAAAAGCTTTAGCAATCTTGTGGGCGAGTTCGGGCGTAACATTCTCCTCATCGGCAAAGCTCATCATATAATGAATAGCCTTGACCGTTCCTTTGCCTTTCAGCGGTGGAGGGCTGTTGTAGCGGTCTTTGGCGTACTGCTCATAAACAAGCTGCATCTGACTGAACGCTTGCTCGGCGTCGGTCGTGCAGTTCAGCGAGCTTGTAAGTACAAGGTTTTCGGTCTTGTCGGGATTTAGGATATAGGCTATGCTTTTATTGACCGTAGCATGGATACACAAAGATTTAAGGTATGGAATAGGCTTTCACACTCCTCCCGCAGCTTCTCGACATCGGCTGCATATATGTTGTTCGTTTCATTTGTTTTCTTGGCGATCTGGTTGATATTGGTTGATATTATCCTCATGCCGTTCAGCAGAGGAGCAATTTCTTTCATGTCATAGAAGTTTGGTTCGGTATTCAGAATGATATTCCTCAGATACTTCGTTGTATCAGTGTGACAGGCGGCAGCCCTGTGTTCTATCTTCTCCCAGTCCTTAATGTCAAAGTCGATCTCCTTGCGGTGTATCTGTTTGTACTTTCTTGCCATAGTTTTGCTCCTTTCGTCTCTTATGGTTATTAATGTGTGTTCCCTCGGCAGAGGGATATTGTTAAGGGCTCCGGGTTCCCTTAACAGCCAAATCGCAGGGGTGCCGCGATTTGGGAAAGTGCCGTGACCGCGGTATACGGCACTTTCTATACTTGCTTAAGCCGGTGTTTACAAGCCGGAAACAATTACGATTTGCAAAATTAAAATAGCCCGAATGGGCTGAAAATGTTTTATCGACCGCTGCGTATGCAGCCGACTTTGAATATCCCTCTCATAAAGTACCTACAAAATTCTGAGAATTTTAAAGGTGCTTTTTATTTTTCAACACTCGGTTCTATGATTTAACTAAAAAGTGGTACTGCATTTTATGCAAAAGAGAGAAGAAAAAATTATTTTTCGATTTTGCCTTCAAAAAATGCTGATTTTTGTAGGTACTTATGAGGTTCTTACTCACCCGTTCTGATTCAGCAGCACAGCCGCCCTCAGAAGTTCAAATGAACACCTGCCGTACATCCTGCGCTTTATCATCTTTATCTTGTT